>DKXD01000178.1 GCA_002492075.1 Ruminococcaceae bacterium UBA7135
GTAAAATATAAAAGGAATATTATACAGTGGAGGAAATATATGGAAAAAATAACGGTAAATGCAAGTACAACTTACGATATTTTTATTGACAAAAACATTCTCGATAAAGCCGGGGAGTTTATTAAATCGGTGAAACCAACGGGAAAATGCGCTGTCATTACTGATGACAACGTTGATAAGTTTTACGGGCAGTGCGTAATGAATTCTCTGAAGAGTGTTGGTATAGAGGCAAGAAAGTTTGTGTTCCCGCATGGGGAAAGCTCCAAAAACCACACTACCCTGCTTAAAATATACGATTTTCTGGCGGAGAACGGCTTCACACGTTCCGATTACATCGCAGCTCTTGGCGGTGGAGTAGTCGGCGACACGGCTGGCTTTGCTGCGGCGACCTATATGCGTGGTATAGATTTCGTGCAGATACCGACAACCGTTGTCGCGCAGTCCGACAGCTCTGTGGGCGGCAAAACCGCCGTTGACATCGCCGCAGGAAAAAATCTTGTGGGCGCGTTTCACCAGCCTAGACTTGTTATCGCGGACACCGAAACACTTTCCACTCTTACACCTGAATTTTTTGCTGACGGAATGGCGGAGGTAATAAAGCACGGAATGATAAAGTCTCGGGAATTGTTCGAGTTGCTCTTAAACGGCGACGTCAAATCTAACCTTGTCGAAATAATGAAACAAAACGTTTCTATCAAAGGCATGGTCGTCGAAAACGATGAGTGTGAAAAGAATGAGCGCATGCTGCTCAATTTTGGGCATACGCTTGGGCACGCGCTGGAAAAGTACTACAATTATACGGGGCTTACCCACGGTTTTGCGATAGCGATCGGAATGAGCACGTTCACTCACATCGCGGAACGCCGCGGAATGTGCAAACTCGGTATTGCTGACAAGCTTGACGCGCTCCTTACCAAATGCGGCTTGCCGCTGACGGATCCCGCGCCTATGGACGAGTTGTTTAAGTATTCGCTTGGCGACAAAAAGCACCTCGCAAACGGTATGAACATCGTCATCTGCTCGGATATCGGAAAGAGCGAGATAGTGAAAATGTCCGTGGACGAATACGAAAAATTTCTTAAAAGTTAGGAGAATTTATGGATATAAGGATCACGCCAAAAAAGCTGCACGGAGAGGTCATAGTACCGCCGTCGAAAAGCGTTGCTCACCGAATGATAATTGCGGCGGCGCTGGCAAGCGGCAGATCGACTATTACTAACCTCTTCCCTTCCGAGGATATTCTTGCTACAATAGACTGTATGCGTGCACTTGGAGCCGAAATATCGTTTGAGAGCGGCACAGCGGTGATTGAAGGAATTGAAAAAACTCCCGACAAAGCCGTGCTGGATTGCCGCGAATCGGGTTCCACGCTGCGATTTCTTATTCCGATAACCTGTGCTTTGAATGTGCGGGCGGAATTCCTTGGCAGAGCAAAGCTCCCTCAGCGTCCGATAACGCCTTTTACGGACGAATTCCCAAAGCACGGGATAACGTTCGATTTCTCCAAAGCGGAAAGCGGCTGCACACTTCCTTGCTCCACTTCGGGAAAGCTTACGGCGGGGCGCTTTGAAATAAAAGGAGACATTTCCTCGCAGTTTATCACGGGGCTGATGTTTGCGCTTCCCCTGCTTGACGGCGACAGCGAGATCGTTCTTACTTCGCCGCTGCAATCAAAGCCGTATGTCGATATTACGATAGGCGTTCTGCGAGACTTCGGCTGTGATATTTTGGAAACCGAAAACGGCTACTTCATCAAGGGTAACCAGCGGCTGACTCCGTTTTCGGGAGCCGTTGAGGGCGATTATTCGCAATCGGCGTTCTTTTATACGGCAAACGCGCTCGGCTCGGATTTGAGGATCGGCGGTTTAAATGAGAATTCCTCACAGGGCGACAAGAAAATCGTCGAAATATGTGAGAATTTCGCAAAATCAAACGGAGCGCCGTTTGAGATAGACTGCTCCGATATTCCCGACCTAGTGCCGATACTAAGCGTTCTGGCGTGTTTTTGCAAGAGAAAGAGCCGTATTACAAACGTAGCGCGGCTTCGCATTAAGGAGTGCGACCGTCTTGCGGCTATGGAGGAATGTCTGAACGCGGTGGGCGGCAAGGTTACCTCAGGTGCGGATTTTCTGGAAATCGAGGGAGTAAGCGCTCTTAAAGGCGGAGAAATAAACGGTCACAACGATCATCGTATACCGATGGCAATGGCGATTGCCGCAACTCGATGTGAAAATCCGCTAATAATTCGCGGTGCAGAATGTGTTCGCAAATCGTTCCCGAATTTCTTTGATGTGTACAGGTCACTTGACGGGGAGGTCGAGGAAATATGATAATTCGCAAGTGTGAATTATCCGATATAGCGGGCGTTTATGAACTTATTAAAAATGAACTCGGTTACCCGAAGATCACTGAAAATGACGTTCTGAAAAGGTTTGAATTGATGAATTCGTTGGGAAACTACAATGTCCTTGTCGCGGAGAACGACGGAATGATTTGCGGTTTTATTTCGACAGTAAAGGAAATTTCACTTGAAGTAGACGGCGAATTTTTGCGTGTGATCGGTCTTGCGGTCAAAACGGAGTATCAGAGAAACGGTGTTGGCTCTACATTGCTGCGTGCCGTGGAAAAATCCGCGATTGAACACAAATTCGGGGTAATCACTCTAAGCAGCAACTTTAAACGAACCGAAGCGCATAAATTCTATGAGAAACAGGGGTATCAAAAAACGTCGTTTACTTTCAAGAAATATTTATGAGGTGGTTTTATGGCTATTGACAGATTTGACTGGCACTATGACAGCGCGGCGAAGGCTTACCGCGAGCGGAATAATATCACAGCAGAGCTTACAGAGGAGCAAGCGGACGAGGTCTGCCTTTATGCAGCGGATCACATCGGACTTTTTTTGCGTTGGGTTATCGAAAACAATTTCGAGGGCGAGGAGAGCGACCCGGAGGGCTGTGAGCGCGTTCGCGCGGGAGAGATCAATGGGGCGCAGTATCTTATGGAATACTGTGACGGTAAATTCTGGGACGTCGATATTTCTGACGAAATCCGCGCGTTTGTGGAATGGTATTACGAGTCCGACGATAATTTGTATTTTAAAGATCTGGGGAAGTTGTCGGATTATAAAATATATGAAACAATTTCAAGGGACGCGGAATTCAACGCAATAAAGCCGCTTATTGATAGGGCTTACAAAGAATATATAAACAAATAATTTGGAGGGGAAAATATGTCATCTTGCTTTAACGGCGGTGTAAACATCTCGCTTTTCGGGGAAAGCCACGGCAAGGGGATCGGCGTGGTACTCGACAATTTGCCGAGCGGAGTACCGATAGACCTCGATAAAATCGGGGAATTTATGGCGCGGCGCGCTCCGAAAAAGGACGGAACGTCCACGATGCGAAACGAAAACGATATACCTGAAATATTGTCGGGGCTGCACGAGGGCAAAACAACGGGAACCCCGCTTGCGGCGGTGATCTATAATCAGGATCAGCACTCGAACGATTACGAAAACATCTCGCATATAGCAAGACCCGCACACGCCGACTACACGGGCTTTCTCCGTTACAACGGCGCGAACGATCCGCGCGGCGGCGGTCATTTTTCGGGAAGGTTGACCGCGCCTTTGTGCTTTGCGGGAGCGGTCTGCGGACAGATACTCGAAACCTGCGGGATAACCACGGGAGCGCATATTCGCTCTATCAAGGGCGTGAGCGACGAGCCGTTCGACCCCGTAAACGTCAGTCGGGAGCAGCTTGAAGCGGTGAAAAAAGCCCCCTTCCC
>DKXD01000141.1 GCA_002492075.1 Ruminococcaceae bacterium UBA7135
AGGTTCGAACCCTGTCACTCCGACCAGTTACCTAGCCTGCGAATGGCTTTAGAAAGCCGTTCGCGGGCTTTCTGTTTTCCTCGAAAACCGCCCGTGTACATCGTTTGTACAAATGGACAACATTCGGTTTATCGATAAAATGATATTTAAGCATCGCCTCGGCGGTGCTTTCTGCTTTTTGCGCAGAATATAGGGGTCAGTTCACCATTATTTTAATTGTTTTCCTGTTGACGAGAAAAGTTTTCCCCGCGTAAGCGGGGGGTGATCCTTGCCAAATGATACGCGTTCATCAATAAAAATCCGTGAATGCGTAAAAACTCTTGACAAAGGCTCGCGCTGTGTGGTATAATAAAAAAATACACCAAGCCGCTTTCCGCGTTTCGATGTCTTGAAAAGCGAAGCAAACGCGGGGCGGCAAACTGCGCGCCGGTAGGTCAGCGTATCGTTAAGGTGTGACGCGGAAGTGCCGTTCGGCGGCGTCCGCAGGATAACAAGGGAATTATGCGTTAAGTCGCATAATGCCCCACTATATGGGTTCGAATCCCAACTGCCTCAGAAGCAGAGCTTGGTTGCTCATGTGAACTTTTATTCACATCAATGAACTGTCAATTCATCAGGAAAAATGCTGCTCCGTGCCGCGCCGAATACGGCTTGCCGTATTCGGCGGTACCGCCGCCGCCTGTCGGGGGAGGATACCGTACGGGAACGTTTGCCGCCACTTTTCGGGAGCTTTTCCGAAAACCGCGCCAAACCGCCCCGCGCTCAATCCTGCCGCCGCGTCGTCGGTATAAGGCGCGGAACACACGAAACTCACGCGTGAAAACGCTTTATATATTTAAGGAGGACGCAATGAAAACAGCATATATCATGGTCGAAGGAACGTGTTTCGCGGAAAAGGGATGTACTCGTCGCTGCGAGATCGTTTGTTCGCGCTGTTTGTCGGACGGCAGCGAGGGAATGTGTGAGTTTTTCGGATTTACAAAAGCGCGTTCCGTTGTGGCACTTACCGACAAAAACGGCGTTATTATCGCGGCGGACACGTTTTTTGGCAGCGGTTTGACCGCCGAAGAATACGAGCAAAAAGAACTTGATTGGGCGGGAAATTATGCCCGAATTATTGTAGATGATAATTGAAATAGAGTACTGCAAGTGCGATGTTCGGCTTGGCGGCGCGAAGCTCCCGCACGGGGAGCTTGCCGTGAAATTTGCCGAGGTCGAGCGAATTTATGACAAAGCGGAGGACAATTTCGCGGAGCTTTTTTGCCGGATGTTCGGCTTTGAAAGGCTTTCCGAAAACGCTGCGGACGCGCTCCCCGATTTCGTTTACGACCGCGATACGGGAGCGCTTTACGCTCCGAAAGGCGAGGGATGACAAAATGACGCTTTACAATCTGATCTTCACAGACGATGAGCTTGACGAGCGCTTCAATATCGGGTTCTTTTCAACCCGCGAAAAAGCGGAGGAGGTCGCTCGGTATTATCTGCGGAGCGTTCGCGGCTTTTGCGAGTACGGCTGCTCTTATTCGATAACCGAAAAGAACGTCGTCGGGAACGCAAAAGCGGGCAGCGTTTTTATCGTTTACGGCTGGAACGAATACGACCGCGATATCGTTGAAAGCGACTGTTTCGCCACGGAGCCGCTGGCGCGGCGTATGCTCGCGGAAATGAAAGCAACTTACGAACGTGCCGAATGGTGTGTCGATCACTACAATACAGACGAGTGCAAGTGGACGGACGGATTTGTGAGAGTTTAGATGTATCCAAGATTTTTCCCGCCGCGGGCGGGAAAAAACATATTGATAAAACGGCAATGTCTCTCCTGCCGCAGGCGGGAGAGACAAGAAAAACAAACGCTGAATCGGAGAAGTAATAATGTTAGGAGGAAATGACTATGAAAGTAATTATCAACAGCAACCAAAAGGGCTTGCTTTTTAAAAACGGAGTTTTGCAGGATTTCCTCGGCGCGGGAAAATACAGGTCAAACCGCTCCAAAACGATCGAGGTTCTTCCGCTGGACGAGGAGATATGCTCCAAAAACGCGACGGTTTCCCAGATACTCACAAAAGTAGTCGACCGTTATAAATCCGATGACCTCACAAGTGAAGTCACCGTTAAAAACGGCGAGGTGGCTCTGCACTACATAGACGGAGTTTTTGTGGGCGCGCTTACGGCGGGGCTTCACGCGTTTTGGAGCGAAGCGGGAAAGCACGAGTTTAAAGTATTTTCCACCGCCGACCCCAAGATCACCGATATCCCCGCAAATATCTCGGCACAGCTGGGAGCGGGGCTTGTCATTGACATAAACGTTCCCGCGGAGTGCAGAACCGTTGTTTACTATGACGGCAAGCCCGCCGAGTATCTCGAGCCGGGTCGCTATTTCTATTGGAACAGCGCGGTAAAGGTTACCACAGCTTCATATAGTATGCGTGTTCAGCAGCTTGACATCAGCGGACAGGAAATTCTCACCAAGGATCGCGTGGGCGTTCGCGTGAATTTCGCGGCGAACTGGAAAATCACCGATTACAAAAAGCTTTCCGAAACCTATCCGAATATAGCGGGAACTCTTTATACCGAAGCGCAGCTTGCCTTGCGCGACTATCTTGGCGGCAAGACCATGGATGAAATGCTCTCTGACCGTGAGAATATCGGCAATGAGATACTTGATCTGCTGAAAAAGCGCACCGCCGATATGTACGTCGAGATACTCTCAACGGGTATCAAGGACGTTATACTTCCCGGTGAGATCTCCGCGATAATGAACTCGGTTCTTGCGGCGGAGAAACGCGCCCAAGCGAACGTCATCACACGTCGCGAGGAGGTAGCCTCCACGCGCTCGCTGCTGAACACCGCCAAGCTTATGGACGAGAACGCAACTTTGCGCCGTCTTAAAGAGCTTGAATACATAGAGAAGATATGCGAAAACGTGGGCGAGATAACGGTAGACGCGCGAAGCAGCATACTCACTCAGCTTGCGGAGATAGTTGGCGGCGAGAAGTGACGGTTTGCCGATTATTTGAAAGGACGATAAATATGGCAAAGATCAAAAGACTGCTGAAGCTTTCCGTTATCCTGTTGACAACGGGCGCGTTTGCGGCGTGTTCGGGCGGGTCTGCGGAAAGTCCCGCCGATTCGGGCGGCGCGGAAAACTCCGTTGTTTCGGAGAGCACGGGAAATTCTTCCGCTTTGGAGGGCACGGCAAGCTCCGCCGCTTCGGAAAGCTCATCGCCCGAATCCTCCGCGCAGACCGTGCCCCCGATTGCCCCCGAACCCGATTACGAGTGGGATAAGGTCGTTGCGCTCACGTTTGACGACGGACCCAACACCACGACTACCAACGAGGTGCTGGACGTTCTGGAAAAGCATAAGGTAGTCGCGTCCTTTTTCCTTGTCGGCAATAATATCAACGACGAAAGCGCCAAATCCGTGAAACGCGCTTACGATTTAGGCTGCGAGATCAACAATCACAGCAAGACTCACGGCTATATGGACAAGATGACCGCCGAGGAAATAAAAGCGGAATTTGAATATGTTGACGAAAAGGTTCTTGAAATAACGGGCGAACACACGAAATTTTTCCGTCCGCCTTACATCGCGGTAGGCGATCTGATGTGGGAAAATATCAGTGTGCCGTTCATATCGGGGGTAGGCTGCAACGACTGGGATAACAATGTGTCCGTGGATAGGCGCGTTGCGGTAATAACGAAAAGCGTCAAGGACGGCGGCATAATCCTTATGCATGACGCGCAGGGAAACAGCAAAACGGTCGAAGCTATCGATAAAATCATCCCCGCCCTCAAAGAGCAGGGATACAAATTCACAACAGTAAGCGGTTTGTTTGAAGCCAAGGGAGTAACTCCCGTAACACAGATGATATATTCTAATGTTACGCAGCAAAGTATGTGGGGCTAAACCGTTTTTTCTTCCCCCGCGAAGCGGGAGGAAGAAAACCAAAATATAGTATTAAACAAAGCGACGCGTTTTTTGTGACACGCCGCTTTTTGTGCGTTTTTACAGCTTTATAAAACTAGGCTTGCGGGCGCGGAACACCGTGTAATACGCAAAGCCCGCCGCTTTCAGGGCTTGCTCGGCTTTGTCGAAATCGGCGGCGACACGCGCTCCCTCGTGAGCGTCGGAGCCTACCGTGACTATCTCGCCGCCAAGCTCCTTCCAGCGTTTAAGCACGAGCGAGTGCGGGTGCGGATAACCGAGCGTCGAAACGCCCTTGCTGTTTATTTCGATACCCTTGCCCTTAGATACTGTAAGCTTCAATATCTCGTCCAGCACCTCGCGGTAATCAAGAGGGTCATAGCGCTTTTCCGGGGAATAGCGCACAATGTAGTCTAAATGCCCGAGAACATCAAAATCATCGAACGCTTTAACGCTTGCCAGCATTTCATCAAAGAAATGCAGTATTCCGTTTTTGCCGCCCATTTTTTCAAAATATTCGGGGTAATACGGGTCGAAGCCGTCTATCTGGTGAGACGAGCCAATGATGAAGTCGAAATTTGCGCTTTTTGCGAAATCCCGCAGAGTATCCGGCATATACGACAGTAGTCCAAGCTCAACGCCGAACAAAACTTCAAGTCTGTCGGAAAATTCATCGCGAACGCGAAGCAGCTCCTCTTGGTAAGCGGGCACGTCAAGAGCGAATTCGCCCTCCTCGGGATAATCGAAATCCTGATGCTCGGTAAGGCAGACCGTTTTCAGCCCCTTATCGAGAGCCGCCTTTACGATATTGCGAAGCGGCTCCTCGCTGTCACTTGAAAAGCCGGAGTGTGTGTGAACGTCCGCAAGTATCATTTCTCAGCCCTCCAAAACCGCCCAATAATCTCTGTATTCCGCCGTCTGCGCCTTGTGGTCAAGCGCGAATAGCTCCTTGCCGATATCGAAGTACTTGTAACTCATTGGTTTGTTTTTGAATGTGCCGTCAAGGCTGAAATCGTTGTGTGAGTTCCAGCCCGAATCAACGATTATATATTCTCCGTCTATCTCGGCGACGTTCCATTCATGAAATCCGCCCGCAAGACCCTCCAAAAAGCTGTGACCGCTGATAATACCGCTTCCCGTAATGTTTAAGCAGCGTATCCCCTGCGCCGCGCACAGCGCCGACGTCATATTTGAATAGCCGCCGCAGACGCTGGACTTGTTATCGAGCATATATTCCAGTGACAGGCACTCCTGCGGTATCCCCTTGCTGTATGCAAGGCGGTCATAATAGATGTTTTCCGAGACCCAGTAGGATATCGCGCGCAGCTTTTCGTAATCGCTGTCTATCCCCTCGCATATTTCGTCCGATATCTTCTTTATTTCTTCAAGAACATGAGCCGCGTTATCGTGCTTTCCGTTCCTTGTGATGTATTGAAGCGTTTTGCCCTTGGATGCGTTCACTGCGGAACCCACTGCATTGTCGTTGTTCTTTACAAGGCTTGACGCATCGGGAAAGCGTATTCCGTCCGCCGTCATTTCTACGAATATGTAATTCTTATAATTGCTTTTATCGAGAATATAAAACCAGCCGTACCTTTGACCGAACGATGTATTTTTCGGCGTCAGCGTATAAACCGTCTCATCGCCGTCGGTCGAACTCTCAACAGACAATTTGGGATAGTCGTCCGAAATTCCCGACAAAAGATCGCCGCTTTTCCCGCGCACGATAATTGATGCGCCATCAAACGTTATCGTGCAGGCGTTTTTCGGGTCGTGACTGTAAACTATCGTTTGCGTTTCGATCTCGGGCGGAGCGGGAACGTCGGACGTTTCGGAAATAACGGAAGACGCCGGCGGCACATCAGATGTTGTTGACGATACCGGCTGCGAGGTCTCAGCGGAGCTTGCCTCGCTCTTTGAAAAAGAGGAGCTTGCCGTGCTTGTTGAAGACGAGGATTCTGTCGTGCTCTTTGAAGCCGACGAGCTTACCGCCGTTGACTTTGTCGAAGAGCTTGCCGAGACAGTTCCGTTGGTTGAAAAAACGTTTACTTTTGAAGAGCTGTCTGCTTTGCAGCCCGAAAGCAAAAGCGCCGCGGTGCATATAAATATAATGTATTTTCGTTTCATTTGAACATTCCCCCATAAAACCACAACTTAATTATATATCAAAAAGGGGCAAATGTCAATAGAGAAAATCGGCATTAAATTTGCGGAGCCGAACGCGAGCCGCTTTGCGACTATACCGCGCTTGTCGGTCAAAGGCGCTGTGAGCCTACTTTTTGGCGAGGACAGTCAACAAGCCGTTCGCCTCGGACGATGAAATATCCGCACCGACTATCCTGCCGTCGCAGACTATCAGATTAGCGCAGATAGGCACGGGCGACGGCTCAGAGTAGTTCAATATATCATAAGTATACTGATAAGCGTAGCACGCGCGGTACTTACGCAGATCGAAGCCCTGTTCCTTTTGCAGAGCGTTGTACTGCTCGTAAGCCTCGTCGAACTTTCCCGGTATGCGTATTTCCTTTATGCTTGTGGGCGCGATGTTCACGTCCCAACCAAACGAGCGTATGTATTCTATGCGCTTTTCGGCGGTGCTTCCATCGGGACGGCTGTCCCCGCTTGAATTCAGGCGAATAAGCCCCCATATCCCCGCCAATACCAACAAGACGGCGCCGATGATCGCCGCTTTTGCCGAATGTTTTCGTTTTTTTGTCATATTGCGCCTCCGATAATTTCTCATTAAAAGCAGACACGTTATCTTATTTTCTCTCCCACCGCGAAGCGGGAAAGAGAAAATAAAATTTGTACTCTTTCAATTGAGAAGTTAGTATAAGTTTGTCCATTCCAATCTATGCGAAAGCGCAGCTGGATATTCTCTTTAGTTATTGGGAAATAGTTTTTAATTGTTGGTTGTAGAGGCTTGCGAATTCAATGCGCCTGACTGCAAAGCGGGAGGGAGAGAAAACAATATATGTGAACGCGTTCCGTATAAAGTCCATATGCGAGGCGTTTTTTACTAAATTTACGTAATGATCAAAAATTACCTAACAACTTAAACGAAATTCACAACATCTTGTGATAATATCACCAAAATCCGCAAACATTATTTGTGCGAAATACCAAAAATTTGGCTCTGGCATCGCCCTTAAGGAGTTTTTGAGCGTTTTTTTGTGCAAAATGCCAACTTATTCTAAGTTTTATCAAAGCGTTTTTGTAGTCGTTAGTGAAAATATATAAAGGAAAAGACAAATATTTGTTGGTTTAGGCTCTTTTATTTTTCAAGGTATTTTGGTAAAATATTATTAGCAAAATATTTGTGGGTATCTGTCGGCGTATGCAAAATGCGATATCGGTCGGATATTCATAACTTATAAGTTACTTTATTTAGGAGGTAATATAACTATGGCAAGTTTATCGGCAAGAGGTATCTACAAGCGTTACCCCGGCGGAGTTACCGCCGTATCTGACTTCACCATGAACATCAAGGATAAGGAGTTCATCGTTTTCGTTGGACCTTCCGGATGCGGTAAGTCTACAACTCTTCGTATGATCGCGGGTTTGGAGGAGATCTCCGAAGGCGAGCTGTTCATCGGCGACCGCCTTGTAAACGACGTTGCTCCTAAGGACAGAGACATCGCGATGGTTTTCCAGAACTACGCTCTGTATCCTCACATGACAGTATTCGACAATATGGCGTTCGGTCTGAAGCTCCGCAAGGTTCCCAAGGATCAGATCAAGAAGCTTGTTGAAGAGGCTGCTCAGATACTTGATATAGCTCACTTGCTTGACAGAAAGCCGAAGGCTTTGTCCGGCGGTCAGAGACAGCGTGTTGCGCTTGGTCGTGCGATCGTTCGTGATCCTCAGGTCTTCCTGCTTGACGAGCCGCTTTCCAACTTGGACGCAAAGCTTCGTGCACAGATGAGAACCGAGCTTGCAAAGCTCCACAAGAAGCTGGGTACAACGTTCATTTACGTAACGCACGACCAGACAGAGGCTATGACGATGGGTGACCGTATCGTTGTTATGAAGGACGGCTACATCCAGCAGATCGACTCTCCTATCAACCTTTACGATTCTCCTTGCAACAAGTTCGTTGCGGGCTTTATCGGTTCTCCGCAGATGAACTTCGTTGACGCGAAGCTTATTATGCTGGACGGCAAGTACAATGTAGAGTTC
Organism: Ruminococcaceae bacterium UBA7135; assembly: GCA_002492075.1. Taxonomy (GTDB): domain Bacteria; phylum Bacillota; class Clostridia; order Oscillospirales; family Ruminococcaceae; genus CAG-115. The sequence goes on from DKXD01000141.1 coordinate 8,107, forward strand.
GGCTCCGAGGACACCAAGACCACTCGCGGCAGAAAGTTCTATGTAGAGCTCCCCGCTGCCAAGGCTGATGCGGACGCTCTTAAGTACTATGTTGACAAGACCGTCGTTATGGGTATTCGTCCCGAGAACATTCACGATGAGGAGATGTACCTCTCCGCTGCGAAGACCGGTATCATCGAGGCTAACGTAGACGTAACCGAAATGCTCGGCGCGGAGACGTTCCTTTATATCACCTGCGAGGGTATCCCGCTGACGGCTCGTGTATCGCCCAGATGCACCGCTCGTCCCGGCGACACCGTAAGACTTGCCATCGACCCGAACAAGATCCACTTGTTCGATAAGGACGACGAGCACGCTCTGCTGAACTGAGCGGCAAGTCGATTAAAACGCTTTTTAACGGCGCAGTCATTTGACTGCGCCGTTTTTTCCCAAAACAAATATCCCCCGCATACAGCGGGGGATATTTGTATTTAAAGAGCCGCGATAAATCTATCGAACGCCTTTTGCCCGTTTTCGTCGCGCTTGAACACGCCCGCGTCAAGCAGCACCTGCTCGAACACCGCTCCTACCTCCTCGCGGATTATTTCGGCGGCGTTCTGAGAGTTAAGCTCCGGGTGGCGCTCACGAACGCCTCGCGCCCACTCCTCGTGCGGCGCGGTGAGGGCGCTCTGCCCAAGTCCCAGCAGCATATCCTCTACCGCGCCAAGCTCCTCGGCAAGACGCGACGGCAGCACTGCCAAGCCCATGACCTCGATAAGCCCGATGTTCTCTTTCTTGATGTGGAACAGCGAGGGGTTCGGGTGGAACAGCCCCAGCGGGCGTTCGGGAGTGGTTCGGTTGTTGCGGAGAACGAGGTCGCACTCGTAAACGTCGCCGTGCTTTCGCGCTATCGGCGTTATCGTGTTGTGCGGTCCGCCGTTTGTTTCGGAGAAGATATCGACGCTTTCATCGGAGTAACCGCGCCATTTTTTCAAAACGTGCGCGCACGCTGCGGAAAGCTCTTTGCGATTTTCGGACTGCAAACGAATGACCGACATCGCCCATTTGACCTTTCCCGCCTTGATGTTCGGGAATTGCGGAAGCGCGAACTCTTTTTCAACGGGCGCGGTCTCCATGGGAAACGTGTATCTGCCGCCCTGAAAATGCTCGTGGCTGAGTATCGAGCCGCCGACAATAGGCAGATCGGCGTTCGAGCCGACGAAATAGTGCGGCAAAAACTCCAGAACGTCAAATAATTTCTCAAACACCGCGTCATCTATCTTCATTACGGTGTGCTTTTCGTTGAAGATTATGCAATGTTCGTTGTAGTAGCCGTAGGGCGAGTATTGCAGCTGCCATGGAGCGCCGTTCAAGGAGATCGGAACGGGGCGGAGGTTCTGACGTGCGGGGCGTTTTATATTTCCCGAAAAGCCCGCGTTCTCAGCGCAGAGCATACATTTCGGATAGTCCGCAGACTGCGCGGTCTTCGCGGCGGCGATGTCTCGCGGGTCTTTTTCGGGCTTGGAGCGGTTTATCGTGATATCAAGCTCGCCATACTCGGAACGGTATTTCCAGCGAATATCCTTTGCCATTCTTCCCGCGCGCACATAGTTCAAGGCTTTGCTGAAGTCGTAATACCAATCGGTCGCCTTTTGGGGAGATTGCTTGTAGAGCTTATAGAAACGCTCTTTCACCTCGCGCGGAAACGGCGTCAATACGCCCATAAGCTTTGTGTCGAACAGGTCGCGGGAGTTTGTCGTATCGGAAATTATCCCGTTCTCGCACGCGTAGTCCAGAATAGGCGCTAAAATATCGTCTATGGATTCTCCCGAATAGGCGGCGGGTGTATCAGAGCTTTCAAAATCGATAAGCCCCAACGCGTCCATAAGACCGTTTTGCACCACATAGACGTCATTGCTTGTTATCAGTTCGTTTTTCATCGCGTAACCGATAAGCCTTTGAACATTTTCGTATATCATAAGTATCCTCCTTAAACGGCGTTATTGCCCATTCGCCTTTTTACATGATTATAGCATATAAAGAACGCGGGTATCAAGAATATATCCGCCAATATCCATGCGGCGGGATTTGCGAAGCATATCCCCGAAAAGCCAAACCTCGGTACGGCTTGAAGCGCGACCGTGCCTCTCGCGACAAGCTCAAACACTCCCGCGAACAGCGCGAATTGTGAAAATCCCATTCCCTGAATAAGAAAACGCACAATATTTACAAACGCAAGCGGAATGTAAAATGCGGCGTTTGTTATTAAAAACTGCTTTCCCAATGACGCTATCGTTTCGATCTCCGTGGCGGAGGTCTCGCTGCTCTTGTCGATAAACATCATAACAAGCCCCCGCCCGAACAGCGCGACTATCCCGAAGCCCAGCACAGCCCAGCACACGCCAAGCAGCGAGCAGCTGAACAGTCCCTTTTTTACGCGTTCAAGCTTTCCCGCGCCGATGTTTTGCCCGCCGTAGGTAGCCATAGTGCTTCCCATTGCGTCGAATGGACAGCACATAAGCTGGCTCACCTTGCTTCCCGCAGTGACTGCCGCCATGCTTGTCGAACCCAGCGAGTTCATGGCGGATTGCACCAAAATGGAGCCGATAGCCGTTATCGAATATTGCAGACCCATCGGCACCCCGACCGCGCAAAGTCTTCCTATATAATAAGAAGAGGGCATTATATCCTCGCGTCGCAAGTGCAGTATATCGAATTTCTTTATTATATAAACAAGGCTCATAATGCCCGAAACGAGTTGAGATATAACTGTTGCCCAGGCCGCTCCCGAAACACCCAGTTTCAGTACCAGTATCATAAATATATCAAGGATAACATTCAATATGCTTGATATAACAAGAAAAACAAGCGGCGTTTTGGAGTCTCCCAGAGAGCGGATAAATCCCGACAGAATATTGTATAAAAAAGTCGCCGGAATACCCAAGAATATTACAAAAATATAGTTGTACGCTTCCGAGAAAACGTTGTTGGGAGTGTTCATCGTGTGAAGTATCCACGAGCATGCCGCGCAGGTCACCGCAGTAAGAACGGCGGCGAAGAAAACCGCTGTCCAGATAGTGTTCGCGACATATTTTTTCAGCGCGTCGTAATCCTTAGAACCGAACTGCTGCGCCACCGGAATGGCAAATCCCGTGCTTAAACCCAACACGAACCCGATAACAAGAAAGTTTATCGAGCCCGTGGAGCCAACGCCCGCAAGCGCTTCTATCCCGAGGAACTGCCCGACGATTATCGTGTCCGCCATATTGTACAGCTGTTGAAACAACATTCCCAAAAGCAGCGGCAGCATAAATCCCAGGATAAGCTTCATCGGCGAACCGTTTGTAAGGTCGCGAACCTTTTTTGTCTCTTTTTTCTCTCTTTCCATATCTACATGCCCTTTGCATAGCGTAAAACCGGTTTCTCGTTAAACTCAGACAAATTATCTTGTTTGCTTTCCCCCGCGCGGCGGGGGGACAACGCGGATTTGCGCAGTTTATATTATCTGCCATACAGTATAGCACAAAATATTTCGCTTTGCAAGAGGGTTTTAATAAAATAAAGAGCCGCAAAATCAACAAAAAAATATGACATAAGAAGTTGTTTTTTATTATTACTATCAAAGGCTATCGGCATTAACATTCAAAGCGTGTTACTGTCAGCCGTCTTTATCATTTCCATATACGGCAGTACTTTAAAGCCGCTTTTCTTGTACAGTCCGACGGCGTTTTCGTTTTCTTCCTCTACCTCCAGACGTATCGCGTGGGCGGGATAATTCTGCTTCAGATATGCGAATAGCTCCTTGCCGAAGCCTTTGCCGCGGTGCTCGGGCTTGATGTAGATGTCCTCCACCCATATGCACGGCGTTCCGAATTCCGTGGAAAAGCTCTTTGCGAGCATTGCGTAGCCCGCTATATCAGTGCTGTCGGCGCTTTCGATAAAGACAAGTCCCTCCAAAAACGGACAGTCGCCGATACACGCCGCCACGTCGCTTTTGAAAATCTCCTCCGAGCCGTTGCTATGCACCGCGGGGGAATTATAAAACACTCTCATCATTTCTATAACTTCCGAAGTATCGGAAGATGTCATTGCTCTTATCATAATTTCACCTTTCTGCTTGTACAAATTCGCCCCTCTTTGTTACGAGAGGGGCGTGGTTTATCAGCCATTTGATTTAGCGGGTTTGGAAGAACCGCTCTTGCGCGACTTGCGCTCACGGTGCCATATCCACAGCGGACCTGCCAGACACAGCGACGAATAGAAGCCCACCAGCATACCGAAAGCAAGCGGTATCGCAAAGCTGAGTATCGATGTAACGCCTTGCAAGGAGCATACTATCGCTATCGAGATCATCGCGGTGACGGTCGTGGCGGTGGTGATTATCGAACGCGAGAGCGTCTGGTTTATCGAGAGATTTACAAGCTCACGGTCGGAGATGTTGCCGCCGTGCTTTGCGCGGTTTTCGCGCAGACGGTCGTAAATGATGATAGTGTTGTTTATCGAGTAGCCAAGCAGCGTCAGGATGACTGCCATAAAGTTTGAGTCAAGCGACATTCCGCTTATAACATACACCGCGTATGTCAGTATAACGTCGTGAAGCAGGCAGAATATCGCGATGATACCCGCGCTCCAGCCGCCTATCTTCTTAAATCGGAACGCAATGTATATAACCAGCAGCACAAACGCTATTGCCACGGCAATTACGCACGAAACAAGGAACTGCGAACCTGCAGCTGCCGAAACGTTGGTAGTATCAATATTTTCGATATTGTTGTCTGCATAAGATTCGACAAGGGTTTTCGAGACCTTCTCCAGCATTTCGTTATCCATCTTCTCGTCCTGAGCGAACGATACGACTACCGTATTCAAACCTCCGGTGAAGCTGGTTCCCGTAGTAACGGTCGCGCGGGGCGTGCCCAGCGCCTCAACGGTGGATTTCACGGCGTTAGTGTCAATCTCTCCCTCATAGGAGTAGGTGAGGATAGTACCGCCCTTAAAGCGGATATCAACGTTCACGCCCATAATAAAGGAGAGCGCCAATGTCATCGCAAATGCCGCCGCCGAGATGATAACGAAAACCTTTCTCTTGCCAACAAAATCGATGTTGGTTTTTGCCTTTACTGCAATAGTATGAACGGTGTCCTTGCCCTTTTCGGCGTCGGTATGTTCAAGCTCGGATTTTTTGACGCCGTATAAGCTTGTTTTTCTGAAGCACTTGAACTTTGAAAGTCCGATAGTCATCATACGCGTAGCCCAGCAAGCCATAATGAAGTTCATTATAACGCCTGCCAGCAGCGTATAGCCGAACGAGTATACCGTACCCTCCGTGGTAGCGCCGAACCATGTTCCGAACACCGCCATAAGGATAAGCGCCACTATGATAACCGTGAGGTTGGAGTCGAGGATAGCCGTGAAGCCGCGCGAAAATCCGTTTTTCAGTGCGCCGTCTATCGTGCGTCCCGCCTTAAGCTCTTCTTTGATGCGCTCGGCGGAGATGACGTTTGCGTCGACGCCCATGCCTATTGAGAGTATGATACCCGCAATGCCCGGCAGAGTAAGCGAGCTTGCGTTGTTAAATCCGAAGAAGCCCGTGATAGCCGCGAACATACCTGCAACCTGACCCGTAAGCGCAACGACCGCCACAAAGCCCGGCAGCCTATAGTATATTATCATAAATATAGCGATAAGGATAAACGCGATAAGTCCTGCCAGCGCCATGGAATCACGCGCGCCCATACCGAGTATGGGGGAGATTGTCGAAAGCGAACTGTTTTCCAGCTTGAACGGCAGCGAACCGCCGTTTATTTTATTGGCAAGCTCGCGCGCCGAATTCTCGTCAAAGCTGCCCGATATGCGGCAAGTCTCCTGCTCCAGGCGCTCGTATACTCTCGGATAACTTATGCACTCGTCGTCCATCCAAATCGAAACGATGTTTGCTCCTGCGTCCGAGTTTTCTTTTGAGGAAAGCTTTTCCGTGGCATCCGCAAACGCCTTTCTGCCTTCCTCCTTAAACTGCAGAACAACCACCCATTCGCGCTGACCGCTGTTGTCGTCTTTCAACTCATAGCTTGCGGTCGCTTTTTCAACTTGATCGCCCGTCATAATGATGTTGTCCAATGTATCGCCCGAGGGCTTGCCGTCCGCGTCTACCTCGTGCTTTTCGCGGAACGTAAGCAGCGCCGTTTCGCCTATCTCGCGCACCGCCTGCTGCGGGTCGAACGAGGTGTCGTCGCTCTGCCACGGAAACTGCACGATAACACCGTTTGTGGCGTTGTCTACATAAACGTTATAGTCGTTAATATTCTTGTTCACCAGACGCGTTTCAAGAATAGACTTTGCCGCGTTAAGGTCGTCGGCGGTTATCTCATGCTCCGCCGCGTAATCCTCAGGCACAACGAACGTAGCGCTTACGCCGCCCCTTATATCCATTCCCCAACGTATATCGTCTATTCCCCAAACGATCGACTTTTTGATATCGCCGTTATATGTGCTTATGCCCATTGTGGACAGCACGGCGAACACGATTATCAGGATAAAGACGATAAAGAACGCGGGTTTTCCTATTCTGCTCTTCAAATGTTTTCAACTCCGTTTCTTTATGATTAAGACAAAACGGCTTTTGCCGATTTTTCACCTATACTTTCTTATTATAATACTTTTTTGCCGATTAGTCAATAGCTTTTCTGCTTTTTTGTTTTAATCTTTTTTGAAAATTCAATGATAAGACGTGGTTTCCCCCTAATTCCCCTTTCCGGGCGGGTTCGCTTTTCCGCGTCAGCGGAAAACGGCGGCGTCAGCCGCCGCGTCGCGAAGCGGCGGCGAACCCGCCCCACGCAGCAGCGCTGCGGCGCGCGGATCAGAGCTCGCGCTTTGCGGAATGTTTGGGCGCGGGGCGGCGGGGCTTTTCCTCACGCCCCGCTCGGGTCGCGCTCACTTCGTTCGCGTTCCCCTCGGGGGCATTCGG
>DKXD01000180.1 GCA_002492075.1 Ruminococcaceae bacterium UBA7135
TGTCCTGAACCTCGGACGCGCACCGAGAGATCTCCTCAACGCGCGCTATCGCGCCGTCCTCCATAGCCGTAAACACGGGGCTTTTCAGCATTGCCGCCTCGCTGGGACCGTTCGCGATAAGCATCGCGTAGTTCCACGAATAGCGTATCTGCTCCTCGGTAGTGCCCGCCGTGCCTTGAATTACGCGCGAGCTGTCGCCGTTTATCGCCGCCGTCAAATGCTCCGAGAGCCAGCTTTTCGCTGTGCCGGGTTCGCCGATAAGCAGCAAGGCTCTGTCGGTGACAAGCGTTGATATTGCTATCTCCACAAGACGCTCGTGACCTATGTATTTCGGCGTGATGACCGTTTTCCCGACCTTGCCGCCGCAGATGTACGTTTTCACCGAACGCGGCGACATTTTCCAGCCCGTCGGTATCGGGTCTTTTTCTGCTTTGATAAGCGCGTTAAGTTCCTCCTCAAAGAGCTTTTCGGCGGGAAGTCTTAAAATTTGTTGTTCCATTTTATCTCCTTAAATCGTTATTTCAGTTCGTTTTCTACCCAGAGTGAGAACGCGTCCGCGTCGAACTTCGCTTTCAGCTTGCCCTTGCGAAAAAGCTCGATTATCTCCCGCGCCTCGGCAAGCTTGAAATCCTTATCTCCCGGCAGTTCTTCAAAGAAATTGCGCATACCGAACTGAGATATCGTGGTCGCTTCGTTAAAATATGCGCGGGCAAGCCCCTTGACGTTTTTGATTCCCGTTTTGAGGATAATATTCAGCAAATAGGAATCGGGCTTTTTCATAAACTCCTCAACGAAATAGTTTCCGAGCTTGTCACAGTATTCCCTGTCATCGGGGTCTATCCATTCCGCGATCGCCGTGTGATAATACTCGCTTGGGTTCTTTATGAGAATGTCCGTTATCGCATTCATATCCTGATTTATCGGCACGGATATGTTCCACCATTTCTCGGTCACGTTATTCAAGTTCTGTATGGTCATTGCATAACCGCCGTCTTTATAGCGGATATATCTCAAAACACGCGTGACGTCGCTCTCGAAAACCGCTTTTTTATTTACCGCGCTTTTCAGCTTCAGCTCGCGGACTTTCTTTTTCAGCCACTCCGAACAATTCTCCGTGCCGAGAAATCGCGCCGCTGTTTCCGCGTAATCATAATGATCTTTCAGCTTTGACTTGTTGTTGAGTTCAATCGCCAAAGCCATTAAGCCCTCATCTTTGGTGACGATTATGGAATCCCCAAGCCTTACTGACATCTGCTCTGATAATTCCTTATTATCAAATTCGCGGTAGATTTTTTCAATATCCGCGCCCCATTTGCCCCATAGCGCGGAATTAAGCCCCCAAAAGCCTGTTTTGGATTTCAGCTTTACATTCTTTACATCCGCCGCCTGCGACAATGTAATCTTGTTTCCCTTATCATCTACAAGAAGCTGATCAATAAGCCGTGCGGTAAGCCCGCTCGACCATTCCGATGAAACGTCCTGCATAATATCAATGACCTCGACGGGCTTTTTTTTCGCGTATTCGTTGAAGAACTCCGCCGCCTTTTCACAATCGAAAGAAGCCAGCGCCGCGAGAGCCGCGGTTTTCAGCTTGCCCTTTTCGGTTTTGGTAAGCTCGATGAGCCTGTCGATGTTCTTTTCATCGTGACGGAGAACGTAGATGAGCACCTTGCGAATGTCCTTTTCGGAGTTTTCCAGCTGTTCAAGATAAAAGTCGTTTTCTTCCGCGCCGCAAACTTCCTCGATAATGTTCAGACGGCGCACCATTTCTTTTTTGCCTTTGGGGTCGAAACCTTTTTTCACAAGTGGGATAATTTCCTTGCCCATTCCCGCGAGAATATTCGCCGCCGTGTCGGCAAGCTCGGCGTAGGAAGCTCCTAAGCCCTTTACCAGAGCGGGCTTGACGCGGTAATCGTTGAAAAGCTCGGGAGTATCCCTGCGCGCGGTGATTATCGTGTTGAAGTTGCCGCTGCCCGTGGTCGTCAGCGCGTCGATGATTGCCGACAATTGCGAATACGGCGCGTTCACCACAACCGAGGAATTGCCCGAAATTTCGAGCGGCTCAAAGTCTCCCGAAACGCCGCCGCAAACTCCCAAGGTGGTTATGACCGCGTCCACAAGCGTTATCGTGTCGAGCAGTTCCTCCGGCGAGCCGTTCTTAGTCAGCTTTCCCGTCATTTCGTTTATTTTCGCGAACACGGGAGAGCTTGCCGCCAGCGGCGCAAAGCTTTCCGCGGCTTTCTTAAGACGGAAGTCCTCGGAGAGCAGGTTAGTTCCCGCAATCATTGCCGCGCGAAGCCGCGTTTTCAGTTCGTAGATAGGTGTTATATCCATAAAAAGCCCTCCTTAATAAAGCAGTCTGATGACAGAATTTTCGTTATTAGGTATGATCGCGAGCGGCTGCGCGCAAATGAAACGGCTTTGCGCGTCATAGAAAAATCCGCACAGCATAACGCCGTTTTCAAGCAAGCCCGCGTTCGGCAGAACAGACAGCCGTTCCACGGTCAGTTCAAGCTCGGGATTATCAAGCAGCGTGAGCATATCGCCGCTCGGCTGCTTCAAAATGACCGCTTCGCCGCTCTTGCCGATCTGCGAGAACTCCACGAGCTTAAACAGCAAAGGGCTTTGCATAGCGTTTTTAAGCAGATTTTTTATTTCCTTGGCGTCAGCGTTTATAGATTTGGAAGCCGCCGCGCGTATCTTCGCGAAATCGTCCTTGGTAAGCTCGGAGAACTCCGCGCCGTCCCAACGAACGCGAACATTACCCTCTCCGGGATAAACCGCCATTGACGAAACGTTTACCGCACCGAAAACCGTATCGTCCGCCTTAACGTATTTCAGCGATTTAAGCGGGCGGTAGTTTTTGGTGAGATACACCTTTGAGTTATTGAGATCGAGCCACACGCCCGTGTCTATGTATTCCTTGCGACCCTCGTCAAACGTTACCCAGAACGACAGCTGAGTGAGACGCACGTTTTTTTCGCATTTGCCCAATGCTTCAAGCTCGGATATCTTCCACGCGCCGCCGAGTTCTTCGTAGAGAATATCATCGTCCGCCGAAACGTCTCCGCTTTCCAGCTTCTTATCTATATAGACGCGGGATTTTTTGATAAGCGCATACAGCTTTTCGAGAACGTCAATTGCGTTGTCATAGTGGATTTCATTGCTGTCCGATTGAAACGCGCTTATCTCGAAGATCAGCGAGTTCAGCAGTCTTTGCGGACCTATCAGATAGTAGTCGCCGAGCTGCTTTGACAGATCTTGATAGGTGGAAAGAGATGTGCCGCCCATTGTTCCCAAGCCCGACGAAATAAGCTCCTTAATGGCTTTTTCGCAAAGTGCCAAGCCCTCAATCTGCTTTTCAAGCTTTGCGGACTTCGCTTTTTTGGCGGTTTTTGCCGCGGCGGCTTTCTTCTTTTCGAGCTTTGCCGCTTCCTCGGGAGTAAGCTCCTCGGGCGCTTTTTCGGGAGCGTTCTTCGCCGCAATCTTAGAGCGCTTTCTCACGATATCCTCGGGTATCTCACATATCTCGAAGGTCTTGTCCGACATCATTTCGTACATCAGCCCCAACGAGTGCTTGCACGGGAACTGCCGAGACGGACACGAGCACCGAAACACAGGATTTGCAGGGTCTATGTAGTCCGCGGAGGTGATGTAAGGATTCTTGCCCGAACCCTTGCACTCTCCCATAAAAAACGTTTCGTCAGCCGATTTGTACAGCTTCACGAACCCTCCGCTTTTGGAGATCTTCTTGCCGTTAGCCGCCGCCGCGGGGTTAGGCGCGGCAGCGAGTATTTGCTGTTCTGTGATGTTCTTCATTTATATGTGCTCTCCTTTGCTGTAAAATAATGTTAGATATATTATAGCATAATTTTATTCATAATGCAAGATGTAATAAGAATATTTGTTTAA
>DKXD01000147.1:0-5092 GCA_002492075.1 Ruminococcaceae bacterium UBA7135
CAGCTTTGCCGTGCAGCTCATAAAGGGAGTTAAGAGTATCGTCATCTTGCGGTCGCGTTTGCTTGGGAGCGTCCTTGTGGACATAACGGCGGGCACCGTGCAGCCGAAGCCTATCAGCATTGGCACTATGCTCCGCCCCGAAAGTCCTATCTTTCGCAGCAGCTTATCCATAAAGAACGCCACACGCGCTATGTAACCGCTGTCCTCCATAATGGACAGAAAGAAGAACAGCGTCACGACTATCGGTAGGAAACTGAGAACTCCGCCGACCCCGCCGAAAATGCCGTCGATCACCAGCCCGTGAAGCGTTTCGTTCACGTTGGAGTTTGTCATCCATTCGTCAACGGCATTTGCCAAAGCGTCTATGCCCGATTCCAGAAGATTTTGCAGAAACGCTCCGATAACGTTGAACGTCAGCACAAACACCGCCGCCATTATCAGAATAAAGCAGGGGATAGCCGTCCATTTTCCCGTGAGTACGCGGTCTATCTTTTCGCTGCGCAGACGCTCCTTGCTTTGCGTCGGCTTTTTCACCGTCTGTTCGCAGACGTATTCGATATAGTCAAAGCGCATATCGGCGATAGCCGCGCTGCGGTCCATTCCGCCCTCGTGCTCCATTTGCACTACCGTGTGCTCGATAAGCTCCTTTTCGTTCTGGTCGAGCTGAAGCTGCTCTATTATCAGAGAATCGCCCTCGATCGTTTTTGTTGCGGCGAATTGCAGCGGCAGCCCCGCTTTTTCCGCATGATCCTCGATTATGGACTCCACCGCGTGAATGGCTCTGTGGATAGCGCCCCCGTGGTTGTCCTTGCTGCAAAAATCTCGTTTTTGCGGTTTTTCGCGGTATTTAGCTATGTGCAGAGCGTGTTCTATAAGCTCGTGAACGCCCTCGTTTTTCGCGGCGGAAATAGGAATGACGGGTACGTTTAAAAGACTTTCCATTCCGTTGATATCAACCGCGCCGTGGTTTCCCGTCATTTCGTCCATCATATTCAGCGCGATCACCATGGGAACGTCCATTTCCAGAAGCTGCATGGTGAGGTAGAGATTGCGCTCGATGTTGGTGGCGTCAACGATGTTGATTATCGCAGTGGGCTTTTCGGTGAGCACGAAGTTTCTTGAAACTATTTCCTCGCTGCTGTACGGCGACATTGAGTAGATACCCGGAAGATCCGTTACCAAAGTGTTTGGAAATCCCTTGATAGCGCCGTCTTTTCTGTCTACGGTAACTCCCGGGAAGTTGCCCACGTGCTGATTGGAGCCGGTCAGTTGATTGAAAAGAGTTGTCTTGCCGCAGTTCTGGTTTCCCACAAGAGCATAAGTGAGCTTTGCGCCGTCAGGCAGCGAGTCGCCGTCGTTTTTGCCGTGATACTTGCCGTCCTCGCCCAAGCCGGGGTGAGGCTTTGGATATATTCTGTCTATGTGTTTGTGTTGATTGCTACGCTTGTTTATAGGTTCTATGTCTATTCTGTCCGCGTCCTCAAGACGCAGCGTAAGCTCGTAACCGTGTATTTGCAGCTCCATAGGATCGCCCATGGGCGCGAACTTCACTACCGTTACCTCCGCGCCCGGGATAACGCCCATATCCAGAAAATGCTGCCGCAAAGCGCCTTCTCCTCCAACGCTCGTTATCACGGCGCTTTCGCCGATTTTAAGTTCCCTGAGTTTCATTTGTATTGACCTCGATTCGGTTATCGCAAAATAGTTTGCGAACACAGTGTTAGTGCTTGCTAACGATTTGTATTATAACACAACATGATCGGTTTGTCAAGAGTTTTTTGAACAAATCGCGCGATAAACTCGGCGAAAAGGTCGTTTTTTCGGAAAAGTACTTGACAATAATATCCTGGTGTGCTATAATGAACAAAGCAAACAGTGATATCATTTTGATATCACAAAAGAAATTTCAAAATATGCTTGACAAACGCAAAGAAATATGCTATACTGTTTATAGCAAATATAAACAGTATTAACAGACCGAAAAGGAGCGTTGATAATTTATGGGATTATCGGTTGACAATATCGTCAAAAAATACGGCGAGAACACGGTAGTCGATCACCTGTCGTTCGAGATGAACGAGCCGGGCGTGTTTGCGCTGCTGGGAACGAACGGCGCGGGCAAGACCACCTCGATACGCATTATTCTGGGAATGTTGGCGGCGGACGGCGGTGAGGTAACTTGGGACGGAAAGCGTTTTTTGGCGGCGGAGAAGCCCGTGGGCTATCTCGCCGAGGAGCGCGGGCTTTATCCAAAGTACAAGATTATCGATCAGCTGGTGTATTTCTGCACGCTGCGCGGAATGAACAAGGAGGGCGCTTTAAAAACGCTCGATTACTGGTTCGAGCGGCTGAACGTCACGGAATATAAGCAAAAACGCGCCGAGCAGCTTTCAAAGGGAAATCAGCAAAAGATGCAGCTTATAGCGGCGCTCGCGCCCAATCCCGAACTGATCGTTCTCGACGAGCCGCTTTCGGGTCTTGATCCCGTAAACGCGGAGCTGTTCAAGTCCGTTATCCGCGAGGAGATAAAACAGAATAAGTACATCATAATGAGTTCCCATCAGATGGCGACAATAGAGGAGTTCTGCAAGGATATCGTTATGCTCAACAAGGGAAAAACGGTATTGCAAGGCAACTTGAACACTATAAAGAAAGGATACGGCAGAGTGAAGCTCACCGTAAAAGCGGAGGGCGATATAACACAGCTTGCGCGCGAGTGCGAGCTTACCGTAACCGAGGACACCCCCAACGGTACGAGCTTTAACGTAAAAAGTGAGGAACAGGCGCACAGGCTGCTTAAAATGATAATGGATAACAAGATACCTCTTATTAAATATGAGCTGCGTGAGCCGTCGCTTAACGAGATATTTATAGAAAAGGCAGGTGACAAGAATGAGGGCTAAGGGCTGGAGAAATGTTTTCTCATTCACGTTTTTGCAGTATATCAAGACAAAATCGTTTATCGTGGGAAATATAATAATATGCGTTATAGTTGCGGCTATTTGCGTTTTGACGAACGTTCTGCCTGTCGCGATGAGCGGCTCGGATTCCTCCGATGTCGGCGATGAGAACGACCCGGGCACGGAGGTTAGCGACTTTTTCAAGGCAGGCGAGGTCAGCCTGTTCGATGAGGTGGAAATACTCGCCAAGGACGATAAAAGCACTCTTTCGGAGATATTCAAGGATCGCTTTTCCGAACCTCAAAGCTCTTTGGACGACGTTGTTGAAGAGCTTAAGACCACAGAGGCGATGAAGATCGCCGTGCAGATAACCGCCCGCACCGATAAAGACGGCAAGGTCACGGGATATGAGGTTCGCAGCTATTATTCGTCTGCCGCAAAAGGCTCTGTGGACGAGTTAAACGGTGTAGTAGAGGAGCTTATCAACCGCCGAATTTTGCTGAACGCGGGCGTGTCCCCCGAAAAATACGAGGATACGCAGGTCTCCGTATTTACATCCAAGACGGAAGCCGGCGGCAAGAATCTCAATTCGATACAGGGAATGATAAATTATGCTCTGCCGATGTTGGTGTCTATCGTGCTGTTTATGTTTATTTTCACTTACGGCTCCGTGGTAGCGCAGAGCATAGCCACAGAGAAAACAAGCCGCGTTATGGAACTTCTTCTCACGTCTGTGCGCCCGTTGGCGGTCGTTATCGGCAAGGTGCTTGCAATGGGACTTGTAAGCTTTTTGCAGTTCTTCCTGATGATTGGCGTAGGCGCGGCAAGCTTCGCAATATCCTCTCCGTTCGGCTGGATGAGCAAGGCAGCGGAGCTTTTGAAGAACCCCGAGATACAAGACGCTCTTTCGCAAATGGGACAGTCGGGCGGAACGATCGGCGCGGTCGCGGGAGTGTCGTCTTCCGATATCGAGATAGCGCAGACAATGAACGAATTCACAAAGGTATTCACGCCGTTTAACATTGCTACTATCATTGTGATATTTATATTGGGCTTCCTGTTTTTCTCGCTTATCGCGGCGCTTATCGGCGCGTCTGTTTCTCGCATGGAAGACTTGCAGGCGGCAATGAGCCCCTACTCGCTTATCGGCGTGTTTGGAATGTACCTCGCGTACTTCCCCGTGATATTCAACGCGGACGCTTTGCAGTCGGGCGACGGCTCGGTGAATCCCGTGCAGCTGTTTTCGTATTATTGCCCCATAAGCTCGCCTTTTGCACTGCCGGGCGCGGTCATGGTGGGAACGATCTCGCCGATGAACGTTTTGATATCAGTGCTTGTGCTGGCGGTGTTTGTGGTTCTTATCGCGATCGTGGTAAGCAAGGTTTACGAGGCTATCATACTTCACAACGGCAATCGCATAAAGTTTGGCGACATAATCAAAATGGCGGTCAGAAAATGACGAAAATGTATTGACAATGTGATAAAATTGTGATATAATATAAAAGAGCGTTCGGCAGAGCTTTCCACCGAACGCTTTTTTACAAACATAAGGGGGCTTTCTTAATATGAATAACAAAAGGCTTGAGACTGCGCGTCTTGTTCTGAAGCTCATCGGCGTTGCGGCTGCGGTGTTCGCGATAGTGGGCGGTGTGGGATTCGTCATCATGCGCGATCGTTTTTCGCGAATGGCGGAGGCTTTGGGAACGACCTCCGGCACGTCGGGTTTGTCTGCCTTGATGGGTATTGCAATGCAAGCGCTGACGCAGTTAAACACGTTTATGATGTTTTACGATTTCGCACGGTTTGCGGCGGTAGCAATGATGAGCATTGCGGCGCTGCTTATGGTATTTGACCGTTTTTCTGGAGATGAGGAAAGAGGCGTTACGATAGCTGTAAAAGTAACCTCCGTGCTTGCATTTGTGTGCGCGCTTATCACTTCATTGTGGGTGAACTACGCGGCGGCGGGCATTTTCTCGCTTGACCGCACGGGAGCTTTGAAAAATGCCGATACGTATAACAACGTTATAAATATTCTGTGGATAGTTGCCATGTTAATTATCGCGGCGGCGGGAATTGTGATGCTCGTTTCGTTTATCGTCACACTGGTGCGGAGATCGAAGATGCGTCCGCCGGTTACGCCATACGGCTATCCGCAGCAGGGTTATCCTCAGCAGGGCTATCCGCAGCAGGGC
>DKXD01000147.1:5384-6251 GCA_002492075.1 Ruminococcaceae bacterium UBA7135
GGGCTATCCGCAGCAGGGCTATCCTCAACAAAGTTATCCGCAACAGGATTATTCAATGCAAAACAGCGGGTATAACGGCAGCGACCAAAACGACAGAACATAACGCTTTCATTATAATAGAGAAAGGAACGTGATTTTTATGGGCGAAAATTTAGTTAAAAAGCTGCGCGGCAAGCTGACGGGTCTTGCGGCTGCCGCCGCGGTGTTTGCGATCATAGGAGCGGCGGGGATATTCGTCATTAAAGGGCTGGTCATCTCGGGAGTGATAAAGACTTCGGGTGTTACATACAATATCGGATCGATAATGCTATACAGCGCGGTCATTTTGCTTTGGGATATAACGCGGCTTGCCGGTTTCGGAATGTTTGTGTGCGGAGTGCTGGCGGTGGTGTCGGAGCTGCTGGGAGGCATTCGGGGAAAAGCGTATGCGTTCATTATGCTGGCGGGGTCCGTGTGCGGACTTGTGTCGGCAATACGGTTTTCGGTACCAAATGTGTTCCGTTCGCTTATAACGGCGTCGATACAGTCCGGCATTTCCGGAGGCTCTTACACGTCGTTCATCGATGTGCCGTGCATACTGGCGATAATCTCGTCGGTGACGGTGTTTGTGTCGCTTGCGATAAAGTCGATGAACGCAAGCCGCGTCTACATAGAACCGCAGTATCCGCCGCAGGGCTATCCTCAATATCCGCAAAACCCCACTATGCCTTATGCGGGTCCCGTTGATCAGAACAATTCGGCTTACCCCTATAATAACAATACGCCGAAGGATCAGTAGAGCGTGAACTGTTCAATCAAGACTATATGGAATAAGCTCCTCCGCATACGGCGGAGGAGCTTTCAAATGGAAATAATCATATTGTTTCC
>DKXD01000144.1:0-1663 GCA_002492075.1 Ruminococcaceae bacterium UBA7135
TTTTTCTATACCTTTGTCTCACATTTGTTGTAACAAAACAGCTCGTTTGTGAATTATTTTGAAAAATCCTTGACTTTTTATGTAAAATGAGGTATAATATTATAAATATGTATTGCGATGTTGACGGAAAATTTTAACTGTCAACCATTAACCGATAAAATGAGGTGGATATTATGGCAAATTTTCAGGCATCTCCTATGTTTAGCGACGGAATGGTATTGCAGCGCGGTAAAAACATCTGCGTTTTCGGCACGGGCAAGGACGGCGTTACAGTTACGGCGGAGCTTTGCGGCTTCACGATGTCCTGCGTTGTTACTAACGGACGCTGGAAGGTGGTTTTCCCACCTATGGGCGCATGCCGTCATATGACTATGACGCTTACCGAGGCGGAAACAGACGATTATTATCAATTTACGGACATTGCGATAGGCGAGGTGTGGCTTGCAGGCGGTCAGTCAAATATGGAGTTGGAGCTATGCAACTGCAAGGGCGGAATGGATGCTGTTGAAAACGATGAGACGAATGATGTGCGCTACTATTATTTCCCGAAACGCACGCTGCTCGACCCCGATCATGACGAACTTATGCAAAATGCTAAATGGACGGATTTTTCCGATAAGGAGAGCGCAAAGCATTGGAGTGCCGTGGCATATTTCTGCGCAAGGGAAATGTCAGAGTATTTAGACGTTACTGTGGGAATAATCGGTTGCAATTGGGGCGGCACTTCCGCTTCCTGCTGGCTGGACAGAAATTATTCCCGCGGCGGAGCAGCGGTGTATTTTGATGAGTACGACGCATATATGGAGGGGCGAACGGTCGAAGAGGCGGTCGCCGACTACCGCGAGTATCAGAAGTATCAGGAAGAGTGGGACAAGAGAAGCGCGGAGTATATGAAAGAGCACCCGTATGCGCTTTGGAATGAGATGGCGGCAGCCTGCGGAGAGTATAAGTACCCAGGTCCGCCCGCTCCGTGCAATCCTTGTTCGCCGGGCGTACTGTACGACAGTATGGTGCAGTTTGTGGCTCCCTATACATTGGGCGGTGTGCTGTGGTATCAGGGCGAGACTGACGAAGTTCATCCATACGCTTATTACACGCTTTTAACTCAGCTTATCAGAAACTGGCGCGAGGTTTGGCGCGACGATCAGCTGCCGTTCGTTATCGGTCAGCTGCCTGTTTATGCAGGTGGCGATCCCAACGGCGAAGCGTGGCCTATTATCCGCGAGGCGCAGATGAGAGTTTACGATACGATAAAGAATACCGGTATCGCAGTGCTTATAGACTGCGGCGAACGCGATAATATTCATCCTGTCGACAAAAAGCCCGTAGGACACCGCTTCGCGATGCAGGCGCTGGATATGGTTTACGGCGGCTGCGACGGAGCGTTCGCGCCGATGATAAAGACTGCTGTTTGGCGCGGTGACACCGTGGAGCTTCAGTTCAACTATGCGCGCGGTGGATTTAAGGTAAAAGGCGACATTTCGGACAGCTTTGAGATTTGCGGCGAGGACGGTGTTTATCAACCCGCTTACGCGGATATTTCGGGCGAACGCATTTTTGTAAGCTCTGATGATATACCAAATCCGTGCGGAGTTCGCTATTTGTGGAAAAATTATGCCGAAGTGAACATCTACGGCGCGTTCGGATTGCCGCTCGCTCCGTT
>DKXD01000144.1:1939-3252 GCA_002492075.1 Ruminococcaceae bacterium UBA7135
GTTCGGATTGCCGCTCGCTCCGTTCAGAATAAACAAGCTGTGATCCGGTTCGGTATTGGGTTAAATCAACGAATACACGCTTTATTTGATAGGGGGTATATATGATAGCATTGGTAACAGGGGCGAGTTCGGGAATAGGACGCGACATCGCCCGAAGTCTGGCAAAGCACGGCATAAACGTTATTATTACGGCACGCCGCCGCGATAGACTTATAGAACTCAAAAACGAACTTATGAACGAATATGGCGTTAAGGTAATGTGCATAGCTGCGGATCTTTCTAAGGAAGCTCACGCTTTCAAGCTGTATGACGCGGTGAAAAAATACAATATTGATATTCTGATAAATAACGCAGGCTTTGGAGTGTTCGGCAAATTTGCCGAAACAGATCTCGAACGTGAGCTTCAAATGCTTGATGTGAATGTAAAAGCATTTCATATTTTGTTCAAGTTGTTCCTGCGCGATTTTAAGAAACGCGGCTGCGGTTATATACTCAATACGGCAAGCATAGCGGGCTTTATGCCGGGACCGTACTTTTCGTCGTATTACGCCAGCAAGGCGTATATCGTCAGAATGACTCAAGCGGTAGCGGAAGAGCTTCGCAAGGAGCGTTCGGGAGTGAATATTTCCATGCTTTGTCCGGGACCTGTTGCTACGGAGTTTAGCGAGACGGCGCGGGTGAAGTTCCGCTCCAAGCCGTCAAACAGCGAAAAGCTTGCCGAGCACGCAGTGCGCGAGATGTTCGCGGGAAAACTTTTTATCACTGATAGTTGGTTGACGTCGAGTTTAAGAGTGCTTGCCAAGATCTTTCCCGATTGTTTTGCGGCAGCGATGGCGGGATGCTTTCAGTCTAAAAGGGAGCGCTTCTGATGTCGAGTGTTACAGAAATAACGGTGCGTTATGCGGAGACCGACGCAATGGGTGTTGTACATCACGCGACCTATCCGATATGGTTTGAGATAGCGCGCACGGATTATATTAAGAATATCGGGTTAAGCTATTCCCAGATGGAGCGTGAAGGCGTTATGCTTCCTGTGACGGCTATCACCGTGAAGTATCACAGCCCCGCGCGGTATGATGACAAGCTTTTGATAACCGCCTCGATAACGCGGCTTACGCCCGCGCGTGTGGAGTTTGCGTATAAGCTCACAAGAGACGGCGAGCTGCTCACCGAGGGAACAAGCTCTCACGCGTTTGTCAGCGCTGAGACGTTTAAGCCGCTCAACTTCAAGTCGGCTATGCCCGAGTTCTTTGAAGTGCTGACCCGCGAGGCACGTAATGATATGCAAAATTAAATTATAGTTTAGCGCAGCA
>DKXD01000187.1 GCA_002492075.1 Ruminococcaceae bacterium UBA7135
AACGGTTATTTCAATAAGATTACCCTCATAATCGGCTATAACGCTCTCAAAATATCCGTCTCCCGTTATCCTCGGCTCGCTCGCTATGCGGCAGCCGTCCGCGCAAAGCCGCTCCGTAAGCGATAAAACGTTCCCGCGGCTTCCAACGGAAAAGGCGATATGCGCGTAACCCATTGTATGAGCGCTTTTTTCACGAACATCCGCAATATCCGAATAACTCATAAGCTCAAGCCGCGCGCCGTCCTCGAAGTTAAGAAAATAGGATGAAAATCCCGTTTTTGGATTGCAATACAGCCCGCTTGACCTTGCCGCAAAATATTTTTCAAAAAATTCTCGTGAGCGCTCAAGATCTCTAACGCAGAGCGCGACGTGTTCAATTCTCAAAGGATCACCCCCTGTTTCGGAGAAACTTTACAACTTTCCGTGTCAGCATTGCTATATAAACCGCCGCGAAGATAAACATTAACGCGCCGACTATCCTGCCGTCCTCACTTGTAACGCATACAACTCCGCAAAGAATTATCAAAACGGCAACTCCTCCAAACAAAGCAACGGATATAACAGTGCAGATTATCCTCAGCGGCAGCGGCACGCGTCTGCTTTCGGAAGTCGCAGCGTCGATAACGCCCTCGAATATCAGCTCGAAAATTATCTCAAACAGCAATTCCATAACATACTCCTTTTCAACGCCGAGTGACCAATGCTTTCGGCGGTTTACCCGCTTTCGGCAGGGAGATACCCGAGGTTTTATGCAGCCTGACGCGCCCGTATTCCGTTTATTCCTCGCATATACAAAGCACCGAGAACGCCGACTTGCGCTGAATATCCGTCAGCGGCGAAAGCAAGCCCTTTTTAAGCAGCTTTTCAACGCAGCGCGGGATAAGCTGAGGGCTGCAGAGCGTTTCCGTACAAAAAACGGCTTTGGCAGCGGGGCGGATATGCTCCGGATATGCAGACTTCATCCGCTCGTAAAAGTCCTCGTCGAGCTTTGCGGCGAACGCTCTGACATTCTCCGAAACGGGGAGCGTTCTTTCAAAAAATCGCCTGAAATAATAGAAAAACGATTCGCCCTCCGCAAGCTCGGAGAGTTTCACCTTAAAGACAACGGGCTGCGCCTTGTCCTCATAAACATAACCCTTATCGCATAAACGCTTGTACTCATCGGCGGTAAGGCTATCCTTGCCTTTATCAATGAATTTCACCAGCGATTCCCAATCCGAGGTGGGATTATCGCGCCAGCCAAGCTCTCTGTCCGCGTAACGGCAGTCCACGGAGATCGATTCAAACGCGCTGCCCTCGGTTTCGCCGCGCCCCGCTCTTTTGTACATATATCCACACGTCCAATTCGGATCGCGTTCCTCGGTCAAAGGAGCTTCATCATTCACTACACACGCGGTAGCAATAAAATCACCTCCGTCCGGACGCTTTGCGCTGAATTTGTCAAAATCGACGTCATCGGTCAGGTTATTCAACATCATCAAACAGGACATCACCACTGTGTATTTCATAAAATTGAGGTCGCTGTCCGCACAGGAAAAGCTCCAATGCCCCGGGTCGCTCTCAAACTTTCGGAACGCCTCGGGGAAGTAGTCCTCGCAGAGATACTCCGCCGCCTTATCCATAAGAGCGTTTGTATTTCCACATTTTTGATCGTCGGTTATCAGCATATTTGTGCGGTATTTCGGATTTTTCGAGTTGTCGAGCCTGTCGATATACGCATAGTCGACCAGCTTTTCAAGATTATCGGCAACGTACACCTGCGGCACGCCAACTTCCCGCGCGATCTCCTCCAAGGTTTTCGGCTGCCAATAACAGGCATAAGCGATATTCTGTTTCAGCCGCGTGTCGAACATATCGTTGGTGTCGCCTGTGGAACCTGGATGACCGCAATGTCCCATATTCGTAAATTTCACGGGTGAAAGCCCTAAATTCTGTTCGTTTATAGTCATAGTTATACCCTCTTTCAGTCTTGTACGCGCATTGGACAAATGCCATTTTACCGTTCCCGAGGATATATTCAGCCGCTTTGCTATCTCGCTTACCGATAATTCGCGATAATAGTGCATATACACGACCTGCCGCTGTCTGTCGGAAAGATAGCCTATCTCGCGCCGCAGAGCCGCGATCTCCTCGGAATTGTCGTCATCGCGCTTATCGTAATATGGTATCACAACGCTGTCGATATCCTCGAAGCTCCTGCTCTCGGCAAGCGAGCGGACATACCTCGCCCAGACGTTCCGCGCGACGCGGTAGACGTAGCCGTCAAGATTGACGATGTTTTCCGCGTGCAGAAACGAGCGGTACACCTCGCAGATTATATCCGAGGCAAGCTCGTCAGCCTTATCGACATTGCGCGTTTTCTCCATCGCAAAGCCGAATATCTTATCCCTGTACTCGTAAATTTTCTTGTCCGCTGTTTGTTTGTCCATTTTGAAAGCCTCCGGATGCGTTTCTGCATATATAGTGCACGAAAAAACCGAAAGGTTGGGTAATTTTTGCGTTTTCTCCCCCTCCGCTTCACGGAGAGGGAGAAAACGCTGTTATGAAACGATTTTTATTTCCTGCCGCGTGAAGCTTTGACGAACTGCCATATCAGAACGCCCGCTATGCCTGCCGTCAGGACGTACATCAGCGCCGACAAAAAGAATTCCCCGTCGCGCCAAAGAACCGTGCCGCAAAAGGTCATCGAAGCAAGTATGCCGCCGAACACGGCGACAACTATCAGCACGCATAATATCCGCAGCGGCACGGGTATCCGGCGACTGTCGGACGACGCGACCTCGAACACTCCGTCAAATATTATCTCGAATATTATCTCGAACAACAATTCCATAAGCAGCTCCTTTTCGCAGCTCTATAAAATCCATTTATCTGTAGTTTACGATGATTTTATTCGGCTCTCC
>DKXD01000196.1:0-1811 GCA_002492075.1 Ruminococcaceae bacterium UBA7135
CAGCAGCCTTTGGGCGGTAAAGCGCAGTTCGGCGGACAGCGTTTCGGCGAAATGGAAGTTTGGGCGCTGGAGGCATACGGCGCTGCGTACACCTTGCAGGAAATACTCACCGTAAAGTCCGATGACCTTATGGGTCGTCAAAAGACGTATGAAGCGATAGTTAAGGGCGATGACGTTCCGAAGCCCGGCGTACCCGAATCGTTCAAGGTAATGGTAAGCGAGCTTCAGGGTCTTGGTCTGGACGTGCGGATACTTGATGAAAACGGCGAGGAGATCGACCTTAACGAGGATCTTGATGACGATGACAGCTCAAGCTACGGCAAGGCAAGCGACGATGACGAAACCAGCTTAAAAGAGGAATACAAATCCGATGATATGTCGCTCAACAACGCGGGCTACGAGGTGACCGCTGCGGCGGAAGCAGCCGGAGTCACCTACGATGTCGATGATGATGACGATATGCTCGATGATGAGGACGACGAGGAATACGACGAAGAGGACAAGGATTTCGACGACGGTTTGGACGATGACGAAGAAGAGTTGGAAGACCCGGAGGAAGATCCCGAGGACGACGAGTTTGACAATTGACGGCAAGCCATCGGTGTTGAACGGTTTTGCGCGCTTACAAAGCGCAGCGGATCGGTTTTTGCAAATGTTGGCGCTGCGCTTAACGCAGCGTAACAAAACGAGCGGTTCTCCGCGCTTTAACAAGTGAAGCAATCAGCAGATATGACATATCGAAGCGCGGCGGAAACGTGCCGTATCTGCAGGAAGCGGAGGGCATTGCCGCTCGGTGCTGAACGATATATAGAGAGGTATATATGGGATTTAGTGTTTTTGAATCTATGAAGATCGGACTGGCGTCTCCGGAGCAGATAAGAGAGTGGTCGCACGGTGAAGTAACGCGCCCCGAGACAATAAATTACCGCAGCCAGAAGCCCGAAAAATACGGTTTGTTCTGTGAAAGAATATTCGGACCGCAGAAGGACTGGGAATGTAACTGCGGAAAATACAAGCGTATACGGTTTAAAGGCAAGATCTGTGAAAAGTGCGGCGTTGAGGTAACGCGAAGCAAGGTTCGCCGCGAAAGAATGGGACACATTGAGCTTGCCGCTCCCGTGTCGCATATCTGGTACTATAAAGGCACGCCGTCCAGAATAGGACAGGTGCTTGACGTCACGCCCAAAAAGCTTGAGGAAGTATTGTATTTTACAAGATATATCGTTATCGATCCCGGTGAGAAAACGGGTCTTGTGAAGAAACAGCTGCTTACAGAGGAAGAGTACAGCCAGTATAAAGCGAAGTATGCCGGTATCGACACATTTCGCGCGGGCATGGGCGCGGAGGCTATCAAAGAGCTTTTGGCGGAGATTGATCTCGACGAGCTTGCCGATGAATTGAAAGCGGAGCTTGAAACAACCTCGGCGGGTCAGAAGCAGGTCAAGCTGATGCGCCGTTTGGACGTTATCGAAGCGTTCCGCACAAGCGGCAACCGTCCCGAGTGGATGATATTGGATTGTATTCCGGTTATCCCCCCGGATATCAGACCTATGGTACAGCTTGACGGCGGACGTTATGCAACGTCCGACTTGAACGAGCTTTACCGCAAGGTGGTAATGCGCAACAACAGACTGAAAGATCTGCTGGCAAAGAAAGCCCCCGATTTAATCGTCCGCAACGAGAAGCGTATGCTTCAGGAAGCAGTGGACGCTCTGATAGACAATGGGCGTCACGGAAGAGCATACACAGGTTCTAACAACAGACCGCTTAAATCGCTTTCCGATATGCTTAAAGGTAAGCAGGGACGTTTC
>DKXD01000196.1:2183-4247 GCA_002492075.1 Ruminococcaceae bacterium UBA7135
TGCGGTCTGCCCAAGGAGATGGCTCTCGAACTGTTCAAGCCGTTTGTGCTTAGAGATCTCACAAAGACAAACGCTATCAATATGAAGCAGGCAAAGAAAAAGATAGAACGCGCTGACGATGAGGTGTGGGATTCTCTCGAAAACGTAATAAAGGATCATCCTGTGCTCCTTAACCGCGCGCCTACTCTTCACAGACTCGGTATACAGGCGTTTTCGCCGGTGCTCGTTGAGGGTCGCGCCATAAAGCTGCACCCTCTGTGCTGCACTGCGTTCAACGCGGACTTCGACGGCGACCAGATGGCAGTCCATCTGCCGCTTTCCAAGGAAGCGCAGAATGAAGCCAGAACGCTTATGCTTGCGGCAAAGAACCTGCTGAAACCCTCCGACGGCAAGCCCGTTACCGTTCCTACGCAGGATATGGTACTCGGCTCGTATTATCTGACGATAGATAAGGTCGGCGAAAAGGGCGAGGGAAAGGTCTTCCGCGACGCAAACGAGGCTATAATGGCGTATCAGGACGGCGTTATCACCATACACGCCGCTATCAAGGTGCGTGTTACAAAGGATCTCGGCGATCAGGTCATTTCAAGAATAGTGCCCACAACTGCGGGGCGTATCATATTCAACGAGCATATCCCGCAGGACTTGGGATATGTGGACAGAACCGATCCCGATCACCAGCTCGATTATGAGATAGGCTTCAAGGTAGGCAAGAAGCAGCTCGGTCAGATTATCGACCGCTGCCTTAAGGTACACGGCACGGCAACCACCGCGCAGGTGCTCGATAAGATAAAGGCGATGGGCTACAAGTACTCCACAAGATCGGGTATCACGGTAGCGGTCTGCGATGCGGAGATACCGCCGCAGAAAGCTGAGATACTTGCCGAAGCGGACAACGCGATCTCCAAGATCAACAAGCAGTTCAGCCGCGGATTTATCTCCAACGCAGAACGTAAGGAGAAGTTCGTTCAGATATGGAACAAGGCGACGGATAACGTTTCCGACGCGCTTACCGCAAACCTCGATCAATACAACAACATCTTTATGATGGCGGATTCCGGCGCGCGTGGTTCTACGGCGCAGATAAGACAGCTTGCGGGTATGCGCGGACTTATCGCGAACACCTCGGGCGAGACTATCGAAATGCCTATCAGAGCAAACTATCGTGAGGGCTTGAACGTACTGGAATACTTCATATCCTCTCGAGGCGCTCGTAAGGGCTTGGCGGATACCGCGCTTCGTACCGCGGACTCCGGTTATCTTACCAGACGACTTGTCGATGTTGCGCAGGAGGTCATTATCCGCGGCAACGACTGCGGCACGTCCAACGGTATCGAGGTATACGAGATACGCGAGGGCGACGAGCTTGTGGAGAAGCTTCAGGAACGTCTTGTGGGACGCTTCCTCACCGAGGATTTCACAGCGCCCGACGGCTCGTTCACTATAAGCCGGGATAAGCTGCTTACCGATTCGGACGCGGAAAAGATTGTCAAGTCCGGCGTTGAAAGAGTTAAAGTTCGTTCCGTTTTGACGTGCGAACTGCGGAACGGTGTTTGCGCGAAGTGCTACGGAATGTCGCTGGCGAACGGTCAGCTGATAAACCGCGGCGAGGCGGTCGGAACGATCGCGGCGCAGTCTATCGGCGAACCCGGCACACAGCTTACAATGCGTAACTTCCACACGGGCGGTATCGCGAACGCGGAGGACATCACACAGGGTCTGCCGCGTGTTGAGGAACTGTTCGAGAGCCGCCACCCGAAGAACGCGGCAATAATCACCAAAATTTCGGGAACGGTAAAGTTCGAGGAAATAAAGAAAACGCGTCACGCGGTGATAACCGCCGACGACGGCACCGAAGAAACCTATGCGGTACCATTCGGTTACAGACCCAAGGTGGCGGACGGCGACCGTGTTGAGGCGGGCGACGCTCTTACCGAGGGCTCTATCAACCCGCCCGACGTTCTGGCAGTAAAGGGCGAGAAAGCCGTTGAGAATTACATCATCAGCGAGGTACAGAAAGTATACCGTTTGCAGGGTGTTGATATCAACGACAAGCACATCGAG
>DKXD01000196.1:4560-6286 GCA_002492075.1 Ruminococcaceae bacterium UBA7135
CAAGCACATCGAGGTCATCGTCCGTCAAATGATGAGAAAGGTGCGCGTTCTCGATCCGGGAAGCAGTAAGCTGCTTGCGGGAGCTCAAGTCGGCAAGAACGAGTTCGCCGATGCGGTAGATGAGCTTAAAGCCCGCGAAGAGCAAGGCGAGGAAGTGGTTTACCCGACCAGCGAACCGGTGCTGCTTGGTATCACAAAGGCTTCTTTGGCTACCGACAGCTTTATGTCGGCTGCTTCGTTCCAAGAGACGACAAGAGTGCTTACCGAAGCGGCTATGCGCGGTAAGGTAGACCCGCTTACCGGTCTGAAAGAAAACATTATCATCGGCAAGCTCATTCCCGCTGGTACGGGATTGCTCGCTCAAGAGGAAGCGGCTGCGGAAAAGGCGGCTGCCGAGGCGGGAGAGACCTCCGAGGAGCCGGAAGAAAGCTCCGAAAACGCAGCAGAATGATCATAGCTATATAATAACAGCGGCGAGCCCTGTTCGAGGGTTCGCCGCTTTGTCGCCGCTATAATTTGCAATTGATGTCACTTTCTGATCAAAGTGATATAAGCCATTTCCAAAAGATTGGCGCCTTCTCCGGTGCCGTCGCACATACGGAGAGTATAGTGCCCCGTTTCAATAATTCCGCTTTTAGCGTCGGCGGTCGCTGAAACGGTTTGAGATGTTCCGCGCACGAGATTCCTTGAGGTCTCACCGTTTGAATAGACGAGTGTTGCAGAAGCTATTTTTAAATTCCCCGCGTGGGCGTAATCTCCGGTTATAGTGGCAGTTCTGTTGCCGCCGGAGCACGTGAAGTTATTGGGTGTGGAGAAATAAAGCTCAGTGTCCTCTATGCTGTCTATCTCGAAAGTTCCCGTCCAACCTATATATGAGGTGGCGTCTGTTCTTGTAAGCTCAATGCGCGAATAAAGCCCGAGCTCTTCGCATTTTGCCTGAGCTTCTTCTTCGGCTGTTTTCCGCGCGTTAACATACGGATCCGCCATTTCGTAAAAATCGGCATCGTCTACCTTTGTAGCCTCTCTTTCCAGCACCTCGTCATAAATCTTTTGGTAGGTTTCGGTGTAATCCTTGTTGATCGCTATGACTTCCGCCTTTTCTCCGGAAAGATCGGTGACGGCGGGCGCGGAAGGCTTCGGTTGTTCGTCGGCAGCCATTGCACTTACTGCTCCGACCGTCAGAGCAAGAGCCGCTGCTGTGGCAACCGACGCAATTTTCCAAAAATGTTTTTTCATGATAACTACTCCTTTCAATACAAAATGTCTTACCAAAGCAAATATTAAGGAAAATTATCCCTTATAATTATTATACCACCCCAAAACGCGCATTGTCAAGCGTCTGCGCATAGAAAAAACGGCGGCGCGGTTGTGCAAAATGCACAACGAAAGCGGCTTGGCGGCGTTTTTTAGTCCACTTTGTGACAAAGTTTGAGAAAAGCCCTTGACAAAGGGAAATTGTTGTATTATAATGATTAGGTGTGTTGGTGTATATTTCCCAATAACGGGAAATAATAACACATGGTGGGAATATTCGCGGTGAATATTTCACAAGGTATATTTTTATTGGAGGTGAAAAAACAGTGCCAACGTTTAACCAGCTTGTCCGCAAGGGACGCGAGGTGTCTACGAAGAAGTCCAAGGCTCCCGCACTGCAGCACGGCTTCAATGCCCTGCACAAGGAGCAGATCGATCAGCACTCCCCTCAGAAGAGAGGCGTGTGCACGGC
>DKXD01000196.1:6580-6787 GCA_002492075.1 Ruminococcaceae bacterium UBA7135
CAGAAGAGAGGCGTGTGCACGGCGGTTCGTACACAGACCCCTAAAAAGCCTAACTCCGCAATGAGAAAGGTAGCCAGAGTTAAGATATCCAACGGCTACGAGGTTACGGCTTATATCCCGGGTATCGGACACAAACTGCAGGAGCACTCCGTCGTACTTATCAGAGGCGGACGTGTTAAGGATCTCCCCGGTGTGCGTTACCACATC
>DKXD01000196.1:6797-10422 GCA_002492075.1 Ruminococcaceae bacterium UBA7135
GCCAACATTTAACCAGTTAGTAAGAAAAGGCAGACAGACATCAGTAAAGAAATCTACTGCACCGGCGCTCCAGAAAGGATTCAACTCTCTGAGCAAGAAGCAGACAGATGCATCTTCTCCGCAGAAGAGAGGTGTTTGCACAGCAGTTAAGACCGCTACACCGAAGAAGCCGAACTCAGCTCTCCGTAAGATCGCCAGAGTACGTCTGTCGAACGGTATTGAGGTGACAAGCTACATTCCGGGTGAGGGACATAACCTTCAGGAGCACAGCGTTGTCCTGATCAGGGGCGGCAGGGTAAAAGACCTTCCCGGTGTGCGTTACCACATCGTAAGAGGAACTCTTGACGCGCAGGGCGTGGACAAGAGAATGCAGGGACGCTCCAAGTACGGGGCTAAGCGTCCGAAGGCAGGTAAGAAGGCGTAATTTCAACCAAACGCCGACAATGGCATTGTTTTTATAATAGAGCAGATTGGTGATTTGCCAAAGTTCACTCTATTTCCAGCGCGGAGCGCGGGAAAAAATAAAAGCCGCTTGTTGGCATTTCGGGAGAGTACAGTGCTTTCGAGTACCTATGATTTTCATTTTTATGAAGGAGGGAAGTTAAAGTGCCAAGAAGAGGTAATGTCCCCAAGCGTGAGGTTCTGCCCGATCCTATGTACGGTTCGGAGCTGGTAACAAGACTTATCAACAACATCATGCTTGACGGGAAAAAGGGCGTAGCCCAGAAGATCGTTTACGGCGCGTTCGAGATCGTTGCCGAGAAAACCGGCAAGGACGCTCTCGAGGCTTTCGAGGAGGCAATGGAAAACATTATGCCTCGTTTGGAGGTCAAGGCAAGACGTGTCGGCGGCGCGACTTATCAGGTACCTATGGAGGTGCGCGAGGACAGACGCCGCACTCTGGGACTTCGTTGGATAACGAAGTACAGCCGCGAACGCAACGAAAAGACAATGAAAGAAAGACTCGCAAACGAGATTTGCGACGCGCTGAACAATCAGGGCGGCGCTGTCAAGAAGCGCGATGATACCCACAAGATGGCGGAGGCAAACAAGGCGTTCGCTCACTTTAAGTGGTAATTTCACGTCTTGTTTTTCCCTGCGGAGCGGAGAAAAGCAAGATATATTACGGAGGATTTTATGAAAAGAGACGTATCTCTTGAAATGACGCGTAATATTGGTATCATGGCGCATATAGACGCGGGCAAGACTACCACCACGGAGCGTATCCTGTTTTACACCGGCGTAAACTACAAGATCGGTGAAACACACGACGGCGCTTCCACGATGGACTGGATGGATCAGGAGAAGGAACGTGGTATCACGATCACTTCCGCCGCTACCACCGCGTTCTGGAAAGACCACCGTATCAATATTATCGATACTCCCGGTCACGTTGACTTCACGGTAGAAGTTCAGCGTTCTCTGAGAGTGCTTGATGGTTCCGTAACCGTATTCTGCGCGAAAGGCGGTGTAGAGCCGCAGTCCGAGACGGTATGGCGTCAGGCGGATAACTATCACGTGCCCCGTATGGCTTATGTAAACAAAATGGATATTATGGGCGCGAATTTCTACAATGTTGTAGATATGATGCACGACAGACTTAAGTGCAACGCAGTTCCCATTCAGCTGCCTATCGGCGCTGAGGCGGACTTTAAGGGAATAATCGACCTCATCGAGATGAACGCGGATGTTTATTATGACGACCTCGGCAAGGATATGAGAGTTGAGGAGATCCCCGCGGATATGAAGGATAAGGCAGAAGAGTATCGCGCAAACCTGCTTGAAAAGGTTGCCGAGCTTGACGACGACCTTATGGAGCGCTACCTCGAAAACGAGGGCGCGGATTTCACTCCCGAGGAGATAAAGAAGGCTATCCGCAAGGGAACTATCGAAAACAAGTTCGTTCCTGTAACCTGCGGTACCTCCTACAGAAACAAGGGCGTACAGAAGCTGCTCGACGCTATCGTCGACTATATGCCGTCGCCTTTGGATATTCCCGCTATCAAGGGAACGAACCCCAACACCGACGAGGAGGAAGAGCGTCATCCCGGCGACGACCAGCCGTTCTCGGCTCTCGCGTTCAAGATCGCTACCGATCCGTTCGTTGGTAAGCTCTGCTTCTTCAGAGTATATTCGGGCTATGTTGAGGCGGGTACGACCGTTCTCAACTCCACCAAGGATAAGAACGAGCGTATGGGTCGTATTTTGCAGATGCACTCCAACCACAGACAGGATATAGACGCTTGCCCGTGCGGAGATATAGCGGCGGTTGTGGGTACAAAGTATACGACCACCGGCGATACGTTCTGCGATCCCGCGCACCCGATAATCCTTGAGCAGATGGACTTCCCCGAGCCTGTTATCGATCTGGCTATCGAGCCGAAGACCAAGGCAGGTCAAGAGAAGATGAGCATTGCGCTTGCAAAGCTCGCCGAGGAAGACCCCACCTTCAAGACATGGACGAACTCCGAAACGGGTCAGACCATTATCGCGGGTATGGGCGAGCTTCACCTCGAGATCATCGTCGACAGACTTCTGCGTGAGTTCAAGGTAGAAGCGAACGTCGGCGCACCGCAGGTAGCATACAAGGAAACCATTACCGGCAACGCGGACGTGGATATGAAATACAAGCGTCAGTCGGGCGGCTCGGGTCAGTACGGTCACGTTAAGATTCGTGTAGAGCCGAACGAAAGCGGCAAGGGTTACGAATTTGTCAACGCTGTTGTGGGCGGCTCTATCCCCAAGGAGTTTATACCCGCTGTCGATCAAGGTATCCAAGGCGCGCTGAACGCGGGCGTTCTCGCGGGATACCCCGTTGTAGACCTTAAGGTAGAGTTGTACGACGGTTCTTATCACGAGGTCGACTCTTCGGAAATGGCGTTTAAGATCGCGGGTTCAATGGCTATCAAGGAAGCGCTGAAGCAGGCGCACTCTATAATCCTCGAACCTATCATGAAGGTAGTTGTCGTTTGTCCTACCGATTACACCGGTACGGTCATCGGCGATCTTACTTCACGCCGCGGACAGATCCAGGGTCAGGAATCCAGAAACGGTTCGGAGCAGGTTACAGCGCTCGTACCCCTTTCCGAGATGTTTGGCTACTCGAACGATCTGCGCTCCAAAACACAGGGACGCGGTCAGTACGTTATGGAGCCGCACAGCTATGTTGAGGTTCCGAAGTCCGTTGCGGAGGGCATTATGTCCAAGCGCAAGCAGAATGATTAAAACTGATTTTATTTTCCCCGCAGCACGGGGAGAATAGAAGAAATAATTTACCAAAAGTACTTGATTTTTCAAGCATTTTATGGTAGAATATTACTGTAAACATTTTTATTTAGGGTCACAAACCCCAATTGCCTATTAAAGGAGGAAATACCAATGGCTAAGGAAAAATATAATTCCAGCAAACCGCACGTTAATA
Organism: Ruminococcaceae bacterium UBA7135; assembly: GCA_002492075.1. Lineage (GTDB taxonomy): Bacteria > Bacillota > Clostridia > Oscillospirales > Ruminococcaceae > CAG-115. Next base: position 10,219 of record DKXD01000196.1, read on the forward strand.
TCGGTACTATCGGTCACGTTGACCACGGCAAGACCACCCTTACCGCAGCTATCACAAAGTGGCTCGCACTCAAGGGTCAGGCTAAGTTCGAGGCATATGATATGATCGATAAGGCTCCCGAGGAAAGAGAGCGCGGTATCACTATCAATACCGCTCACGTTGAGTATGAGACCGACGCGCGTCACTATGCTCACGTTGACTGCC
>DKXD01000036.1:0-410 GCA_002492075.1 Ruminococcaceae bacterium UBA7135
TCAGAAGTTGCCGCCGTTCCAGCCCCAGTTTTCGGTGGGGCAATACTTGACGTAAACGGCGTCGGCGGGCACTCCGAGAGTATTTCCGAGCGTCTTGCAGACGGCTGCGGTGAACTGCTCATATGCGGATTTGGAAGCGCTGCCGTAAACGCTGACTTCCACGAACGCTATTTTCTCGGACTTCTCGCCCTTGAAGTACAGCGAACAGTTCGGCTCGAACCCGACCATAAGCCAGTTCTCGGACTTGCCGAGAATGGATACCGCCTCGCCGAGAGCGGTCTTGATATCGATCTCCTGTTCGGGAGTAATCTCACCGGAATATTTTGTGTTGATGAAAGGCATAACATTCGCTCCTTTTTGGTTTTTAGTTGTTAGTTGAAAGTTCGCGTATCAACCGAACCCTTCTTGAA
>DKXD01000036.1:686-7721 GCA_002492075.1 Ruminococcaceae bacterium UBA7135
GTATCAACCGAACCCTTCTTGAAAATATTATAACATAAATTTTGTCTAAATTCAAGATTAGTTATTGAAAATTTTATAAAAATGTGCTAAAATATAATTGGATATTATCGGTATCGATGTTTCAATTGTTTATAACAGCGTTCTCTCCCCGCGGAGCGGTGGAGAGAACGAAAACCATACTTTTTACAAGCTGATCCGGCTGTTATCCTCGCTGTATGCGCGGGAGCCGAATGCAGCGGCTTGCGTATCGACCGTTTACGCCCGTTTCCCCGCCGCAGGCGGGGAAACGGCAAAAACAAGAGACGGGAAACATATTTGCGAAAAGAGGATATTTTATGTCTAAAGTAACTTGGAAAGGCGGCACAATGTTAGCGCCCGTGCCCGCCGTTTTGGTGTCCTGCGGGAGCGTGGAGAAGCCCGCCGCATTAACGATAGCGTGGACGGGGATAATAAGCTCCGACCCGCCGAGGCTGTACATCTCCGTGCGGCGCGAGCGCAACTCTTACGACATTATCAAGCAGTCCGGGGAGTTCTGTGTGAATATGATGCCGTCAACCGCCGTGCGAACTCTCGATTACTGTGGGATAAAGTCGGGGAAGAACGAGGATAAGCTCGCAAAACGCAAGCTGACCGCGCTGCCTTGTACGCAGATATCCGCGCCGATGATCGCTCAAAGCAAGATCTCGCTGGAGTGCAAGGTGTTCGACATTCAGCCGCAAGGTTCGCACGATATGTTTCTTGCGGACATAATCGCCGTCAACATAGACGACGACCTTATCGACGAAAAAGGCAGGCTGATGATCGAGCAGGCAGGGCTGCTGACTTACGCGCACGGAACGTATTTTGCGCTCGGCAAGAAGATAGGCACGTTCGGGTTCTCCACAAAGCAAAAGCGCGGCAAAGAGGTCGCGAGAAAAAATCCGAAAAAGAAAAAGGCAAAGGATAAAAAATAATGGTAAATATAGGAAACGAATGGGACGAACTCTTGGCTGAAGAGTTCAAAAAGGATTATTATTTACAGCTTCGGCGGTTTCTTATCTCCGAATATAATTCGCGAACGATATATCCGCCGATGAACGACATCTTCAACGCCCTGAAAGCGACGTCATACAGCGACGTCAAGGCGGTGATACTCGGGCAGGACCCGTATCACGGAGCGGGGCAGGCTCACGGAATGTGCTTTTCCGTGAAGAAGGGAACGCCCCCGCCGCCCTCCCTGCAAAATATCTTCAAGGAAATACAAAGCGAGCTGGAGCTGCCGATACCGCCCCACGGCGAGCTTACCGCGTGGGCGAAAAGCGGCGTTCTGCTGCTGAACACGGTTCTTACCGTCCGTGAGGGGCTGGCGAACTCTCACCGGGGGCACGGCTGGGAGATACTCACCGACCGCATAATAGAGCTGCTGAACGAGCGCGAAACGCCGATAGTTTTCCTCTTGTGGGGCGGCAACGCCCGCGCTAAGGCAAAGCTTATAACTAATCCAAAGCACCTTGTGCTGCAATGCGCTCACCCAAGCCCTTTGTCGGCGCACAACGGGTTCTTCGGCTGCGGACACTTCATAAAGGCGAACGAGTTCTTGAAAAGCAGCGGCATGGAGCCTATCGACTGGAGAATAGTATGAGCACTCTTTCAAAGAAAAAACTCAGGGTCGCCGTTATCGTTTCGGCAGTCGTTTTCGCCGCGGCGATAACGGTGGTGATATTGGTTTTTGCGCCGAGCAAATACGAGCTTGTAAAATCCTTCACCACCGCCGATAACGCTCATCAAATAGCGCTGTACGCCTCTTACCCGACCGCTCCCACAAACGCCCGCGCGACAGTTAAGGTGGTATGTACGGACAATTCCGCGGGAAAAGAGGTCGAGTGGGAAAAGTTTGAGCTTGTCATTCCAAAAACGGGAGAACTGTTTTCTTTGGAGAACGACACGGCGGACGGGTGCAGTCTTATAGTACACGATCACCGCGGCGACAAGACGATAAGTTTTGTATGGAACGAGATTTTTGCGTAAAAGAGAGATGATCTTATGCTTGAATACTGCGTTTGCCCCAAATGCGAACGAATGATAATGCTTGACGGCGATTTCGACAGCGGATTTTGCTGCTACTGCGGTACGCATATTCTTTACAGCGAAGCCCGCGAGGAGCTGCTGAACGGTTTGCGTTCAGCGATACCCGACGAATTTGTGATAGAAGCCGATCTCTCGGAGCTTATCGACGAGGACGATGCGAGTGACGATACATACGGTCTGGACGAGTGCAAGGAAAAACGCGCTCTGGCGCAGTCGTTTTTGGGAAAGTGGGATTTCGGCGGCGCGTTCAAGGCGTTCTCCGAGGCGCTGGATTGGTACCCGGGCGACTTTGAGAGCCGCTGCGGATTTATGACGGCGGGCGTTCTGCGCTTAAAGGACACCGAGAATTGGGAGCGCTATCTTTCGGAATGTATCGACAGAATACGTTCGCAAAGCGATTGGAATATGGCGCAGGCGGCGCTGGAATATACGCTCGATATTATGAAGAAGTTTCTCTCAAAGGGCGGGCGGTATGTGTCGCCGTCGTATACGATCGGATTTTTCGAGCGCGTCACGCAGAGTTTTCCCGTGCTGAAGCAGACCGCCGCCGAGATACTCGCGCATTGTCTGAACATAGAAAACGCGCCGTTTACGGACGCGGCGCGTTTGGATCACGAAACGTCGAGGTTCGCCGTGGGAAACTACCCCGCCGAGCCGGACAAGAATCTGAGGCGCGGAATGCTTGTTGTAATGCGCTGCCATTGTGACGCTCGGGTAAAGGAGCAGCTGTGTAGGGCGCTGTATGTTTACGACCGCGCGGTGTGGCTGAGAGCCAAGGACGCGGCGCACATAGGCGACGCCATAGAGCTTTGCGAAACGATAACGAACGGCGGATTTCCGCCCGCCGACGTTCGCATAGTGCTGAACACGATGTACGACTTCCTGATGATGGGCGGCATAGAGCCGAACACCACCGAGCGCGAAAAGCTCCTGTTTTTATCGAGCGTTTACACGTTCGAGCAAATTCGCCGCATGGAGCGCTTTTTCGGCGGCTTCTTGTTCTTCAACAAGCTGTACGCCGAGGTATATTTAAAGCAGCGTGGCGCGTCGCTTATCTCCGCCGAGTACAAACGCATACAAGCGAAGATCGCGCAATTGTCGGATAATACTATATAATATCAGAACGTGTTTTTAGTATTGGTATAATAAGGAGGTTTTTTATGTACCAATTCTCGGAATCAAAAAAAGTAAGACAAAACGAAAGCGTTCAGCGGAAACGGAGCAATCAGACCTTTGGATCCTTGCAGAAGAAGCAGACAGATGATACCGGCAGCTTGTTCGATGATACGCTCCACCAAAGGCTTATGCAAAGCTCCGCATCCGGCAATAAGGACGCGCATCCCTATCTTAGCGTGAGCGGCTCGGATAATAATGCCGTTCAATTGAAGGGCGTCGTTCAAAGGGCAAACGGCGCCAATGCCTATTACGCCGGAAGCGGCAATGACTGGCATATACATCATGGCGATCATATAAAGTATAGAAGTATGAATGAAACAAGAGTTAATTTTGACGGAAGAAGGAGAAAGAAAATATTCAGAGAATTAAGACAAAGAATTCATGACAACAACTTGGTAAATACCCTCGGAAGTCAGCAATTCAGCAGCTGTATACACTGGATCTTTCAGCATATAAGATAGAGCGTTAATTCCGCTGCGCCCTATCCGTCCGAGCCGCCTTCGCTTGTTTCCGAGGTCTCGGGTGTTTCGGGCATTGTCATATCGCCCATTTCGATGGGAACGGGCTTTGCGATGTCGCCCTGCAAGGTGTAGTCGATAACGAGCCGTATGCCGTCATCCTGCGGATAGAAGCGTTCCTCGGCGTTGGTTATCTCATATTCCGAGAAGAAGTTCTCCTCAAAATCAAGCTTTCGTTTTTGAAGCTCCGACAAAACATCGTCGGGGCTTCTTGTTATGTCTTGCGAGGTATAGGCGGTGTAGATGCCCGATTTTATCTTGAACGAGGTCGGCTGCCCGCCTATCTTTAAAATGCTCGTTTCCTCGGTATAAAGCGAGTTTTCCGCGCCTGCTTTCCCTGTGAACAGCGGGTACTCGTCGTCGCCGTAAACAAGGTACTTGAACACCTTCTTTTCGCCGTTTGCAAGGCTTATCGTTTCGTTATACGGCACGAAGAACTCGCGTGTTTCCGTCCATTCGCCGATTATCTCCGCGTCCGCGCGGACGAACATAACGTGGTCGCGCCCGTCGGGAACGGTTCCCGAAACGAGCAGATCGCCCGCGTTCACGCCGCTGCCGTTTTCCACTACCGAAGCGCCCATACGCGGTATCTGGCGCACTATTTTTGCGGAACGCGCGGCTGTGATGTTGCGCGGCGCGTTTTCCTCCATTTCGGGCTTTTCCACGCCCTTAACTATGCGGACGTTCACTCTGAACCCCTCGCACGATACGTCCGCCCAAGCGCAGTCCTCCACCTCCGCGAGTATGCGGTGCTCCGCTTTGGATATTTCCAGCGTGTCGGTCGAAGCGCCGAGCCGTATTCTGCACTCGTCGAGTATCTGCATTACCTGTGAGCGCGGAGCGTCACCCTCTATCGTTATGGAGCGCACGCTTGTCTGCCACAGCGCTATCACCAGAATGAACAACAGAGCGCCCACGCACAGCCCCGCTCTTGTGCGGTATTTTCGCAGAGTGAAGTACAGTCCGCGGCGTTCGCCCGCTTTGATGCGAACGCCGTGCCGTCGCGCGGTCTCCGATACGCGAAAGTAGTCCGTGGGTGACACCGCGCCGCTTATCTCCTCGTCCGACACCGTGATGTTCCGCACGGGAACGCCGTCTTCGAGCAGCTCCGACAGCATATCTCCGCGATAGCCGCCAAGCCCCGAAAATTTAACATATCCCATGCGCAGACCCTTTACTTTATCGTTCTTTTTTTTCATTGATCGTTCTCCTCAAAGGTAAGTGAGTGTATATAGCCCGTTATTTTCACGCTGCCCACTCCGAAATTTTCCAGACACAGCGGCGCTCCCGAAACGCGGATATCCATTCCATACACCGAAAGCACAATAAAATTATCGTCAAGCTCCTTTATGCAGCGGCAGTTTTCTATGCAAAGCTCGCCGCCGTTTCGCAAGCCGCCGTCTGTCGAAAAAGTAACGGTGCTTTTTTTTGCGGCAAGCTCTTCAAGCGCGGTCAATCTTTCGCGAACGCTCATTTTGTCACACTCCCCAAATCAAGACTTGTCTAATTGTATGCGAAAACATCGGCGATAATTCCCGGGGGAGTGTTTTTCCTATCAAGCATAATTTCTGCCGTGACGATTAAGAAAGGTCAGCCCAATCTGTGGTTGTGCAAAATAGCAAAATTACTTTGTTGAAATTGTGCGTTTCTACAAACTTTGACAAATAAAATACAATAACGCCACAATTATGCTATAATTATAATAAACATAGATTTTCACCAAAAATGCTGTAATAAAATCGTCGCGAAGTCAAATGCTGCAATGCGGTTCGACAAATATTTATACGGTAAATCCAAAGCGGAATTGCTGTAGGCATTAAAGCAGACCGGAGGCAGAACTTATGAAAAACAAGAACTTTTTTCAAAGTGTTAAGCGCGCTGCCATTGGATTTGTAAACGGATTCCGATCGGAACGTAACTTTAAAGTATACACAGTGATCGCCTTGGTTTTTCTTGCGTTGAACATCATCACGGGTTCGGGGATGTACGACTATATAATAATGCTGTCGCTGGTATGTGCCGCTTTCTCGGCGGAGTATTTCAACACCGCATTGGAACGGCTTTGCGACAGCTTTTGTTCCAAAAAGGACGATGATGTTAAATTTATTAAGGACGTCGCCGCGGGAGCGGTGCTTGCTATAGGGATAGCTTTTTTTTCAGCGGAGGGCGTGATACTCGCAAAAAACATACTATGCTGATCTTGAAAATGTATATTACGATGCTCCCGGTAATACTGGGCGGGATATTAAATATGCTGTTTGTGAAAACGCCGCTCTATCGGAAGCTGAAAGCTCCCATAGACTGCGGGAAAAGCTTGCGTGACGGAAAACGGATACTCGGCGGCAACAAAACGTGGATAGGCTTTTTCGGAATGATCGTGTTTTGCGCGGCGGCTCAGGCGGGCTGGGGTGCGGTATGTCTGCGGTTTCCCGATTTGTGTTACATCTACTTTCGATTTGAAAACACGTTCCCGTTCAACCTTACAGTGGGTGCCGCGCTGGGGTTTGTGTATATGCTTTTTGAATTGCCCAACAGCTTTGTTAAACGGCGGTTGGATATTCCCGACGGAAAAACGGTCGGCGGGATTAAAGGGCGCGTTTTCTTTTTTGTCGATCAGGTGGATTCTTTGTTCGGAACGGCGGCGGTCTTTGCAATGCTCTATCCCATGCCCGTATGGCAATATTTCCTTTACATTCTGCTTGGAGCGGCAACACACTTACTCGTCAATTCTATCCTGTTCGCCTTAAAAATACGAAAAAATTTGTGAGGACGCAATGTTTATCGGAAAATACAACAGATCGGTAATTCTTACATATATCGGCGTGGGCTTCGCGTTTGCGGGTATCGTTCTGTGCGTTTATTCTTACGCTGCGGCTGCGATGACAGCGCTTGTCGCGGCGGGGATATGCGACTTGTTTGACGGCGTGATAGCAAGGCGCTGCAAGCGTGATAAAGCCGAAATGGAGTTCGGGGTACAGATCGATTCGCTTGCCGATGTGATGGGGTTTCTGGCGCTGCCGGCGGTGTTGGGGCTTAGGCTTATGGAGGGCACGGGAGTATTCAAATACGTTGTGATATTCGGATATATTCTTTGCGGCATAATTCGGCTCGCATGGTTCAATACCTCGGCGGCGGCAGAGGGAGTGCGCACTCATTATGACGGGCTGCCCGTCACTTATGCCGCGCTTATTTTCCCGGTGGTGTGGTCGGTGCTGGGCTTTTTCCCGGAGGTTGCTTTTGGTGGGATAATTTGGGCGGCGGGGTACGCTGTTGT
>DKXD01000036.1:7983-11183 GCA_002492075.1 Ruminococcaceae bacterium UBA7135
GGGGTACGCTGTTGTCGCAATAATGTTTATCCTGAACGTTCGTATACCAAAGCCGCGCGGAGTGTGGTACGGAATATTTGGGGCGTTGGCGATAGGAATTACGGTGCTTATTCTTATAAGGGACGTTCTATGAGAGTATACGACAGAGCCGCAAAAAGGTTCCGAGAGGAAACGGAATACGGCGGCAAGGGGCTGAATTTCCTTTACAACAACGCTTTCGGGCGGGTACTGTTGAAGCTGTTCTTTTGCAGAAAGCTGTACTCAAATCTGAACGGAGCGTATATGAAAAGCCGCTTGTCCGCGAAGCGGATCGCTCCCTTTATCAAGAAATACAGCATTGATCTAAACGGTTGTGCTGACACAGACTTCAAAAGCTTTGACGATTTTTTCACTCGACGATACGACTTTTCGGCAGACTGCGCTTCGGACGAGCTTATTTCCCCGTGCAGCGGCAGGCTATGCGTTTATCCGATAAGCAATGAGCTGACGCTGAAAATAAAAGGTTCTTGCTATACCTTAACAGAGCTTGCAGGCTCCTTTGACGTGTCCGAATTTAACGGCGGCGTGTGTTTGGTGTTTCGGCTGGCTGTGGAGGACTGTCACAGATATGTTTTCTTTGACGACGGACGGGTCATACGCGTTGAGGATATCCCCGGCGTTCTTCATACCGTGCGCCCCATATCAGAGAAATATCGGGTGTTTTCGCATAATCACAGAGTTGCCTCTCTTTTGGAAACGGAGCATTTCGGCGAGGTCATTCAAATTGAAGTGGGTGCGCTTCAGGTAGGGAAGATAACAAATCACAACGTTACAACATTTTCGCGTATGGAAGAAAAGGGCTTTTTCTCGTTCGGCGGCTCGACGATCATTCAGCTTTTTAAAAAGGACGCGATAACGGTCGGCAATGATATTGAAACGTTTTCCGCGAAAGGCACGGAAGTGCTTGTAAAAACGGGCGAAAAAATAGGCGGGAGGACAAGATGTTAAAACGCTTGCATATATATTTTAAGGAAATGTACCCGATAATCCCCAGACTGGCGCTGGGAATTATCGTATTCGGCGAGATCTATTTTATAGTGCTGCTGAATAACGGAATTACGGAGTTCCAAATCTCGATACAGGAATTTATCGGCGGGTTTACCGTGTTCAGCTTTTTGCTGTGGCTGAGGATAGCGGATGATTTCAAGGACTACGAGCTGGACTGTCGTCTGTTTTCAGAGCGTCCGCTGCCCTCGGGTCGGGTCAAAAAGCGCGACCTTGCGATATTCGTATCTATACTCATAGCGGTAACGGTCGCACTGAACGTTATTTTTATGAACAACTTCTGGTTCTTTTTGTTCCTTTATGTTTACGGAACGCTGATGTCGCTTTGGTTTTTCAGCAAGAAAAAAATACAGAAGAGCCTGCCGCTTGCGCTTGTGACGCATAACCCCGTGCAGATGATAATGAACATCTACATAATCTCCTTCACCTGCATTAAATATTCGCTTGGCGCATGGACGCTCACGAACTTTTTAGCAGCATGGACGCTCTATTTCCCCGCGCTTATCTGGGAGGTTTCGAGGAAGATACGCGCGCCGAAAGACGAAACGGAGTATGTTACTTATTCAAAGCTGTTCGGGTACAAGAAAGCTACCGTGTTTGTGCTGGTGCTTACATGGGTGGATATTCTCACGAACGTATTGCTTGTGTGGAACTTAAATAAGATATCCGTTGCCGCGCTGCTGCTCAACACCGGTTGGATGACGCTTAAATTCGTTCAGTTTATGAAAGACCCGACGCGCTTTAAGATCGTCGCAAAGGTCGAACGCTACACTTATATTCAGGAGTCTATGATGCTGCTGACTATAGCGCTGTTTTTGATCTTCGGAAAGGTATAACTATGATAGTTTGCTCTGAAAACTATAAAGCCCTGCCTGTCGGGACTAAGGCGGCAAACCTATTTAAAATGCAGGAAAACGGCTTTAATATACCGCCGTTTTTCTGTGTTTTCGGCGATAGCGCCGATGAGGCGGAGAACTTCGCGAAAAGCTTTTTCAACCGCTCGGACACTGTTTCCGTGCGCTCATCTTCCTCCGCGGAGGACGGCGCGGACGCGTCGTTCGCGGGGCAATTCCAAACGGAGCTGAATGTTCCTCAAAGCGAGATAAGCACTGTGGTATCGCGCGTTTGTCGAGTTCCGAAAAGCGCCGGGTTTACGGAATACTGCAAAACCCGCAAAATAGCGGCGGATAAAATTTCGGTGTGCGCCGTTGTTCAGAAAATGATAGCGGCGGACTTGTCCGGAGTGATATTCACCGCAAATCCTCAAGGCATACTCAACGAATCGGTGGTGGTCGTCGGACGCGGCACGGGCAACAACGTTGTAGAGGACAAAACCTCCGTTACCACCTACTATTTCAACGGCTCGGACGGGAGCTGTTACAGCGAGCGGGAGGACGATTCTCCGACGATCTCGGAGGACACACTCAACGACCTTATCAGATCATCTCAAAGGATAAAGGAGCTTTTCGGGGAAAACGGCGAATATGACATAGAGTTTGCGATAAAGGACGGCGAGATATTTTTCCTGCAAGCGCGCCCGATAACGACGCTTCGCAAGACAGATTCGCCCATCGTGCTGGATAACAGCAACATAGTGGAAAGCTATCCCGGCATCACACTGCCGCTCACTCAAAGCTTTATCCGAACCGCGTATTACCGCGTGTTTCGGTCTGTGCTGCTGCGGCTCACTCACGAGCCGAAAACTGTCGCGGCGGCTGACGATATTCTGAGAAATATGGTGGACGCAGCGAACGGGAGGATCTATTATCGCATAAGTAATTGGTATGACGTTATTCTGTTCCTGCCGTTCAACAAAAAGATTATTCCCGTGTGGCAGGAAATGCTGGGCGTTAAGAACAAAAATGTCACCTCGCACCTTGAAAACAAAATAGGGTTTTGGACTCACACAAAGGTAACGTTCACGTTTATAAATTTAATACTTACCTGTCCTAAAAGAATGGAAAAACTAAGCGCCGAATTTGTTGAGATGATACGTTTTTTCAAGTCGGTAGACCTCAACAAAGCAAAATGCGGGGAGATACTCGTACACTATAAAAATCTGCTCGATAAAGTAACCGAGAAGTGGGATCTGACGCTCGTGAACGATATGTACTCCTTCATCTTTACGGGGCTTTTAAAATCACGATTGAAGGCGC
>DKXD01000036.1:11486-15062 GCA_002492075.1 Ruminococcaceae bacterium UBA7135
AAAATCACGATTGAAGGCGCGCGGGGTGTCCGATTATGAAGCTGAGGCTAATCGCCAAATTTCCGGGATAAACGGGCTCGAAAGTATGAAACCCGTAACGGAGCTTATTAAATTGGCGAAAGCCGCGAAAGACAGCGGGGAGCTTCCCGCTCTTAAAAAGATCAAGACCCGCGGGGAATATTACGCTTATCACGGCGCTTTATCCGACAGTATCGCGGAATACATAGAAAACTACGGCGACCGAAACGCTGAGGAGCTGAAGCTTGAAAGCAAAACATTCCGCACCGACCCACAGCTTCTCGTTTGGAAGATCGTTCAATACGCGGAGAACGAAACGGCGGACATAAAGCCCGCAGAGCGTTCCGTGATGCTTAAAGGTCTGTGCGGCGTTTTCGCGAAAAAGGCGGCTTGCGGCATAAAGAACCGCGAAAAGTCACGGCTGGACCGCAGCCGATTATATGGTATGATGCGCTCGATGGTGTTAAAGATCGGCGAGGAGCTTGCCGCACAAGGTCAGATAGCCGCGCCGCGGGATATCTTCTATCTTGAATATGACGAGATAGAAAAAGCGGTTCGTAATAAAGAGGATATGCGCGGTCTTGTTGAACGCCGAAAAGAGCTGTATAAGCGCTTTAAGCTGCTCCCCGCGTATTCGCGGCTGGTATTTGCGGACAAGGTCTTCGACAGAGCGCCCAAGAATATCGGCGGTATGGAAACGAGCACGAGCGCGGATGTTATAAAGGGCGTTGCCTGCTCGAACGGCAAGGTACGCGGCGAGGTGCTGGTGGTGGATGATCCCTCGGAATGTCCCGATACCGCCGGAAAGATAATCGTCGCCAAAATGACTGACCCGGGCTGGGTGTTCCTTATCGTTGGGGCTGCGGGAATAATAGTTGAGAAAGGCTCGCTGCTGTCGCATACCGCCATAATCTCGCGGGAATTGGGCAAGCCGTCTGTGGTGGGCGCGGATAACGCCGCACGTCTGCTGAAAAGCGGCGACGTTGTGGAGCTTGACGGAACGGGCGGCACTATTACGATTATATCAAGGTGTGAAAAATGAAAAGTATTTGTCAATACATTGAGGAAGACAAGGTAAACCGGAACTCGCTGCCATACATCGGCGTAAAAGACGGCGGGGAGTTTAAGACGCGCACATTCGGCGAGGTGATGGGAGATGTTCAAAGTCTCGCAAGGATGCTCGTTTCGGCAGGGGTGAGCGGTAATGTTATGCTTTATTCGCCTAACTGCTATGAATGGGCGATCGCCGACCTGGCAATACTGGCGTATGTAGGGGTGTGCGTTCCCATTGACAGCGAATGGACGGCGTTCGATATTCTGAACACGCTTTCTATTATCGACATCGACACGATCATATACGACAGACAAAAGCGCGAAATTATCGCGGAGCTTGAACAAAAATATCCGAACATCAGATACATTTGCACCGATGAGTTCCCGAAGCTGTTAAGCGCGGGCGAAAAATCGTATATAACGCTTTGCGGAAGAAACGACCTCGACCAAACCGCGATGATCCTGTTCACATCTGGCACCACCGACAAGCCGAAAGCTATTCCGCTGACGCAGAAAAATCTGCTGCATAACTGGGACGCTCTTTATGCGAGAACGCCAATGAGCACCGCCGACATATCATACATCTTTCTGCCCTTAAATCATGTGTATGCGGGAGTGGCGAACTTCCTGTATTCGATAATCTCCGGAATGAGGATCTATCTTTGCTCCGACCGCTCGAAAATGCTTGAAGATATGCTGAAGCTGCGCCCGACTATCGTCTGCACCGTGCCGCTTATCCTGAACAGGGTATACGAGGCGGCGAACGAGAGCGTTATGGAAATGCTGCGCGGTATTCGTTTTCTGTACTGCGGAGGCAGCTTTACCGACCCGCGGATAAAGCGTTATTTTATCGAAAACGGCGTGCACCTTCTCGAAGCTTACGGCACGACGGAGACCGCCTCGGTAATTGCGCTTGCGCGACCCGACGACAGCAACATCGAATGTAACGGAACGATACTCGACGGCTTGGACGTGCGGATAACAGACCCCGATGAAAACGGCGTCGGAGAACTGATAGTTGGCGGCGGGAGCGTTTCGGCGGGGTATCTTACGGGGAACAACAAGTACAGCGAATTTGACGAAAACGGGTTTTATCACACAGGTGATCTGGGATATATCGACAGTGAGCGGCGGCTGTTTCTTAAAGGAAGAAAAAAGCGTATGATCATCACCGCTAACGGAAAGAACATCTATGTGGACGAACTTGAAAGCCTGATACTGGAAAACCCCGAGATAAAAGCGGCGGCAGTCTTTGAGGAGGACTATCACCCGGCGGCGAAAATATACACCGACCTCTCCGAGGAGGCAGTGCGTGAGTTCATTGAAAAAGTAAACACGAAGCTACCGAAATTCAAAAGGATCAAAAACCTGTATATCAGATCGGAAAGCAATGGAGGACGGATAAAATGACAAGCACACCCCAAAAGCCGAACGCTGTGGTGTTCGGCGCGGAGATTTCGCGCTGCGCAAAGGACTTTATAGCGCTTCCGAAGCGGCTCTACTCCGCGCGTGAGCGTACACAAGACCCCGATACCGAGTACGCTCTTTTACATGGCACTCACATTTTAAGCCGTTATTTTTCTGTTACTCCGATACTTGTTTACCGCGGCGGAGCTGCCGTGAGCCGTGCCGTTGTGACGGTCTATCCCGACGACAGCTCCGCTTATCTGGGATTTTTTGAAAGCGAAAACGATGCTGAGGCTGCCGCACTGCTATTCAGGACTGCCGAACGTATCTCTAAGGAAAAAGGCTGTTCGGAAATTACGGGTCCGGTGGACTGTTCGTTCTGGATAAAGTACCGCCTGAAGCTTGACCGCTTCGGCGCTCCGTACACAGGCGAGCCGTATAACAAAGATTACTATGCGGCACTTTGGGAACAGTGCGGATTTAAGGTCTGCTGCGGATACTCTTCCAACAAATACAAGATAGTCGACAGCGACGAGGGCTGCGAGAAATACACGACGCGGCTCGCCGAAAAGCTGAACGAGGGATATGAGATAAAAAGTCCCACCGACGGCAGCTTTAATAATGCGCTGGAAGAAGTCTATTCGCTGATGATCGAGCTGTACAGCGATTTCCCGACCTACAAGCGCATAACGAAAAGCGAATTTTGCTCAATGTTCAAAAGCCTTAAGTCGATCGTGAATTACAATATGGTAAGGCTTGCGTATTATAAAGGCAAGGCGGTGGGTTTTTTTGTTTCCGTACCGAATTACGGAAATCTGATCTGCGGCAAACTAACGCCGATAAGGCTTGCCCGAATTCTCGCCGAAAAGTGCAAACCGCGCTCGTATGTAATGCTGTACATGGGCGTTGACGGCGAACATCGGGGCTTGGGGAAGGCGCTCGCCGAGGATATCCGTTCGGAGCTGAAACGCTTGCAGGTGCCGTCTGTGGGTGCGCTTATACGCGACGGAAACATCAACAAAAATTACATGGAAAACATCAAAGATTTTGAGTACCGCTATGTGCTTTTTAAAAAGAATATATAAGCGGCGCCGACTG
>DKXD01000102.1 GCA_002492075.1 Ruminococcaceae bacterium UBA7135
GCCGCCATTAAATCGCCGATTACTCAAAATCCGACCTTGACAACGACGGAAAAAAATGTTATACTGAATATGTATGCAAGTGTAGTGGGGGCGTTTTTATGAACGAGCTTATAAAGCAGCTGAGCCGTGAAGAATACCTTGCCACGATGAGCGGCAAAATGCATAACGTTACCGAAACGGCAGAGCCTCTCGTCGATATTTGGAGCTTCGTTAAGCGGCTTCCTAAATCTGTGCCGCTTTCCGAGTACGGAGTTCAAAAAAGACTTATTGAAGCGGTGTATGAAGACGAGCAAAAAACATATCAGCACATTCTGTTGTTCGGGGAGAAAAAGAACAGCTATGTCGTGCTGATAATTGATGTTGAGGAGAGGTCGATATTGGGGTATTATCCGCTTGATATTGATAAGGAATACCGCACAGACAAATAAAGGAGCAAAATGGGTCGGCAGATAAATTACTATATGGAGCACGAGAGCTTCTTACAGGTAGCGCAATTGGCTTTGGACTGCGGCTGTGAGATAATCAAGGAGGACTTGGACGTTCCACCGACAACGGTTATCCGCACGCGTGATATCGCGGCGATAACACCGAACGATTGGATGTTTTGGTTTTATGTCCCCGAAGCGGGGCGGCTTGAAACAAAAACATACGACTGCGGCGAACGCGTGGAGCATAGCTTCAGCGAGAGCGGAAATGCTCTTATAGAAGCGGGAGTATCACTTATTCGTGAGGAAGAGAAAACGATAGGAAGAAGCCGCCTGTACGTTCAATCGGGGTATTATGACGGCAATGATGTGTGGGTTCCGCGCCCAAAATGCGTAGACGCGGTCTACAATAAGCTGGTGAGGCGCGTGAAGAAGCTGACGGTTTACGACGGGTTTTATTACGTTACGGAGCATTGCCAAAAGCTGTTTGACGAGGGATATAATAAGAGGTAAATTATGGAAGTTTTTGAGTTTTCGGATAGAATAAAAACGGCGGCGGACAAGGCTACAGAGCTTGCCGCTCCAAACTTCGCGGAGCTGGACAGGCTCGCCGAATACAACGGTCAGCGCATCTTGAAAGCGTTTATCGACAACAGAGTAAGCGAAATGCACCTTAAAGGTACGACGGGCTACGGTTACAACGACGATGGCCGCGATAAGCTGGACGCGGTTTTCGCGCAGGTGTTGGGCGCTGAGGACGCTCTTGTGCGGCATAATTTCGTGAACGGCACGCACGCCCTCACCACCGCGCTGTTTGGTGTGCTCCGTCCACGCGATACCATGCTTTCCGTTACGGGAATGCCTTATGACACGATGCAGGAGGTAATTCTCGGCGAGAACTGCGGCTCTTTAAGAGATTTCGGGGTGAATTTCGCGATGATACCGCTCCTCAGCGACGGCATGCCGGATTACTCGAAGATAGCCGAGCGGGCAGCGGAAGCCAATCTCGCTTATATTCAGCGTTCGCGAGGGTATTCTCTAAGACCGTCTTATGATATCGCAACGATTGAAAAGATCATACAGGCTATTCGCGGCGCCAACAAGGATTGCATAATTATGGTGGATAATTGCTACGGAGAGCTTGTTGAGGACAAGGAACCGACCGCCGTGGGCGCGGACCTGATAGTCGGCAGCCTTATCAAGAATTTGGGCGGCGGCATTGCGGAAACGGGCGGCTACATAGCGGGCAGAGCCGATCTTATAGAGCAGTGCAGCTTCAGGCTCACCTGTCCGGGAGCGGGCAAGGAGGTCGGCTGTTCGCTGAACCAGAGCCGCGGAATGTATATGGGCTTGTTCCACGCGCCCGAGGCTGTTTGCTCGGCGCTGAAAACATCGGTGTTCGCGGCGGCGTTTTTCGAGCAGCTGGGTTATGAAGCGTTCCCGAAATACAACGAAAAGCGCACGGATATTATCGCGGCACTGAAGCTGGGAACTCCCGAAAAGCTCATCGCGTTCTGCGAGGGCATACAAAGCGGCTCGCCGATAGACAGCAGCGCAGCTCCCGAGCCTTGGGATATGCCGGGTTACGACAGCAAGGTAATTATGGCGGCGGGAGCGTTCACAATGGGCGCGTCTATCGAGCTTTCGGCGGACGCTCCTTTAAGAGAGCCATACGCCGTTTGGCTGCAAGGCGGCTTGACGTTCCCGACGGGCAAGGCGGGAATAATGCTGGCGGCTCGGCGAATGGAGGAAAAGGGTCTGCTATGACAGTGTACAGTTGCGGCTGATAGGGGAGTGAGATATGAAACGATTTATGTATATCGTGTCGGTGGCAAGCCTTGCGTTGATGTTCGCTTTTTTCTTCCTTATGGTGAACACAAATAAGGGAGTTTTTGCCACGCTTGGAATAACGGCGATGACGATATGCTATCACTTCACGGTGCGGCTGGTTATCGGGAATATCACGGGCAGCATAAAGCTTTCCCAATTCGACCCCAACGCGCGGCGTTACCGCGAACGCAAGTTCGAAAGAAAGCTTTATCATAAATTGCGCGTGAAAAAGTGGAAAAAGTTCGTTCCCAGCTTCGACGAGCGTCAGTTTTCCGTAAAAGACCACTCCTTTGACGAGCTGGCGCGGACAACGTGCCGCGCGGAAACAACTCATTGGCTGTGTGCCGCGGCAAGCCTTGTGACGATTTGCTTTGCGGTGTGGTTCAGTTCGCTTGTCGTGTTTTTGATAACGGGTATTCTGGGCGCGCTTGTCGATCTTATGTTAGTAATTATTCAAAGATATAATCGACCGCGGCTTCTGCGGCTTGCCGAAAGGAAAACAGAATGATAATAGAAAAGGCTCTGCCCGAGGACGCGGAGGAGATATACGCGATATACAGCTCCTTGAAAGGGTCGCCGGGCTGCACTTGGGATGACGAATACCCCACGCTGGATTTCGTGCGGAACGATATCGAAAAGCGCCGTTCGCTTTATAAGCTGACGGAATACGGCAAAATAATCGCGGCGGCATATCTTGGCGAATTTGAGGAGACCGAACGCCCCGAGTGCTTTGACAAGTCGATAAAGCGGCTCGGTGAGTTTTCGCGCGTGGGAGTTCGCCGAGAATATCACCGAAAGGGGTATGCGGAGCGACTGCTGCGTTTTCTGCTGAAAGAGGCTGCAAACCTTGGCTATGAGGGTTTGGCGCTGTTGGTCGGAACAGAAAATCTGGGGGCTGTGGCTCTGTACGAAAAGATAGGATTTCGGCGGGTCGGCGACGGCGTTATGTATGATACACATTGGTTTTTCTACGAAAAAAGGATATAATGTATTTCTCTCCCCACGAAGCCGTGGGAGAAAAAAACAAGGAAAAAGGACATAATGCATTTTCTTTCCCCCGCGGAGCGGGGGAGAGAAAACAAGGAAACAAGAAATACGTCTATTTTATCAGTATAAAAGGAGTATAAAAATGATAAGGAGTATGACAGGCTTCGGAAGAGGTCACGAGGTGTTGAACGGGCGGGATATCACGGTGGAGATACGCTCCGTAAATCACAGATATTATGAGTTTTCGTGCAGACTTCCGCGCGCGTATTCGTTCGCCGAGGAAAAACTGAAAACGCTGCTTCAGGGCAAGATATCGCGCGGCAAGGTAGAGGTGTCGGTGCTGATACAAAACGTCACGGCGGTTTCCGAGAAGATAACCGCGAACAAAGAGGTCATAACGGAATATGTTACGGCACTCCGCGAGATACAGGAGGAGCTTGCTCTTGAGGACGACCTCACATTATCGTCCGTATTAAGACTTCCCGACGCGTTTACGGTCGTGAAAGAGGAAGCGGACGAGGAGCAGATGTGGGAGGACTTGAAGACCGTATCCGAGGAGGCTCTCGCAAACTTCATCAAAATGCGGGAGACCGAGGGCGAACGTATGAAGACCGATCTTCTGTGCCGTCTTGACGCCATAGAAAAGAACGTCACGTTTGTGGAGCAGCGTTCTCCGCTTATCGTGGAAGCGTACCGCAAACGGCTTTATGACAAGATGTGCGAGGTGCTGGAGGGCAAGGTCGCAGACGAGAACCGCATATTGCTTGAAGCGGGGATATTCTCGGAGAAAACGGCGGTCGATGAGGAAACCGTGCGTCTGCGTTCGCATATAGCGCAGTTCCGCGAAATGCTTGAAAGCGCCGAGCCCATCGGACGCAAACTGGACTTTTTGGTTCAGGAAATGAACCGCGAGACCAACACGATAGGCTCTAAGGTGCAGGATATCGAGGTCACGAAGATAGTTGTAGACCAAAAAAGCGATATAGAAAAGATACGCGAACAGATACAGAATATCGAGTAAAAGGAGAATTTCTATGAGCAAGGTAAGATACAGTGATTTCGGCAAAATGGGTTTATATCTGCTGGCGACGTTTATATCTCTGGCGGCGGGCTTGATAATGACCGCTGTGGGTATCGCGTCGCTTATGCAAAATAAACGGCGCTGTTCAAAAAAACGCGGCGGCGAAAAGGAACGCAGCGTTGTTCCCGTGATAATCGCGGCGGGTATTATGCTTACGGTTTTGTCGTTCGCGATGTTCTTCGCGGCGAATATGTTCATCATATAAGCGAGAGACCCTTATGAACGGAGAAACTGCTTTTTTCGCGCTGCTGCTGGGCATTCCCGGTTTGGCGTTTATCGGTATAGGACTTGTGATCTCCGCGTTTGCCGGCGGAAAGCGCAAATTGACCAAGGCGGCGATAGTCCGCGCGATAGTTGGAGGAGTACTGACGATTTTTTGTACGGTGATGTCTTTTGTATTTCTGCGATAACGAATGAGGTGAACTATGGAAATACCACAGGAAGTGCTTGACAGTCGGGTATTAACGGTGTATTCCGATACCGACCCCGAGCTTGTATTTTTAGTGGAGAGCTACAACAAACGAATGGTCGATAATCAAAAGCAAAAGCGCAAGCTGAAAATGCTTGAAAACATCTTTCTTATGCTGAACATCGCGATGCCCATAATCGTTGGGATAATCGGCTTGAAGGCAGGCGGAATGTTTATCATAAAGCCGCGTATAGAGTGGCTTGAAGTCGCGGTGCTTATTCTGTTTGTGGCGGCGTATATCTTTTTCGGAATGATAAAGCGAAACCTCATTGCGGTAACGGCTTTTTCCGTTCCGCTTATCATTATGGACTTCCGCTGTATCCTGATGGTGGGAGTAAACATCGTTCTGACGGCGTTTGATGTGAAATACGGGCGAATACTTTCAACTTTACAGGGCTATCCGAATTTCGCGAGAATACACATCGAGAAAAAGAACTGCAAGGAACCTAAAAAGGCGCATAAGGACAAGGACGGACCAGAGTAAGGAGGATGTATGGACTATTATCGACTGTTGTTTGAGGCGACGGCATACCTGCTGTTGATTGAAGTGCAAATGAGGGAATATCCGTTTTCGGGGGCGGTTTCAAGGTTCCTCAGCGAAGACTCGTACGAAGCCAAGGCACGAGCCGTTGAAAGAATTGCGGTGGTTCACGCGCTTGATCGCACCGGCGAGCCTATGTGCGCCGATATTATCGATGAGATCGAGGAATATGTCGCGAAGTTTGACGTCGCCGCGTTTCCCGAAAATGAGCGCTCCATTATCGAAGCCGATCTCAAGACCGCGCGGAGCGTTATTGAATGGTATCGAAACACTCCTGGTAAAATAAAATGAAAAAATCTCTTGACAAATCGCCGGGAATGTAATATAATGATAATGTGAGAGATCACAAAATATTTTATCTGTTTCGGGGCGGGGTGAAATTCCCCACCGGCGGTTAAAGTCCGCGACCTGCTTTTGCAGCTGAATCGGTGAAATTCCGATACCGACGGTAAAGTCCGGATGAAAGAATCAGAGAACAAATATCCGATAAATATTTGTCGCCCCTTTATAGCCGTATCACGGCTGTAAAGGGGTTTTCCGATTTCCCCCCGAGGAAAGGGAGTTTATTATGGAAAACATCAAAACAACAAAGAAATTCGACGTAAGGCGGCTCGTGTTTTCGGCGCTTATGGCGGCGCTGTCTATCGTGCTGGCGGAGCTTTTGAAGTTCGAGATACCCGTTATGCCGAGCTTCATCAAGCTGGACTTCTCGGACGTTCCCGCGATGCTTGCCGCGTTCACTATGGGACCCGTTTCGGGCGTGTTCGTGTGCCTTGTAAAGAACGTCTGGGGCTGCATAACGTCGTCCACGGGCTGTGTGGGAGAGCTTTCAAACTTTATTCTGAGCGCGTCGCTTGTCCTGCCCGCGGGGCTTATGGCTCACAGAACTTCAAAGACCTCCCGCGCCGTTGCGGGCGCTCTGATAGGTTCGGCGGCTATGGCGGCGATCAGCTTCCCCGCGAACTATTTCCTCGTGTACCCCATTTACACAAAGGTGGCTATGCCTATGGAGACTATCGTGGGACTGTACAAGGCGATACTTCCAAGCGTGGAAAACCTTTCGCAGTGCCTGCTGATATTCAACGTGCCGTTTACGTTCGCTAAAGGACTTATCGCAAGCGTGTTCTCTGTTTTGCTTTACAAAAAGCTGCGCCCGATCTTTAATTCTATGTACAGACAGGAAAATAATTAAAAAATCATATTTTCATTCTTTCTCCGCTTCGCGGGGAGAGAAAAGTTTGCAGCGCCGCGGGGTCACGACCTTTGCGGCGCTTTGCTATTGACATCGCGCGGAAAAAATGCTATAATATTCTTGATAACAACAAAAAAGGACGGCGTGAAAAAATGTCATTTAAGGGTGCGCTTCTGCATTTAAAAACAATAACGAAGCACCGCCACAAGGTGATAGCTCACTGCGCGAAAGCGGGAATATTGTGGCAGGGCTTGCGTCACGATCTATCCAAATACGCGCCCACGGAGTTTTTGCCGGGAGCAAGATTTTGCACGGGAAAGCGCTCTCCGAACGAGGGCGAGCGTGAAAAGTATGGGTATTCGCTTGCGTGGATGCACCACAAGGGAAGAAACCGCCACCACTTCGAGTACTGGACGGACTACGACCCCAAAACCAAGCAGGTAAAACCCGTAAAAATGCCTTTGCGGTTTGTCGCGGAGATGTTCTGCGACCGTGTGGCGGCGGGAAAAACATACAAGGGAAAAGATTATACGAACCAAAGTCCGCTGGAATATTTTTACAGGGGCAAGCCGACGCGGACTATCCACCCGGAGACCTCGGCGCTGTTGGAAAAGCTGCTGAAGATGCTCGCCGAAAAGGGAGAAGAAGAAACATTTCGGTATATCCGAGGATTGTTAAAACGCGGCAAGGAGTATTAAGGAAACGTTGATTTAATGGCTTGTTTTGGCGAATAAACTATTGACATTCTCGCTAAAGTATGGTATAATTTAGAAAGATAAGCGGTCACTCCGACCGCGATTGCGGATAAAGGAGCTTGATATGAGTAAAGCGTTAAAGGTTACTTCGTGGCTGTGTCTTATCATGGCGTTGTTGGCGGCGATCTTCGGATTGTTCGCGCTGTTCAACCGCCCTATATTTTTGGGTTATTCGATGTTTAATCTGATAAGCAGTGGCGGCATTATGGGATTTGTCGGCAATCTGTTTATTATTGTATTTACTGTGGTGTGTTACGGATTGGCGGGCTTGAACGGCATTACCGACAGAAAAAAGCAGGCGCTGATATGGTCGGCGCTGACCGCGCTTCTGGCTGTGGTCTCGCTGATAGTCGCTATGGCAAAGCATTATTTTACATTCGGCGATATTATCGTCGCGGCGATACCAGTCACGCAGCTTGTGATGATCATTAAGAGCGCGGATTAGTTTGAGAGACAAAATAAAAAACGCCTGTCGTTATCGGCAGGCGTTTTTTGCGCGTTCAGCGCGGCTTGCGGTTGATGTCGTCGGTAAGCCCCACGATGTAGTCTACGGAGACGTCGTAGATCCTAGCAAGCTCTGTAACGCGTTCAAGTGGTATGGGACGGCGGTTGTTTTCATATTGCGCGTAGTAGCTCTGTGATGTGTGCAGATATTCCGCGACTTCTTTTTGTGTGAGCTCGTGCTTTTCACGCAGCGCTTTGAGTCTTGCCCCCGAGTTCATTTCCCGTTAGTCCTTTCTTATGTATTTGGATATATTATTCATTATACCATAATCAAAAGCACAAATGCATAATTTAGTTCAATAGTGAACTAAATTTCTTTTTTTTAA
>DKXD01000086.1:0-8645 GCA_002492075.1 Ruminococcaceae bacterium UBA7135
AAAAGCTTTAACGTTTTCTCCCCGCGAAGCGGGGAGAAAACAATAAACTCAAGGAGGCTACCGGGCTTATGGAACTGAACGAGCTTATTTCCCGCGCCGCCCCGAACAGCGAGGTTATCCTGCCTTCCGGGGAGTTCGAGGGACCGCTTGTAATAAATAAGCCCTTGCGGCTGAGAGGAAAAAACACCACCGTCTGGGCAAAGCGCTCGCCCGTTATCAAGGTGACGTCCGGCGGCGTAACGCTTTCCGATATTCGCGCGGAGATAACCGAAGGCAGCATTGAAGAACCGGCGATAACCGCCGATTTTATGACGGCGGCAAGCAATGTTGAGGTGTTGGGGCGCGTTTCGGGGTTCGGAGCGGAAGATGGATTTTTCGATATCCCGCGAACGATAGAACTTGGCAAATTTCCTGCCGACAGCGAAAATTCTTTTAAGCTTGAAGTAAACGTTCCGGCGAGAACGGAAATAATCTGCGAAATGCGCGAGGTGAAATTCACTCCGAATGTGCTGAACACGGGACGAAACGAGCTTACGATAACGATAAGCGGAATTTCGGCACAGACGTTTTTGTACGCCGAAACGCTGTTCAGATCGCAGTTCACGCGGAGGGTCTACCTCACGGGCAGACCCGACCCGAACGCGGAACGTGCGGTTTTAAGGCAGATATACAGCGCTCCCCGAAGAGAAGCTGTATCGGTGCCCGCAAGCTCGCCGCAATTAAGCGAACGCGCCGTTGAAACGGCGGCGCAGGCTATCCGCGAGATAATGCACGGTTCGCCAGATCGGACATCAGCGCAAAACAGCGCCGCACAAACAGCGGTTCAAAGCACTATGACGCAAAACGCCGCAACGGACGTAATACCCATGGCGGGCAGACAAGTTGCCGAGCCGCAAAACCCGAACCTGCCGCCGCTTGATATGAAGCGGGGGCAGCGCGTGGGTCTATCGCAGTACCTCGGCAGCAAGTTTACGGTACGGTTTTCGGCGAACGCGCCGCGCGGCGTGGAGATCGACCCCTATGTGTTCCTGCTGCAAACAGGAGATCGCGCTGTCGGTGACGAGGGGCTGATATTCTTCGGCAACAACGTTTCCCAAAACGGCGAGGTGCGGTATTTCCCCGAGGACGGACGCGTTGAAATAAATCTAGCAAAGGTCTCTTCTCAAATACAAAAGATCGCGCTGGCATATTCTATTTATGACGGCGGCGCGGCAAAAAATTTCCGCACGGTCGGCTCGCCGAGAGTGTCTCTTTTATCTGGCGGCGAGCGCGTGACGTTCACTATGGACGGGCTATCCGAGGAAGCTACCATAGTGGCTATGGAATTCTACCTCTACAAAGGCGAGTGGAAAATATCGGCGGTGGGCGCGGGCTTCAAGGACGGACTTGCAAAGCTCTGCAACCGCTACGGAATTGAAGTCGAGGGTTGACAAAGCGCCGAAAGGAAAAACATCACAATAAAGGACGGAACTTGAGAAAATGGCACAGCAGGAGTTCACGAGATATGTAGGGTATGACGATCCCGACGGGTTTCGAGGTTTTCTGATAGATCAGTATGTCGGGGTGCAGAAAAACGGACTGTTCTTTAAGGAGAAGCTGCCCGCGGCGACTACCGACGACATATCAAAGGCGGCGCAATACACCGCCGCAAGCTTTGACAGCGCCGCCGACATAAAAAAGGCGCTGGATATGTGGCTTGCCGCGGAGAACATTCCCGCGGACAGCGCCGCCATAGCCGAGGTAACAGCTCAGGCGGTCAAGGACTGCGGAGTCAATAAAAAGAACACCTATTTCGTTATGCTGTGCTGGCTGATGAAATACCTCGGCAAGCGCCCGAACGCGGTGCTGTTCGTCGGCTCGGCGACGCTTAAGGAGCTGTATTTTCTGTATATGCTCCACGCGGCGGGAGTTCGGGTGACGCTTGTAAGCTACGGGCTTGACAAGGACTTTGAAAAGCTCCCGTACAAAAGCAAGATATACATTAAGGACGGCAAGCAAAAGGCTCCGATACAGATCGACTTCGAGAAGATAGATTTGTCAAAGGAAGCAAAGCTCTCGGAAATGAGGGCGGCGGCAAGCCACGTTTCGGGGCTTGTAAAACGTATGGACACCTCGGCGGCGGGCATATTCGAGGACGTTATCAAGGACAGGAAGTCTCGCGTTATACAAAGCGGCGGCGTATACTCCGAGGACGGCGAGATCCCCGTATACTGCGCGGCGCTTGTGGGCTACGAAGACGAGACGGTATACACAAATATGCTTGTGAAGTTCAAGGAGAGCTTTGCGGGACTTAAAAAACAGCTGATCTTTATTGAGAAAACCCTTGATAATCCAAATGCCGAGGAAGTCAGAGCGCTTGGCACAGTTCCGCGGACAAGCACCGCGGATATGATAGACGCGCTGGCAATGCTTATAGACCTCAAAGGCGACAAAACCAGAACGGCGCTTGCTCAAAAGGCTTTGCGGGAACTGCTGGGCGAGTTGAACACGGGCAATCAAACAGTAGTGTTCAATTATGGCAACAAGTTCATCACCTGGCTTTACCGCTGCACGCAGGCGCGGAAATATTCCGTGCTGTATGAGGACATACCCGTTGTGCTGTACTACGGCGACATCTCGCAGTCGGAGGTGTATTTCCTTAACTTTATGACGCAATGCGGGTTTGATGTGGTGTACATTTCGCCGAACAAAATCAACTTGAAAACGGTCGTTGATAAGAACTTGAACGGTCTTATGCAGATATTCGAGCTGCCGCAAACGAAAGAAAGCGGCACATACCCCACCAAGGCGATAAAGACCAAAGTTGCAACGGTGGCTTACAACGCCGAGCGCGACCTCGACACCATGCTTTACGGCGGCGACACGGGAATTTACAGAAGCTTTCAGTTTCCGAACAGCCAAAGCGTCACGCTGAAAACCACGTTTGAGGAAATATCGATATTGTGGAAGCAGGAGGCGCGGTTCAGAACGGGCTTCACAACGTCGGGCAATCTGGTTTCCGTGCCGAATATTTTCGCGAAGATAAGCGGCGTTGAGGACGGCAATATGAATGCGTATTGGGACGATGTGCGAGACAAGCTCACTCCCGAAACGATACTGATAGTCAAGAAGCCCAACCCCTCCGAAAACGCGGGCTGCGATCTTTCGGCATATCGGCAGTTCTACCGCAACGGAGAGATCGACACGGAAAAACTTAAAGCCTCGACGCTGAACAAATACAGCTATCTTCCTGACAGAATACAGGATATGCTGTTCTATAAGCTGCAGGAGACCGTCTCAAGTAACTTCATAAAGCTGCAGGGCGACGAGCTGATGTGCAGCGTTCTGCATTTCGGAATGAACCTCGGCAAAGACTTTTTGCAGCTGGTGCAGCGGTTCGATTTCACGAAAACGATCCCGAAGCTTATTTACATTGACGCCGTCGAGGACACGTTCACGCTGTCCGAATGCATACAGACCGTGATGTGCAACCTTATCGGCTTTGATGTGCTTATTTACACACCCACGGGCTATAAGAACATAGAAACGTTCGTATCGGTAGACGCGTTCGAGGAGCATATAATGAACCAGTTCGTTTATCAGACAGAGGTGCCGAAGTTCAAGATACCATCCGCGAAAAAGGGCGGCGGGCTGTTCGGAAGGCTGTTCGGATAACGGAGCTATCATCGGCGCACTTTACCATATATGAAATTTTGGGAATCAAGCGGCGGTCGACTTAAAGCTTGTTCACAGATTTTTATAAACGAAAACTTAATCAGGAGGAAATTACAATGGGATTACAATTCACACCGGGAGCAGGCGTTCAGCCGCAGGCACAGCCTGAGGTACAGGCCGAGGGCGCGACCGTTGCCGCAGCAGCACCGTCGCCCGCGGCGACCGTTCTTGACGCGAAGATCGAGGAAGCAAAGAACTTCAACATCGTGGTCAAGGCTGATGAGATCAAGCAGCAGCTCGCGACAAGCGAGGAGATCGACAAGCTGGTTTCCACCATCAATGTAAACGATCCGAATACCATAGTTAAGTTCGGCTCGGAAGCAGCAGACCAGATATCCGCTGCGTCCGATCAGGTTTTGAACTCCATGAGTATTCAGCAGATAAACGATACCGGCGTTATGATGAAAAACCTCGCGGCTATTATGGATCAGTTTGACGCAAAGGAGCTTGAGGACAAGCCGGGTCTGTTCGCGAAGCTGAAAAAGAACATCGAGAAGATACTCAACAAGTACGATACCATGGGCAAGGAGATCGACAAGATATACGTTCAGCTTAAAGGCTATGAGACCGAAATTGAACAGGCTAACACAAAGCTTGACAATATGTATGAAGCGAACATCGGCTACTATCAGCAGCTCGTGAAGTATATCATGGCGGGCGAGCAGGGCGTTAAAGAGCTTGATCAGTATATCGCCGACTATCAGCAGAAGATCGCCGCAAACCCCGACGACCACGCGCTTTCCATGGACTTGTCAAATCTTCAGCAGATGAGAGAAATGCTCGATCAGCGCGTTATGGACTTGAAGATTGCCGAGAATGTAGCGCTTCAGACAGTTCCCATGCTGAAAACAATGGAATACTCCAACCTTAATCTGGTGCGCAAGATAAACTCCGCGTTTATCATCACGATGCCCGTGTTCAAGCAGTCGCTGGCGCAGGCTATCATGCTCAAGCGCCAGAGAATACAGGCGGAAAGCATGAAGGCTCTTGACGAAAAGACCAACGAACTGCTTATCAAGAACGCGCAGAATACCGTGGAGCAGTCCAAGATGATAGCGCAGATGTCCGCATCGTCCTCTATCAAGGTAGAAACCTTGCAGCAGACATGGCAGACTATCGTCAACGGTATCGACGAGGTTCAGGCTATTCAGAACGAAGCGAAAGCTAAGCGCGTTGAGGACGCGAAGGCACTTGAAGATATCAAGGCGGACTACAAAAAGCGTATGAAAGCATAATGCTTTTGACACACATGATACAAAACGCTCCCCATTTCGAGGAGCGTTTAGTTATTCCAAATCAAAATTATCCGTCAAATTCGGGAAATGTTCGTTTTTGTACTTCAAAACCGCCGCCGTGACCTCGGGGTCGCCTTTTTTGATCGAGTAATCCAGCAGTTCGGGGAAAGTATTCTCGTCGATCGCCAACTCCAAAAAGCTCAAAAACCTTTCCTTATCAAAGTCAAGCACAGCCATTGCGGAGCGAGGCTTATGTGCCTTGAAGTAATCGATAAACGCAGAATAACACACATAAAACTCCGAATTGTGCAGTTTATAAATTCCCGGCAGACGTACAAGCATTGCGTACATGCGGTTGCGAATCTCATCGGGGCTTATGTCTTTCAAGTGAAAAACCGCCCTATCAAAAGCCGCAATGTCAAATTTTCCGTTTTGAAAGCACCCTCTTATACTTTGAAAAATTTCGGGATAAAAGAAAAACTCCTCGTGAGTATCATCGTTTTCGTTCAATATTTCCACGAACGCTTTATTGATATGAATAGCGGTACCCCAATAATTTTCCGCGCTCGTTTTTGAGTAAACGTAAACGGGACCGCAGCCCGCAAACGCGCCGTTTCCAAATTCGTAAATGTATTTCAAGTTAATTTCTTCGAGATTTTTACAGCCTTTAAAAGCGTTTGTTTCGATTTTCACAACGCTTTTCGGCAAGACCACACGCTTAAAATTCGTTTCCCGAAACGCGCCCTTGCCTATTGCCCTAACACCGCTCGGCACTTCAAAAAAGTCCTCGCCGTCGTCATACGCTTTTGTCATAACAGTGCCGTTTACAATGTATTTTTTATCCGACATTAAAGTCACCCGGTAATACTGATTTCTCATTTAAAGCAGACACATTATCTTATTTTCTCTCCCGCTACGCGGGGGAGAGAAAACATTGTGATCTTCATATTGAGAACCGATTTAGATCGGTTTTGTAAGTTCGGCGAGCCATTCGCGCTCTTCCTCGGAAAGCAGCGGCGAGAGCGTTTCGCGAACCCGATTGTGATACTCATTAAGCCGCGATATCTGCTCGTTCGTAAGCAGCGTTTTATCAATGCCGTCGCGGTCGAACGGCACACAGGTAAGCGGTGAGAATTTCAAAAATCCCTCATGTTTCGACTTTTCGCACAGCACAAGGCTCTCATGGCGGATACCGAATTTTCCCTCGAAATACAGTCCCGGCTCATCGGAGGTTATCATGCCCTCGGCAAGCGGCGCGTCGTTCGCGGCATGCCACGAAATGCGCTGCGGTCCCTCGTGGACATTCAGAAGAAAACCCACTCCATGACCCGTTCCGTGCTTGAAATCAAAGCCGTGATCCCACAGCGGCTTTCGCGCGATACCGTCTAATGTAGAGCCGCGAACGCCTTTCGGGAAAACGGCCCCCAACAGCTCCAGATGAGCCGCCAGAACCAGAGTAAACGCACGTTTTTCCTCGCTTGAAAGCTCGCCCAAAACGAACGTTCGCGTGATGTCGGTCGTACCATCCATATAATGCCCGCCCGTGTCGGAAAGCAGCAGCCCGCGCGTCTTCAACACGGCATTTGTTTCCTCCGTCGCGGAATAGTGAACTATCGCGCCGTGCGCACCGTAAGCCATTATCGGCTCGAAGCTCTGACCGAGATAATCCGCGCCTTGTTTTCGGAATTCCTCCAGCTTTTCGGCAGCAGAAATTTCGGTGACCTTTTCGCTTTGCACAGCCGTTTTCAGCCACCTCATAAAACGCGTTAAGGCAACTCCATCCTTGATGTGAGCGGACTTTTCGGCGGATATCTCCGAAGCATTTTTGCACGCTTTCATAAGTTCTATCGGGGCGGTTTTGCCGACGACCTTTGCATTCTCCAAAGCGCTCCAAAAGCGGAAGTTGACAGCCTTTGGGTCACACCAAACGGAGCAGTCAAGTTCGCTCAACGCGAAATAAAT
The DNA here is from genome assembly GCA_002492075.1 of Ruminococcaceae bacterium UBA7135. Taxonomy (GTDB): domain Bacteria; phylum Bacillota; class Clostridia; order Oscillospirales; family Ruminococcaceae; genus CAG-115. The sequence continues at coordinate 6,912 of DKXD01000086.1, forward strand.
ATCGTTGTACGGAAGAATTTCCACGCCGTCATCATATAGCGTCCCGACTATATCATCACCGAATATCGAGCGCTCGGCGAAAAGCCGCACGTTATTCTCAAACACAAGCATAAAGGAGAGGAACACGGGATTATAGTCCACATCGCCGCCGCGCAGATTAAGCGTCCACGCTATTTCTGACAACTCCGAGACCGCAAGGCAATCAGCTTTTTCGAGCCGCATTTTTTCGCGGATTTTCGCGAGCTTCTCGGAGCGGGAAAGCCCGCAGAAACGCTCCGGAAGCGCGAATACGGGAGCCGCCGAAAGCGCCGGGTGGTCGCTCCACACAATGCCGCCCAAGTCCTCGTCGGTCTTGAAAGCAATACTCTTTTCACGCAAGGTGCGCCGCAAATTCAGCGCAAAAGACGCTCTTACGGCTCTGCCGTCAAATCCCAGCGCGGAATTTTCGGACATTTCCCTGCGCAAAAAATCCGCTATGGACGGCGTTTCGGGTTCGCCCTGTCTCATCAAGGCTATGCCGCTGCCCGAAAGCTCCGCCGCCGCCTGAATAAAATATCGTCCGTCCGTCCAAAGCGCGGCTTTATTTTCGGTGACGACCAGCGTTCCCGCCGAACCTGTAAAACCGCTTAAATACTCACGCAGCTTAAAATATGCGCCAACGTACTCCGAACCGTGAAAGTCCTCCGTCATCACAATATACGCAAAAATGCCGCGGCTTTTCATCTCGCGGCGGAGCGCGGTTATCTGTTCTCTCATTCCTTTACCTTCCTTGCCAAAAGTATTGAAAACCCCGCGCAGAACAGCCGCTTTGCCGTATACAGCGGCTTATCCGAAGCGGAGTATTTATCGGCATACACCTTGAACGTGCCCCCGATCTCGGGAGAAAGCGCCTGCGCGGTCGATGACACAATCAGCACAAAATCACCCGCCGTCATCATAAATCCGCCGCCGAGATCCGTGAAAAAGCGCTCGCCGAACTCTCCGCGAAAACGCTTCCTTATCGCGATAAGCCCGCGATAATATTCCACGAGAGCGCTGTTTTCCGAAACGCCGTTCCACTTTATAGAGTTCACGCTGTCGGGCTTGTTGTAAGAGTTTGCATCGCCGTTTTTGGAACGCAAAAACTCCTGCCCAGCCTGCAAAAACGCCATACCTCGCGACAAAAAAGTAAGAGCCGCGGCGGCTTTGTCGGCAAGCCGTATGCGTTCGGGGTCGGGACTGTCGAGCGATGCTTGCAGCTTGTCAAAAAGCGTGAGGTTGTCGTGGCACTCGGTGTAGTTTACAAGCTGTCTCGAGTCGTCCGTCCAGAAATCCCGCGGGAAAACTCCCGAAAGCGCCGCCTTTATCGGCGCGAAATGCCACTCGTCCGCCGCTCCGTTGACATAGCCGCGATCCTTCGCGTCAAACACCGAGCCTTTTACACAATCGCGGAACGAATCGTTAAAAAACGCGAAGTTATGCAGCTCCCGAGCGTTGCCAAGAACCGCCCTTTTCTCCTCCGCAAGCGCACTCGCGCCGCCCGTCCAGCCCTCTCCGTAGAGAAGAATGTCGGGGTTTATCGCGCGGAGCTTGCGCTCGGCTGCACGGAGCGTCTCAATGTCCAGCAGCCCCATAAGATCGAAACGAAAGCCGTCGAGGTGATACTCGCGAGCCAGAAACACAAGACTGTCAACAATGAATTTCCGCGCCATTTTGCGTTCGCTCGCGAACTCGTTGCCGCAGCCCGAGCCGTTG
>DKXD01000086.1:8957-9102 GCA_002492075.1 Ruminococcaceae bacterium UBA7135
GTTGCCGCAGCCCGAGCCGTTGGAAAACCCGCCGTTCGCGTCCGTTCGGAAATAATAGCCGGGAAATTGCCGCTCGAACGCGGAGCTTCCCGCGTCGAAAACGTGATTGTACACCACGTCCACGACCACGCCCAAACCCAGCTTA
>DKXD01000086.1:9399-14869 GCA_002492075.1 Ruminococcaceae bacterium UBA7135
GACCACGCCCAAACCCAGCTTATGCGCCGCCGCGATAAGCTCCCGCAACTCCCGCACGCCGTCCTTTTGCGAATAATACGCGGCGGGCGCGTTATAAAAGCGCGGATTGTAGCCCCAATTGTATTCGCCGCCGTCCATATCGAAGTCGAACACGGGCATAAGCTGAATGTGCGTCACGCCGAGCTTCTTGATATACGTAAGCCCCGCCGCCGCTCCATAAATATTCGTCGCCTTTTTCTCGCGGAACGCCGCGAACTTTCCGCGATTTACAAAATTCGCGTTTTCGTCCATGGAAAAATCGCGCACGGAAAGCTCATAGATCACCGCGTTTTCGGGGTCGTGAAAAGAGATCGGGCGGTCATAAGCCCAGTTTTTGGGAGCGTGACGGCGCATATCCACGGCGATAGAACGCTTGCCGTCCGCCGTTGCGGATTTTGAATAAATATCGGGACACTCGACAGTTTCGCCGCCGCGCGTCATGAAAAACGTGTAGCGAACGCCGTCGAGGTCGCCGCGAATTCTGCACTCGAAAACGCCGTTCTTTGAACGCATTCCGCAGCGCCTTATTTCAGCGCCCTTGCTGTCGTAAAGGCACAGCTCGGCGCGCTCCGCCAACGGCTGCCATACGCGGAATGTCGTGCCGCTTTCGGTGCATTTCGTGCCCAAAGCCCCGCCGAACGCCCGCTGTTCAATAAGTTCAAGCTCGGTCATCATCTGCCCTCAAATCATCAAAATTATCCAAAAATCCGTGCATTTCCCCGCTCTCGTCCTTATACGACATAAGCCTGTCCAAACGCACATTGCAAACTGAACGGAAGATGTTCTGCTCCGTTTGCGGATTATCCTCGGCAAGCCGAGCGATAAGACGCTTTATAAAGCTGCGCTTGGAGCCGTCTTCTCTCCGCGTCACAGAACACGCGCACCGCAAAAACTCCAGCCCGCAAAAATTGCGCCACGCGATTATATCCCGCTCGCGAATGTGGTAAAGCGGGCGGATAAGCTCTATGCCCTCATAATTTTGTGACCGCACTCTCGGCAGCATAGTCTGCACCTGCCCGCCGTATATCATACCCATAAGTATGCTTTCAATAACGTCATCGAAATTGTGCCCGAGAGCCATTTTGTTGCACCCAAGCTCCCGCGCCTTGTTGTATAGATGCCCGCGCCGCATTTTCGAGCAGAGAAAGCACGGGGCCTTTTCATTGCGAATATGCTTGAATATCTCCGTTGTGAATATCTCTATCGGAATATCGAGCCGCGCGGCGTTTTCCTTTATCAAAGCGAGGTCTTTTTCGGAGTAGCCGGGGTTCATCACAAGATACCTCGCCGAAACAGGCACTTTCCCGTGCTTTTCGTACTCGCGGAACAGCGCCCCCAGCAGCATTGAGTCCTTGCCGCCCGAAACGCACACGCAAACGCGGTCGCCGCTCTGCAAAAGCCGATATTCCTCTATCGCGGCGGTGAATTTGCGGTGTAGCGTTCCGGCGAACTCGCCGTGCAGGCTTTGCGCGATCATTCCTTGTCCCATTTTCCGGACTTCCTCAGATAGCGTTCGGCAAGCGAGCGAAGTCTCTTTGCCGTGGAGCTGCTCAGCGCGTTTTTCTTCATACGCCACGTCCAATTCCCGCCGACGGTGGAGGGCACGTTCATTCGCGCCGCCTTGCCTAAGCCCAGAATATCCTGCATCGGGATTATCGTTAAGTTGGAGGGCGCGGCATAACACGCCCGTATCGCGCGGCGGTTAAACTTCTCGAACGGCTTTTTACCGAGATAGGTGTTCGCCATCATTTTCGATTTTAGGTCGGCTTCCTTGTACCACTGCACTATAGTGGCGTTGTCGTGCGTTCCCGTATAGCAGACGGAATTCTGCGGGTAGCGGTGCGGCAGGTGATCGTTGTCGCTGTATTCGGGATTGAAACCGAATTGCAGCACCCGCATACCGGGAAATCCGGAATCGGCAAGCAGCTTTTTCACGCTGTCGAACACCTCGCCCAGGTCCTCGGCGATGATGTTCACGTTGCCAAGTTTTTCCCGTATCGCCATAAACAGCTCCATTCCAGGACCTTGCTCCCATGTGCCGTTTATAGCGGTCTTTTCGCCATAGGGTACCGCCCAGTATGTGTCAAACGCACGGAAATGATCTATGCGTATCATATCATACATCAGCGCGGACTTCTTAACACGCTTTATCCACCAATCGTAGCCTGTTCCCCTCATTCTTGCCCAATTATACAGCGGATTGCCCCAAAGCTGTCCCGTTTTGGAGAAGTAATCGGGCGGCACACCCGCAACGCGCTTCGGATAAAGACGGTCGTCAAGCTCGAAGAGATCGGGGTGCGCCCACACGTCCGAGCTGTCGGGCGAAACATATATCGGGATATCGCCGATAAGCTTTATTCCCTTGCTTCCGCACGCTCCGTGAAATCTCGACCACTGACGGAAAAACACATATTGACACCATTTCACATAGCGAACCTCATCCTTTAGCTCATCGGCATAGCGTGCCATAGCGCCCGCGCTTCTGAAGCGAATATCATCATCCCATTCCGTCCACGACTTGCCGCCGAAGCGCTTCTTTATCGCCGTAAACAGCGCGTAATCGTCCAGCCATTCCGCCTCCTCAAGGCAAAACGATGTGTAGCCCACATCGTCGGTGAACTTCGCAAACGCTTTTCGCAAAAGCAGATCGCGCGTTTTTGTTATCCTGTCATAGTCGGTAAACTCGGGGTCCGCGCCGTAATCCACGTTCTCACATTCCGACTTCGTAAGAAGCTCATGCCTGCACAGCTCATCAAGGTCGATAAGCAGGGGATTGCCCGCAAACGATGAGAAAGGCTGATACGGTGAATCTCCATAGCCCGTGGGTCCTACGGGCAGCACCTGCCACCAGCTTTGCCCCGCCTTTTGCAGCCAGTCCGCGAACCGCTCCGCGTCCTCGCCTAACGTTCCTATGCCGTAAGGAGAGGGGAGCGAGGTTATATGCATAAGTACTCCGCAGCTTCTTTTTATCATGGTCATCATCTCCAAATTTGTTTTTGTGCTAATTACTCATTAAAAGGAGGACACATTTTCTTTTTTCTCCCCCGCTGCGCGGGGGAGAAAATTTTGTTTTTTGTTGCAAGTTATTACTGTTGCTCCGTTCCCCCCACTCGACGAGGAAAGTTCAGCGCTATCATTGCTTACACAGGACGCTCCCGACGACTATCAGCGCCATACCGACAGGCGCCAATCCGAAAAAATCCGACGCTCTGCTCCCCGCAAAAAACGGCGACATAAACAGAGCAAAGCCCGCGATCGTCATAATAAAGCCCGCGATCCTGCGCGGCTTGTTTTTCTCTTTTTTGCGCCGCTCGATCTCGTCCTGCATGCGCTCGCGCTCCAGATCGCTCACGTCATTAACGCCGCCCTGTGCGGACGGAGGATAAGCACCGCCAGCCGTCTGCTCGAGAATGATATTATCGAGAACGCCCAGCAGCTCCCGCACATTGGGATCGTTCTGCGCCTCGGCTGTGCCCAGATACGCGGGATCGAAAAATGCCTTTTGCACCGAGGTATATTGCAACAACCGCTGTACCTCGGGGTCTTGCTTTGTGCGCTCATCCGCCAGCACGGGAACGTATTTCTGCATCGAGCCGCTTAAAACCGCTTTCGATGCGCCGCTTGCAAAACCGGACGATTTTTTCCTTGAAGCGCTCTGCATAAACGATGCGACCGCAACCCCTATAAAAGCCACGAAAAAGCCCACGATCGACACGACCGGGGTTTTGTTGTCCTTGCCCGCGAACACAATAACGATCCCTATAATAAAGCTTAATATTCCTACCAAACCCGCCGGTTCCATTTTCTTTTTTGGATCTTCCAAAATCTTCTCACCTCAAATCACGCGTTCCAATATTTTCTGTCAAGACTTCTGAATCCGATAGCCTGCGAAATATGTGATTTTTCAATATCCGCCGAGCCGTCAAGATCGGCGCACGTTCTTGCCACTTTAAGTATTCTGTCGTAAGCCCGCGCCGAAAGCCCCAGCTTATCGAACGCTCGTTTAAGCATATCCTCCGCCGCCGCGGACATTCTGCACACGTCGGCTATGATGTCGCTTGTAATGCGGCTGTTGGACTTTATCCCCGTTCCCTTAAAGCGTTCCGCCTGTATATCGCGCGCTTTCTGAACGCGCTCGGCTATTGCCGCAGACGACTCCTGCGGCGTTCGCTTTGAAAGGTCGTCGAACTCCACGGGGCTTACCTCTATCTGAATATCGATTCTGTCAAGCACGGGCTGCGATATCTTGTGCAGATACGCTCTCACCTGATTTGGCGAACAGGTGCATTTCTTCTTCGGATTGCCGAAGTTTCCGCAGGGGCACGGGTTCATAGCCGCAACAAGCATAACGTCGCACGGATAGTTCACCGAACCGCTTGCTCTTGATATCGTGATATCGCCGTTTTCAAGCGGCTGACGCAGCGTTTCCAGCACCTTTCTGTCAAACTCGGGCAGTTCGTCGAGGAAAAGCACGCCGTTATGCGCCAAAGATATTTCTCCGGGCTTGGGTACGCTCCCGCCGCCCACAAGCCCCACGCTGCTTGCGGTGTGGCTCACCGAACGAAACGGTCGGCGCGTCACAAGCGGCTCGCGCGGGTCGATCATTCCCGCCACCGAGTGTATCTGAGTGGTTTCTATGCTCTCCTCGAACGTTATCCTCGGAAGTATCGAAGGTATGCGCTTTGCAAGCATAGACTTCCCCGAACCGGGAGGTCCCAGCATAAGAATATTATGCGAACCCGCCGCCGCGACCTCGATAGCCTTCTTCGCGGCGAACTGCCCCATAACATGCGCGAAATCCTCGGCGCAGATAAGGTTTTCGCTTGCGGGTATGTAGCGCGGTTCGGGAGAAAGACCTTTTCCCGTCCGCAAAAAGTCGATCAACTGCGAAATGTGACCTGCTCCGTAAACCTCCAAGCTCTCGACTACAGACGCCTCCCGCGCGTTTTCCGCGGGAAGGAACAAACGCTTTATCCCGCTTTTCGCCAATTCCAGCGCCATGCTTAATATGCCGTTCACCGGAGCGAGAGCGCCGTCCAGAGAAAGCTCGCCGATAAACGCAGTGTCATCAAGCTCCGTTTGTATCACGTTATTCAAACACAACAGAGCCGTTGTTATCGGCAGATCGAACATCGCGCCCGTTTTGCGGACGCTCGCCGGAGCCAAATTCACCGTAAACTTCCCCGCGGGCAGAGCCAGCCCAAGCTGCCCCAAGACAGCGCGAATACGCGCCTTGCTTTCCTGCACCGCAACATCGGGCATACCCACTATATCAAGCCCGGGCTGACCGCCGGAAACGGACGCCTCCGCCGTCACCCGAAACGCGTTCAATCCGAACAATCCCGCGCTGTTTATTTTACTGAACAAAAGTATCACCGCCATAGGTTTATTTGGAATATATTTTAGTTAAATTATAGTTTATTGTATTATA
>DKXD01000199.1 GCA_002492075.1 Ruminococcaceae bacterium UBA7135
TTCCCCGCCTTCGGCGGGGAAAACCGTCACTAAATCAGCGTTTCCTTAACTCAATACAACAACACTGATATTTGTCTATACATTTATCACGAATTAGTATCACTCGCCTTAAACGAAAAATCATGATATTTTGTATAAGCTGCCGTTCACTGAAAGAACGTTTCCAGAAATTCGGAACTTTATCACATCCCCGTTCTCCAAAACCGCCATATAGTGATCGGCTTTTTCACCGAGCGCCGAGTCGGTCTCTACTGAATTCGATATCCTCGAAGCAAGAGCGTCTCGCTGATCGGTAGTCATTTTGTCCTCCGTCTCAAACCTGTTTTCGTCGCTTTTGTAAAGCACCGTTTCGCTGTCGAAAAGCATTTGCGCCAGCTGTTCCGAAGCGGGTTTATCGTCCGTAAACAGCTTATTATCGGCAAAAACGCCTGTGGTGTAGTTTATTTTGTCTTCATTCACCGCTATGACTATGGAATGTATCGGATCGGGAGCGGGCTTGGGCAGGTTCAGCACAACTATCAGAGCCGCCGCTGCTCCCGCGCCGACCGCCGCTGCCGAAACAAAAATAGCAAGCGGCTTTTTCCGGGAACGTTTTACGGGCTGCTCCCGCTTTTGAAGCTCCATTTTCCGGGCAAGTCCGTCAAGGAACTCGGCGTCGGGCGCTATATTTTTTTGAAGATCATTGTACTCGTCTTTAAAATTCATACCACGCCCTCCTTTAAAATTTCTTTAAGCATTTTTCTTGCCCGCGTCAAATGCGAACGCACCGTTGATTCCCTTTCCCCCAGCGCCTTTGCGATCTGCGCCGTTGACATATCCTCATAGTAAAACAAATGTATCGGTATGCGGTACTTCTCGGGCAGACTTTGCACCGCGTAATAGACCTCGCTTTTTTCCTCAAGCTCGTAAGACGGCTCTTCGCTGCCGCCCGAAAACTCATCCAGATCGGCTTTGTGGCGATAATGAGCGCTTGTTACGAAATCGTTGGCGCAGTTCACCGCCACCCTCAGCAGCCACGCCTTACGGTGCTCCTCGCTGCGAAATGTTTTATCCGCGCTTATATATTTCAAGAACACGTTCTGCGTTATATCTTCGGCGTCCGTGCGATTTAGCGTGCGCGCATAGGCTATTCGGTATACCGTGCCCGAATACATTTCCAGCAGCGTTTTGGCTGGCAGATCCTGCTGAAATTCTTCCATAATGCTGTCTCCTTCTTTGAACGTTCGGGGGGTTCTGTATATAACACGACACAGGACTTCAAAATGCTGCACGCCAAAACGAACAATTTGAAGTTTTCAGTTGACAGAATGCAGTTGATAGTTTTGGTGTGCGTTTCGCGCGTTATTTTATATCGCGGCGCGAAGCGCCGCACCTTAACTGTCAGCTATCATCTAAAAAAGTTCCCCGAAAAGCGCCGCTTATCGGGGGAAAACAAATATTCTTTATCGGTCGATCATTCCTCGCCCTTATACTCTGAAAGCTCTATCTCAATATCAACGCGCTTTTCACGCCCCAAAGAGCTGAGACGCACGACAGTTACGGTAACAGTATCGCCGGGTTTCTTTTCGGAGAAAATGTTTGTAACATCGCTTTCCAAAACAGACTGTCCGTCTATCTCGATAATCGTGTCACCTACTGTCAAGCCGCTGGTTGCAACAGGCAGAGACTGATCGATCTCCTTGACCTGCCAGCCTGCGGTGTCTCCGCGGTAAGCCGCCGCTGTCTCGTTTATCTCGAGATAGGTTATGCCCAGTATAGCACGCCCGGTAACGTAACCGTTGCTGATAAGGTCATTGATAACGTCCTTTGCTTCGTTTATCGTAATGGCAAAACCCATACTTTCGGCGTAGCTGTCAACGCGCTTCTCGTTTACAACGCCGACCACTTCGCCGTATGTGTTGAACAACGCACCGCCCGAGTTTCCGCTATTTATGGGCGTATCAGTCTGAATTGCTGTAAGGCTGCGCTTGCTGTCCGATACCTGACGGTTAAGACCCGAAATTATGCCCTTTGAAACGGAGGTCTCATAGCCGAGCGGATTGCCTATCGCAATAACGTCGTCGCCCAAACGCAGATCGTCGGAATCGCCAAGTTTAGCCGCCTGCAAGTCCTTTGCGTCTATCTTCAACACCGCAAGATCGGTATCGGGATCTGTGCCGCAGAGCTTCGCGTCATAGGTCTGTGATTCGGTTATTCCCGTTGCGAAATCGGTCGAGTTGACTTTAACGCTAAAGATCGTGCCGTCCTCAACAACGTGGTTATTGGTAACGATGTAGCCGTCCTTGGAAATGATGATGCCGCTCGCCGCGCCGATAGGCGTTGCCTTGCCGCGATATTCCGCGGAGGTTTCGATGTAGACTATGCTGTCGCGAACCGCGTTTACAAGGTCGCGGGTATACATATATGTTCCGTCCGATTTAAACTCAACGTCGCTTGTGGTGTTCTTCTGCGGCACGGTGATGCCGTCCTGCATTTCATCAAGCGTGGGAGTTCCCTCCTTGCTGGGAGTGTTATCGTCTTTAGTGTCGGGAGTTTTCGTTCCGACAACAGCGGACTGCGGTCTGTTCGCAAGATACGCGCCGCCAAAGCCTGCGCCGCCGCCCACTACGATCACTCCCGCCAGAATTGCGGCTACCTTTGCGGTAGTGTGGCGTTTCTTCGGGGGCTTGCCCGAAGGAGGAGTCGGCTGTACAAAGCCGGGATACTGCTGCTGCGAGTAATTGGATCCTGTGTTAAAGTTATTCATATCATTCATAAAAAACAGTCCTTTCAAAATCTTTGTAATTGATCATCTTGTCTTTATGACTTGATTATATCGCTCAATTGTGTGCGATTTGTGAAGCAAAATTGAACAAACAATTAAACTAAAACGATAAATTATAGTTTAGCTTACAGCAAGGTTTGAAAATCAGCAACGTTGTGGCATCGCATAAAATTTGCGAAAGCGAGTAACCTTGCCG
>DKXD01000191.1:0-721 GCA_002492075.1 Ruminococcaceae bacterium UBA7135
GAGATATTCGCGCCCTATATTTTCCCGATAAAAAAAGCGCGGAACGAAAAAATGCCCGCGAACTTTAGCGGGCATTAGTGTTTTGTGAAAAAATCAACCGAGCCTCTCAAATACCATGGTCGCTTGAATACGGTCGCCGCCGAGCATACCCTTGCTGCCGCCGTTGGATGTGGTTATGGTATGTAATCTGTAGCCTTTGGCAGCTTGGTCGTTGATCACGGCTTCAAGCTCGGTCAGGTTACCGGAACCCGTTCCCAAAAACTTTTCTTTCAATGTTACCTGAAGAACGACATAAGGCAGCGCTTTACCCGATGCTGTGGAATAAGTTGACGAATCTGCATAATTTGGCATAATATATGATCCTCCCGTATAATTTTTAGTTTGCGGAATATCAGCCGTATGAACCGCTGACAGCCTGCTCTTTACAGAGATCTTTAAAACGGCGTTTTCTGCGTTTCGCAAAAGCGCGGACAAGCCGCCTAAAAAGCGGAGACTTTATCGACCGGTCGCAAGCGCTATTGCTGTTACTGCTGTAAATGATCACGTCATTTAGTGTTTTTCGTTTTGTTCAAAAAAAGCGTATATATATTTATTTCAACGCATCGTATTCCTCGTCCGAAACCGCCTCCAGCCATTCGGCAGCGGTTTCCTCGCCGGGGCATTCCACCGCCAGATGGCTGAACCAGCAGTCAGCCTTTGCTCCGTGCCAATGCTTGACATT
>DKXD01000191.1:1048-3240 GCA_002492075.1 Ruminococcaceae bacterium UBA7135
TCCGTGCCAATGCTTGACATTTGCGGGGATCGTTATAACGTCGCCGGGTTTCAGACTCTGAGCGGGCTTGCCGTACTCTTGGTACCAGCCCTCGCCGTCCACACAGATAAGCAGCTGTCCGCCGCCCGATTTAGCGTGATGGATATGCCAATTGTTGCGGCAGCGCGGCTCAAAGGTAACATTCGCGATAAAGACCGTCTCCTTGGGGTCGGTAAGCGGTTTGAGATAGCTGTTGCCAATAAAGAATTTCGCATAATCGACATTCGGCTCGCCCAATCCGAAAAAGCCGCCGTGTTCCTCGGGGCAGTCCTCCGCGTAGACATCCTTTGCAAACCGAAACGCCGCCCACGCGTTCGGCCAACCCGCGTAAAAAGCCAGATGTGTTAAGATCTCCGCCATCTCGTTTTTGGAAACGCCGTTTTTGCGCGCCGATTGAAGATGATATTTCAGCGATGAATCGACTATTCCTTTGCTGATAAGCGCGGTGATCGTGATTATCGAGCGCGTTTTCAGCGGGAGCTTTTCCTCGCGCGACCACACCTCTCCAAATAAAACATCATCGTTAAGCTGTGCGAATTTAGGAGCGAAATCACCGAGTGAATCCCGCCCTGCCGTTTGTTTTACTGCCATATTGATCTCTCCTTTATTTGGTATTTTATTGTTCTATCTGAATTATAACATCATTTTACAAATTTGTCAATAAAAAATTTTTTTGATGTTTTCCGCGTCATCAATTAAAACTCACCTAAAAGTAACTATGTTATAAAAAAGTGCGTACTTGAATAATGATTTTGAACATTGTATAATAAAATCACACAAAGCAAAACGCTTTGCGAATACATTCTACGGAGGATAAAATTATGGCGCTTTCTGATTTGGCGGAGTGGACTAACGGCGGAACGGCATGCGGAGCGAGCGACAAGCCCGCGGCATGCGGAACGGCTTGCGGAGCGGGCGACAAGTAAAAACACCCGGCGGGAGCGTTCCCGCCGGGTCAAACGAAACAATTCGGGAAACCGATCTATATAAAGCGAGGTCTTAAAATGAAATCTTATTTTTCCTTTCAGTGGCACATCACCGACGACTGCGATCAGCGCTGCAAACACTGCTACATATTCTCGGGCGACACATGCAAAAAGATCGACTCGATGACGTGGGAGCAAATGCAAAGCACGTTTTACAACTGCCTTGACTTCTGCGAGATGTACGGGCGGCTGCCGTACTTCTACCTCACGGGCGGCGATCCGATACTCCATCCCGATTTTTGGCGGCTGTTGAAGCTGTTTCACGAGAACTCCGTGCCGTTTACGATCATGGGCAACCCGTTTCATCTGAACGACGAGGTGTGCGGCAAGCTTAAGGCTCTCGGCTGCGAAAAATATCAGATGTCGATTGACGGACTTCGTGAAACTCACGACTGGTTCAGAAAGCCGGGTTCGTTCGACTGCACCTTGGAAAAGGTCGGCTGCATAAACCGCGCGGGCATACGCAGCGTGATAATGACTACTGTTTCAAAGAAGAATATCGGCGAGATCACGGGGATAATCGACGAGGTCGTTAAGGCGGGCGTAAATGTGTTCGCGTTTTCGCGGTGCGTTCCGAGCGACGGAGAACTTGACGATTCGATGTCGCCGCAGGAATACCGCGCTCTGCTTGCGGCTTGCGACAAGAAATTCAAGGAATACGCGGGCTGTGATACCTATTTCAATAAAAAAGACCATCTCTGGACGCTCTACGAATATGAAACGGGCGAGTTCAAACTCTCCGAAAAACCGGACGGCAAAATACACGGCGGCTGCAACTGCGGCAACTGCCACATCACGATCTTGCCGACGGGAGATGTTTACGCGTGCCGCCGCGTTTCCGAAAGCAAGGTTGGCAACGTTTTCGGGGACAGGCTCGCGGATATATGGGTGACGGGTATGGAGTGCTACCGCGAGTATACGAAATTCTCAAAATGCGCCAAGTGCGAGCTGCTGGCGTATTGCCGTGGCTGCCCCGCCGTCGCCAAGGGAACGAACGGCGACTTTTACGCCGCCGATCCTCAATGCTGGAAGGAAGTTCCGAAATAGGCGGTGAAACCGTAGCGAAGCAGAGGTTTTGCCGCCGTGATAGTCGACCGCCAACGGCGGTCGACGGTTCGGAACTTCCGAATTAAAAATAAGGAGATTTGAATATGCTGATGGATATTA
>DKXD01000100.1 GCA_002492075.1 Ruminococcaceae bacterium UBA7135
CTGCAAACATCGTCATATTTTTGTGCAGAAAAACCATTTTTTATCATTTCAGCTCTCGTTATATGCACTTTTAACAAATTTTCAATAATAATATTGGGCATAATTTCACCTCGTTTTCTGGAAAATTTCCAGATTTTCTATTGACAAACTGGATTATTTCCAGTATAATATAAGTAACCCCCAGAGGGGTACAGCAAGACACAGTTATCCACCTTCTATTATAACACAAGGTGGGAGAAATTTCAAGATAACAGGAGGAATTTTATGAAAATTACAATCAATGGCAGTCCCAAGGAGCTTGCCGAGCTTTTAGATGCGCTCGGCGGCATGGAAAACGCGGAGAAAAAGGAGGAGCTGCCGCCGCTCTTGACGGAGCTTGCTGAAGATGAGAAGATCAACGATTTGACGGGGGCTATTTGTAATACGGGTACAAAAAACACTTCGCCGGAGGACGCTGTGGATCAAAAAGCAGAAGAACTTGCACGAATGGTTGTAGAATCAATGCGCATTTTTGATGACTGAATTGCTATAAGCAATGCGTCAATTTGCAGATGCATCTATTTGCAGATATAGGAAAAATTTTTATAAATAAGGAGAACGGGCTATGGATTTTGATGAATTACCGCTCGGCGAGGACGAACTCGCTCCGATGAAGCCCTACACGGCGGAACGCGCGGAGGAGATCGCGGAGCTGAACAGCGAGATCGCGAGCCTGTTCGCGGAGATCAATGGTTAAAACAGGGTTTTAACGCCTTAAAAAGGAGGTTTTAAGATGAAATTCGGCGATATATTACGGCAAAAGCGCGAGGAACGCCGTATGACGCAAGCCGACCTCGCGCAGCGCATAGGAATTACGCAGCAGAACGTCAACAGTTATGAGACGGGGTACAAGATACCGCCGCTCCGGGTTGTTGTCGCGGCAGCAGACGTGTTTTGCTGCTCTACTGATGAGATGATAGGGAGAAAAATATCGTGAACATTACATTTACACACATTGTCATCAATGATGACGAGGAGATTTTTGTCGGCGGTTATATTATGGATGCCGACGCTGCCCGCGATGTGTACGAGTTGGTCGAGTATGCCGAAGAAAACGGCTTGAGAACGCTCGAAATTGAAGCGGAGTGGTGCTATTATTGCGATGAAGATAAAGCAGAAGGGCTTGAATCCGAACGTGCTGATGACGAGGAGCTTGATTTTATCCGTGAGCATTGGGGAAACGACAGGGCTTTCGATAATACGGTGGAAACGCTTGAACAGCGAACATATTCGGTAGTCATTTTCGGTGAGGAGGATTATGATGAAGATTAAAGACAAAAAGCCCATTATCACAGCCGCGCTCGCGGCGCTGGGCGTAAAGGTGCGTCAGCTCGAGATCACGCCCGACAGCGACACGATCGGGAACGTTTTCGTCAACGGAGAGTTCTTCGGGGTGTTCGATTACATCAAGCGGACATTTGTGGACTGAGGAGGAGATTTTATGATAGTTATCGGGATAACACAAATTCAGAGCTACGTGCTCATCGCGGAGGCAAACGGCTACGTTATGGGTAAGTCGCCTACCGCTCCAAGCCCTTACGCGGTATGGCAGGTTGATGACGACGGCGAGGGCGTGAGCTGCGGTCACTATTTTGTAGACCGCGAGGAAGCAGAGTGGGACTTATGCGCGAGGGCGTTTGAGTGGTTTGAGGATAACGTCAACATACATATGATTGAGGACGGCGAGGAAAACAGCGAAACACACAGCGTTTTTGATACGCCAACGAGCAAAGAACAGCCGCTCTCCGATGATCTGTTCGGCGGTTTAAGAGCAATACGGGCAGACATGGCAAAGGCGGCACAGTTGGTCAATGATATGGCAGAGCTTGTTGACGAAATGTGTGCAGAACAAAACAAGCTGAAAGAGAGGCGACACAATGATAACAATAATAATCAACGGGTTTGAATGGAAGGTGCGTTTTGTATCGGAGACCCACGATGAGCTCACCGATGAGAACGGTCAGCCGTCCTTAAATGGAGTAACGCTGCTGCGGAAATGTGAGATTTACATAGACGGTGACCTCCCCAAAGGAGTAATGGAGAAGATCGTCACACACGAGCTGGTTCACGCGATCGCGTACTCATACGACATTGATCTGGATAACGTTGACGAGGAAAAGATGTGCGACTTTATCGGGACGTATTTTGACGCTATCAAGCTTTATCGCGGCATCATATTGGATAAGATCAAGTAAAGCCGAAACGGACAACCCCGGTTGTCCGTCCGCGGAGAATGACCGCTCCGCGCTGATGATGGCAGGTCAAGAGAGGGGTGAATATATGACAAAGCAAGAGTTTACCGAGAGAACATACGATCATCTCGTGGGCTGGTTTTGTGAGATTGATCTGCTCCTCAAAGAGGACAGAAAGGACAAAAAAATAGAGCCCTCGCAGAAACGACAGCTAATTTCGACAGCGCAGTCGCTTCTGCATGATGTTCTGGATAATCTCGAAGATGAACAAAAGGCTCTATGATTAGTATATCAGAGCCGAGGACATTTGTCAAGAGGTTTTTGGAAAATTTTTACGAAAGGAGAGATTTTTTTGGAGTATTTGACTACGGCACAGGTCGCGGAGCTGAAAGGGTGTTCGGAAAGGCATGCACGCAGGCTATGCCAAAACGGTAAACTGGAATGCGATACGACTACCAACGCCTTAAACAAGCGCGAAGAATATCGCGTCCCGCTGCCTGCATTAAGTGAAAAAGAACAGCGCAAGTGGGCAAACGAACAGCGCAAAAAACTCGGTTTAGAGCCGCTAAAAAAGCCCTCTAAAAAGGCTGAAAATCCCGATCCGAGACAAATAACACTTGCGGATCTGTCCCGTGATCAGCGAGATGAAGTCGCCATATGGAGCAAAATAGTTCAAGAATGGCAAGAAACCAGAGAGCGAAATCTGAAGCGTTACAGCAAATCGGAGATTGACGAAATGTTTGTGGCGGCGCAGCGTCTGAAATATCCCGATCTGGCTATAAGCATAGATATTCTATACCGCAAATACAAAGCGTATAAGGAAAACGATCTTGACGGACTGATTGATCACAGAGGCGGGCATAACAAGGGCAAAACGTCAATACCGCCGCATATCTGGGATTATTTTAAGTGGATATATCTGACAGAAAACCGCAATACGGTAAGCGGATGCTATAAGACCACTATCGAATGGACGAAAGAGTTTTATCCGGAGGATATGGCGGATATACCGTCAGAACGCACATTTCGCCGTCAGGTCGAGCGGCTGCCGTTTTATATTACGGAATTTATGCGTAATGGAGATAAGGCTGCAAATGACAATGTCGTACCGTACATAATTAGACTGTATGACGATCTGCACGTAAATGACGTCTGGGTGGCGGATAACCATACGTTGGACTTTATCACGCTCGGCGAGAATGGGAGGCAGCACAGACTATACGTAACAGCTTATCTGGACGCAAAAACGGGACTGCTTACAGGCTGGAACATCACGGACAACCCCTGTATGGACAGTACGGTTCTGGCGCTGAGGCATGGGATATTGCGGTGCGGTCGTCCAAAGCTGATCTATGTGGATAACGGTTCGGAATTTCTGACACACGATTTCGGCGGCAAGGGACACCGTAAGAGCTGGAACGAGGGCGATCAGCCGCCGACGATTCTTGACGGATTGGGAATACGTATGGTAAACGCTCTTCCCAAAAATGCTGATGCAAAAGCGATCGAGCGTATGTTTTCAACGCTTAAGAACCAATTTTCAAGACAGGTGGTCACATTTTGCGGCGGTACGGTAGTCGAGCGTAAGGAATCACTTAAGGCAACACCGCACAAAGC
>DKXD01000051.1:0-213 GCA_002492075.1 Ruminococcaceae bacterium UBA7135
AAGACGGTATACGAGATGTATTCGGGAGGCTTTTATCCGTTTGAGACCCGGGAAGAATTCTGGGCATATTGGAGCCGATATATTTACGTCAACCGTTATATGGATGCACCCAAACCCGTATATAACGATCTGTTTGAGACTGTAAAAAACAAGGACTATTTTGTAATTACAACAAACGTCGATCATTGCTTTCAAAAGGCGGGCTTTGATAAA
>DKXD01000051.1:498-5814 GCA_002492075.1 Ruminococcaceae bacterium UBA7135
TCAAAAGGCGGGCTTTGATAAAAAACGGCTTTTCTACACGCAAGGCGACTATGGACTTTTTCAATGCTCCGAGCCATGCTGCAATGAGACATTCGACAACGAGAAAATTATCAGACAGATGTACGAGCACCGAACGAATATGAGCGTACCGTCGGAGCTTATTCCGAAATGTCCGCACTGCGGCAAGCCAATGACGATGAACCTGCGCTCCGATGATACGTTTGTTGAGGACGGGGACTGGCATATTGCCGCAAAACGTTACTCGGACTTCATTCGCGCGGGCGCGGGGCATAATACTCTGTTTTTGGAGCTCGGCGTTGGAATGAATACTCCGGGAATTATAAAATATCCGTTTTGGAAAATGACAGAGAACGACCCGAATGCCTTTTACGTCTGTATAAATTACGGCGAGGCGTACTGCCCGCGGGAAATAGAGCAAAGGTCGATATGCATTGACGGCGATATTGGAGATATAGTCGCAAGACTATAAAATCACAGTGACACTTCGGTAAAAAACGGTATAATCAAACAAGCGCGCCTATCATTCCGACGCTTGCTCCTTTGTCAGCTCTCTGCCCATAAGCACTCCCATAACGGAAGCCATCATCAGTCCGCGCGTCCAGCCGCTGGAGTCGCCGAGGCAATGCAGCCCGCGAATGTTTGTGTTGAAATGCTCGTCCATTTTTATGCGGTTGGAGTAGAATTTAAGCTCCGGCGAATAAAGCAGCGTTTCGTGGCTCGCAAAGCCCGGAACGACGTTGTCCACCGCCTTGATGAAGTTTATGATGTTCGTCATGGTGCGATAGGGAATGGCGGCGGTGATATCTCCCGCCACCGCGTCTGGCAGCGTGGGTTTGACGTTGGAAAACGTCAGTTCCTTATCCCAAGTGCGCTTGCCGTCAAGAATATCGCCGTAGCGCTGTACGAGGATCTGTCCGTTGCCGAGCATATTGCACAGCTCGCCCACCTTTTGAGCGTACGCTATCGGCTGATTGAACGGCACGGAGAAGTTATGCGAGCAAAGAATAGCGAGATTGGTGTTGTCGCTTTTCAGTTCCTTGAACGAGTGTCCGTTTACGACCGCCAAGCCGTTGTCGTAATTCTCCTGAGCGACAAAGCCGCCCGGGTTCTGACAGAACGTGCGCACTTTGTTGCGGAACGGCGCGGGATATCCTATAAGCTTCGATTCATACAGCACGGAGTTTACTTCCTCCATTATCTCGTTGCGGACCTCCACGCGTACGCCGATATCGACGGTTCCCGAGCGGTGGTCGATCTCGTGCGTTTCGCAGACCTTTTGCAGCCAGTCCGCGCCTTTGCGTCCTGTTGCAATAACTATTTCGCTGCCGTTTATCACTTGTTCCGCGCCGTGATTATCCGCTATCAAAACGCCCTTGCAAACGCCGTCCTCAACGATTATGTCAAGGCAAGAATGAGAGAACAGTATATCGATACCGTTTTCGAGAAGGTACTTTTCGATACGCGTGTAGAGCTGCTGCGCCATTTCCGTGCCAAGGTGACGGATAGGGCAGTCCACAAGCTTCAGGTTCGCGTTTATCGCTTTCTTGCGTATTTCGCGGATTTTTTCGGGGTCGGACACTCCCTCAACGTGAGTATCCGCTCCGAATTCCAGATATATCTTGTCGGTGTAGTCTATGGTCTCCTGTGCCTTTTGTTCGCCAATAAGCTCGGGCAGCAGCCCGCCCACCTCGCAGGAAAGCGAAAGCTTGCCGTCCGAGAACGCGCCCGCGCCCGAAAAGCCCGTAGTGATGTGGCAGTACGGCTTGCAGTTCATACACTTTTTGGTCTTGGACTTGGGGCAGCTTCTTTCTTCAACCGCAACGCCCTTTTCAACGATAAGTATTCTTTTTTTGGAACCGCGCCGCAGCATTTCTATAGCGGTGAAAATGCCCGCGGGTCCCGCGCCGATTATTATAACGTCATATTTCATAACAAATACCTCGATAAAGAATTGATACCGACCTGCCGGTAAAAGCATACGCACCGTTTTATTTTTCTCCTCCGCTTCGTGGGGGAGAAATAAATTTTGTGCTCTTTTTATTGAAAATCGGTCTGCTGTTTGCCGCTTTGTGTCGCAAACGCCCACTATTATAATGTAACACAAATTGCGCGATATGTCAACCGTTTTTTTTGAAATTATGGTATTTTTTACGGTTTCATCGAATATATTTTACAAAACAAGGACTGTCGGAAAAGGAGAGACTTATGGAAAATGTTGCGGAAATACCAAAAAAAATGCTTTCAAGCGAATTTGAGCCGTCGGACAAGCCCGAACCGTCCGAGGTGTCGTCGAAGACCTCTTCCGAAACACCACGCGAGCATATCCGCGCACCAGAGCTGCATCGGCACGGAACAAAACTCCTTATGGCTTTTACGGCGGCAGCGGGAGCGGCAGCGGGAGCGCGTCTGGCGTTTTGGGAGGGCTCGGGGCTGTCGGAGACCGCAATGAACGGAATATCACAAATGCTTGCCGGCACGTTTGGAGAGGTGTTTCTGCGTCAGGCGCTTTTGGGAGCGGCGTTTTTGGCGGTTGAGTTCGTTCTGGGTTTTTTCGCGCCGGGGGATATTCTTGTATGGAGCGCTCCGTTTTTGTGCGCCATGGGGGGAGTTTTGCAGGCTGCGGCGGGTTCACCGCTTGTGATAGTGTCGGCGGTAATTCGCATTGCCGCCGTGGCGGCGGGAGCCGTGTATTCGGCGGATATGTCGGTGCTGCTGATGAGACTGTCCCGCGGCGGCACGGTACACATGGGAATGCGCCCGCGCAAAACATACGCGCTTGGGTTTCTGGGGTGTTTTGCGGCTGTGGTATTAAGCGCGATCTTGGCGGGAATATAACGGAACATTGGTTTTAACGCTCTCTCCCTGTTGAGAGAGCGTTTCGTCTGCATAAAAGCCCGTTTCGCAAGGGAAATTGCGCTTTTTCGCAAGCCGCTCGGCGCAAAGCGCTCCGCGACGGTGATCTGCAAAAAAAGCAAAAAAAATTTGACAACCTATTTGCTTTTTGTGAAATATGTGGTATAATGAAATATAACAAAAACATTTTTTGGAAAGGAATAAATTATGGCAGATTCGATATTGATCACCGGCGGTGCGGCAAGCGGAAAAGCTCGCTTTGCCGTTACGAATTTTGCGGCGTTCGATTATGTGCTTTTTTTAAGAGTGGGCGGCGAGCTTGATACGGATGTTATGAACCGAATAAAGTTCAGCACCGAGAAAAACGGCGTGGAGTGGGATATTGTCAATAATAATACGCTCGTGCCCGCCGACGAGGTAAAGGATCATAAGTTCGTCATTTTTGACAGCGTATCTTCGTATGCAAGATTGGTCATGGATGATATGTGTCCCAAAGACCGGGGCGAGCTTGGTGACGACATGAAAAAGCAGATAGAAAAGCGCGTGATCGACGGAGTGACAAAAATGCGCGATAAGGTCGCGGAAAACCACGGCAGCGTTATCATAATCACTCTTGAAACAGGCTTTTCCGTAAGACCCGCAGACCCCGTGCAGGCGGCGTACAGAGACATTATGGGGCGCGTTAATCAGCGCATAGCGAATTCCTGCGATGAGGCATATTTCTCCGCAAGCGGTATACAGTTTAAGATCAAATAGCACAGCGGTTTATAACGGAATATTATCGTGCAGCCTTGCAGTGTTCGGCTTTGCACAGATACGGTTTGAAAAATGATAAGGAGTAGATTATGACATTTGAAGAATTTATAATGCAGGCGCGGGCTTTGAACGCTTCGGATATTCATTTGACGGTCGGCTCGCCTACGGTTATCAGAGTAAACGGAGAGCTTCAAAAGTATCAGGAGCTTTCGGATCAGGTGGTACACCGCACTATCGTTTCGATCTTGTCTGCCGAGCAGGAGAAAATGCTCACCGAGGGACACGATATCGACTTTTCGTTTGAGCTGAAAAACGGTGCCAGACAGCGTGTAAACGTGTTCCATCAAGAGGGCAAGCTTGCGTGTGCTATTCGCTTGCTGAATTCGGAGATACCGAGCCTCGACGAGCTGGGTATGCCGTCGGTGGTGCTGGAGCTTGCCAAAAAGCGCAAGGGACTTGTTCTGGTTACCGGACCTACGGGCGCGGGCAAATCTACGACGCTTGCGGCGATGATACAGTACATCAATGAGACGCGTCCGTGTCACATCATTACAATTGAAGACCCTATCGAGTATCGCTATACTCAGGCAAAGGCGACCATTCATCAGCGCGAGATCGGACGTGACGTGAAGTCCTTCGACTACGCTTTGAGAAGTGCGCTGCGTGAGGATCCGGACGTTATACTTATCGGTGAGATGCGTGATTACGAGACTATTATGCTCGCGCTTACGGCGGCTGAAACGGGTCACTTGGTATTCGGAACGCTTCATACGTCCTCTGCCGCACAGACGGTAGACCGTATAATCGACGTCTGCCCTGTAGAATCAAAGGAGCAGGTGCGTTCGCAGCTTGCGAATATGATACAGGGCGTGTTGGCGCAGACTCTTGTGCCGCTTCAGGACAAGAAAGGCAGATGCGCGGCAGTAGAGGTTATGCTGGGAACGGACGCTATCAAGAACCTTATCCGCTCAAACAAGGTAGCTCAAATGGAGTCGACTATGCAGGGAGCAGCGCAGCAGGGTATGACAACTCTTATAGACAGCCTTGCAAAGCTGTACAGAAGCGGAAAGATATCCTATCAGACCGCGCTGGAGTATTCAAACAACCCGACGGAAATGGAAAAGAAGCTTACAGGCTGATAGCAAATCGAAGATTTGGATTTTATCCTCCCGCTGTAAAGCGGGGGGATTTTTCTGTATCTTTCCGCGGAGAGGTTTTGTGTTGTGCAGAAAAGTGCAGTTTTTTCTGTTGTATGCTCTGAGCAAGAAAGGAGTGATACGTATGGGTTTTGTGAAACTACCAAACGATCTGAAAGATTGGGAGTGGTTCGATGACAAGGAAACGACCCACGTTTATCTATGGCTGCTATTGAGTGCGGCATGGAGCGACAGACGATTTAAAGGCGTAGATGTAAAACGCGGGCAGCTTGTCACAACTTATACGGAAATTACAGAAAAATGCGGGGTTTCAACGCGACAGGCAAGAACGATACTAAACCGCTTAAAATCGACAGGCAAAGTGACAGTCAAAATAATGCCGAAATTCAGCATTATAACGCTGCTTGAATACGACGCAAACGGTTCAGGCGACAGTCAAAGCGACAGCCAAGCGACAGTCAAACGCCAGTCAAACGACAGTCCTTCCTTATATAATACAGAAATTAAGAATATAAGAAACCCAGAAATA
>DKXD01000140.1 GCA_002492075.1 Ruminococcaceae bacterium UBA7135
TATGACCACTTCGATACCTCTCCGAATAACTATTTAATTATATCACAAACTTTGCGATTTGTCAATAGAAAAAAGAAAAAATGTTGAGGAAAACGAAACATTGACATAGCACATAAAAAGTGTTATAATAAGGTAAACCCAAAGGGGGTGCTTCGGTGAAAGAAGATTTCACGCCGTTAGAGTGTATAAAAGCATTGATAATACCCGTATTTACCGCGCTGTGTGGAGCGTTTGATCTGATAACCGGACTGATACTCGGAAAAGTTGTCGTTTCGGGAATAGGGATCGTTTCCACGCTGATATTTCCGCTGCTTATGATATTAGTCGGCGGTGTTTTGCCGATTATTCTGACTTTACGGCTTAATATACACACGGAGGATTATTTTCTTGGGCGAGTAATAGTTATTGTTTTTGGGTTTCCTTTAGTGAATGTGTGGTACGATAGAGCAGGTTATGTTATTTACGCTGTCTGGGGCGTTGTAAATCTGCTTTTTGAAGTGTTCAACAAATCTAAATATCAGCAATTAACAGGTGAAGAACGCGCGGTGATGATAATGTCAAACACGATGATCTGGGTGTGCTGCGGCAAGCTTCTGGAGTGTGTCGTCAACTGGCTTGCGGAGTATTTGTGATCATTCCTCGGCGGCAATCTCCTCGATTATGGCGCGGATATTATCAACGCCCTCACCCGTTTCGGCGGAGAACTCGATAATCGTTATATCTTCGGCGCAAGGCAGCTCGGTAAGGAGCGCTCTGCGCCTTTCCTCACGCTGTTTTTTGGAGAGTTTATCAGCTTTAGTAAGCACGACAACGAACGGAAATCCGCAGTCGATAAGATAATTCACCATAGAAACATCGTCGGCAGTGGGGGAGTGCCTGAAATCTATAAGCTGAAATACCAGAGAAAGCTCGCGTTCCGATGAGAGATACCCGCCTATAAGCCTGTTCCAGCTTTGCTTTTCCGCTTTTGATACTTTCGCGTATCCATAGCCGGGAAGATCGACTATATAAATATTTTCCAGTTCGTAGAAGTTGATAGTCGCGGTCTTTCCGGGGGTCGCCGATACCCGCGCGAGATTTTTTCGGTTAAAGACCTTGTTTATCAGTGAGGATTTTCCTACGTTTGATCGTCCCGAAAAAGCTATTTCGGCACGGTCGCACGGTGGTATTTGCTCAAACTTTCCGTAGGAGGTGTGAAATTTAGCGTTATTGTAGTTCATGGTTTGTCGTTCCTTTTCAGTAAATATGCCGCGTGAGTCATAAAATCATATTCCGTTTCAACATAAAGGCAGCTGTTTCCATAAAGTATGTACGGAATGCCGCAGCTCCAAAGCGTGTCCAACACCGCGTCAAGGTTCGCAAATTCGCCGTCTGGGGGAGAGTGACATTCCATAACATAAACCGTTTTGCCTAGATATTTCCCGATAGTTTCCTTGTCAAGCGGACGTTCGCTTTTTTCAACTGTCAAAGCGCAGTCTAGATAGTCCTCGGCGTTGTGCGCGAGCTTAGCGAAAACCTCTCCGCGCTTTTTCGAGTGCATCAGATACAGTATGCGTTCGCGAACGCGCTTTTGAAAGAACTGCGCAATCTCATTTTCCGTTTTTCTGTCCATTGGTTACCTCAATAAAGCTTTTTATGACCTTCTTGATCGACACGTCCAGTCTCATATCGCAAAAAACCGCGATGTGCTGCGGAATTTTGCTGTAAAACGCTTCTGCAATGCCGCCTGCGATACACGCCATAGTGTCCGCGTCACCGCCAAGCGAGACCGCGTTCCGAACGGCGCTTTCGTAGTCATTTGACTGCAAAAAAGCGTTTATAGCGGGCGGCACCGAATACTCCGCGCGGCTGTCAAACGCGTAATTTTCGCGTATCTTTTCTATCGGCGAGGAAAGCTTATATCGGAACTCCCGCTCAATATATTCCCGTATCTCGTTTTTGGACTTGCTGTGCCGAGCAAGCCAAACAGCCGCCGCGACAGCTTTCGCGGCGGCTATCGCCTCTTTGTTGTTGTGAGTGTACAGACAGCTTGCTTTCGTTTGCAAAAGCGTTTGTTCGAGAGTATCATACGCGTACCCTATCGGGATAACGCGCATAGCGCCGCCGTTTGCGTAGCTTCGCTGCTTATAAAGAGAGCTTGACTGCGCCCATTCCGAGAACATCTGCCCAAATCCCGCGTTGGGATAACGTGAATAGAATGATTTGTACTGCGCCGCGTATTCCTTGGCGCGTTTTTTTATTTCAAGCGGAGAGATCGGCGCGGGGTTCAGCATTATCGCTTCACAGACCGCCGCTGTCATCACTGTGTCGTCCGTGAACACGGATTCTTTGTGCAGCTCGAAATCGAAGTTTTTTGTACAGTGAACCTAGTAGTACGAGCCGATTATGTCGCCGTAAACAGCACCCCAAATCATGCATTCAGAACCGGCTTGCGTTCATTCTTTTTGGTAACGGGCTTGGTTTTAAGCTTGGAGGCTTCCCGCTTTACAAGCGTGCAGTTTTCGCGGACAAGCGCCGTTTCAAGTACCGTTTCAATATCCTCTGCGGGAACAAAGCGGATGTTTTCCTTTACCTTTTCATCGATTTCTTCCAAGTCGGGAACGTTATCATTTGGAATGCAGACTGTCTTGATGCCCGCACGGTAAGCCGCCATGGATTTTTCCTTTAGACCGCCGATAGGCAGCACCTTTCCGCGCAGAGTTATCTCGCCCGTCATCGCAACGTCGCGGCGCACGGGAGTTCCAGAAAGAGCGGAAACAAGCGCCGTGGTAAGCGTAACGCCCGCCGAGGGTCCGTCCTTGGGGACTGCTCCCTCAGGCGCATGGATATGAATGTCTTTGTCTTTGTAGAAACCGGGGTCTATGCCGTATTTTTCGGCGAGAGAGCGCGTTAAAGACACCGCGATCTTTGCGGATTCCTTCATCACATCGCCAAGCTGTCCTGTAAACTCGGTCTTTCCCGTGCCTTCAAGCACCAAAACCTCCAGAGGAAGCATAGTTCCGCCAACGGAAGTCCACGCCAGACCGTTTACCAAGCCCACCTCATCGTGAGCGGCAAGCACTTCCGGCTTGAACTTCTTAACTCCGAGAAATTCCTCGATGTTCGCGTCGGTAACTCTTACTTCTTTTTCTCCCGAAACAAGCTTCTTAGCGGTTTTGCGGCATATTTCGCCTATTCTGCGCTCAAGCTTGCGCACGCCTGCTTCGCGGGTGTAGCTGTCGATGATCGAATACAGTGCTTTGTCGCTGATCTTCAGAGTTTTAGAGCTTTCGCCGTTTTTCTTGAGCTGCTTCGGCACAAGGTGACGTTTCGCGATGTTGAACTTTTCTTCGCGCGTATAGCTGGAAAGCTCAATGACCTCCATTCTGTCAAGCAACGGCGCGGGAATAGTGCTTGTATCATTTGCCGTGGTGATGAACAGCACCTCGCTTAAGTCTATCGGCACTTCAAGGTAGTTATCAACAAATGCGTTGTTTTGCTCTGCGTCGAGCACCTCAAGCATCGCCGAGGATGGGTCGCCCTTATAATCGCTGCCCATTTTATCTATTTCGTCCAGCAGTATTACGGGGTTTATGCTCTTCGCTTGAGTGAGCGCCTTTACGATACGCCCGGGCATCGCGCCGACATACGTTTTTCTGTGACCGCGAATTTCCGCTTCGTCATGTACGCCGCCGAGAGATATCCTTGCGTATTTTCTTCCCAAAGCGTCCGCTATTGAGCGCCCAATCGAGGTCTTGCCCACTCCGGGAGGACCGTACAGACAGATTATCTGTCCTTTAACATCGGGAGCGAGCGCTCTTACCGACAGAGTTTCAAGAATACGCTCTTTGACTTTCTTTAACCCGTAATGGTCATGGTCGAGCTTTTTCTCCACGGAGTCTATGTTGAGCTTATCCTTTGTGCGCTTGTTGAACGGCACGGCAAGCACTGTATCAAGATAAGTGCGAAGCACCGCCGACTCTTGAGATGAGCCGGACATACGGCGCAGCTTTTCCGCCTCTTTGATAAGTTTTTCCTCTGACTCTTCGGGGAGCTTCAGCGCTTTTATTTTTTGTATGTACTCGTCACATTCCTCCGTCGGGTCGCCTTCGTCGCCAAGCTGACGAGATATGGCGCGAAGCTGCTCGCGCAGATAGTAGTCGCGCTGGTTTTTATCGACCGATTCGCGAACCTGCTCTTGAATTTCAAGCTCGGTCATCATAATTTCTATCTCGGCTTCCATCATCGAGATAAGCAGCTTTATTCTTTGAAGAACTCCGTTTGTTTCAAGCAGCGTCTGCTTATCCTCAACCTTCAGCGCAATGTTGAATACTACCTTGTCGAAAAGCCGCGCGCAGTCTTCCTCGGTTATGATGCTTTCGTAGAGGTCTTTCGGCATTTTGGGGGTTATTTGCGCGTATGTTTCAAAGGTCTCTTTCAAAGCGCGTTTTGCCGCCGCTTGTGTGGATTCGGAGAGCGCCGTGCCACGCGAGGGGTACGCTTTCACTTCGTATCTCAGATAGTCGCCGCTGAAAAGCGCCTTTACTGCCTTTGCGCGATAAAGCCCCTCAACGAGTACTCTTGTTGTGCCGTCGGGCGTAGTCAAAAGCTGCTTTATCATTCCCACAACGCCGATGCTGTAAATGTCCTTTGCGGTCGGAGCTGTTTCGGACGCGTCACGCTGCGCCACAAGAAATATCTCGCCGCTGTCTTTTGCCGCCGCCTTGAGAGCGTTCACCGAGCGTTCGCGTCCCACGTCAAAGTGCAGCACCATAGAAGGAAATACCACCAGTCCGCGAAGGGAGATAGCGGGAATTGTTTTTGTGTTAGCCATATTTGCCTGCCTTTCCTTAATTCAAAACGATCTTCCGCACGGAGCGTTAACTCGCGCAACGGAAATCGGTCTTTATTTTGTCAAAGCTTTTTCCCGCCGATGGCGGAAAAGGCTGTCCTGTGTTAAAGAAACATAGATTTTATCGGTACTTCGTTAAAACCAACGCTTTCATTATTATACAACACTTTTATGAAAAATGCAACCCCAAAAATACTTCCGATTTATTTGACATTTATCGAAAAATAAGAGAAAAAATTCCGTATATCAGCGGAACATGCAGAATATATATCCAGATAGTCGCGCGTCCGACTGCCGCAAGCCACTTGCAGTGCGAATTGTAGAACATCCGCGGCATGGATCCGTTTTTGAACCAATAACCCATAAAGCTTCCTGCCAGAAAGACGAAAAGCCACGGCATAAGCGGGAAAAAGTCGGAGGAGTAGAACTTATTCGGGAGTATTCCAAGCGGATACAGCACGCCCACATCATGTGCCTTTTGGGGAAAAACCCACCTAAAAGAGCCGCCAAAGCCCACAAAGCCGTTTGAGGCGTTCCATGTAAATGCGGCAAGCAGAGCGAATACCGAAAATCCGACTATGGGCGGTATCTTTTCGAGAAAACGTGACAGCAGTCCGTAAATCATCATAGAAATGCCCAGCATATGCAGTATACCGAACTTGATATCCGACCCAAAGAACGGCACCACAAACGTGATCAGCATTCCGAGAATAAAACATTGAGCGCCGCGACGAACATTGTCGTGGGAATAGCGGCACATTATCCCCGAAATGAAGATGAACGCGCCCGCGAATATATCGCGGATAATGTCGAACCAGCTTTCAAAGAATATCGGAACGTCCACTCCGAACGAATATTTAAGATTGAACATTGCGTGGTAGACCACCATGCAAAGTATCGCAAAGCCGCGTATCTCGTCAAGCAAATACACTCTGCCGCTTTTGCTTGCTGCGTTTTTCTTAGAAACTTCCATATTTCACCTGTTTTCCAATAATTGTAATTTTATCTAAAATCTTTCCAATATATTGTAGCACATTTTTCATAAAATTACAACACCCCTCTTGAAAAGTTTTCGGAATTGTGGTAAAATATAAAATGAATATTTTGTGAAAATCGGCAGAGGAGGTTACGGAATGGCTGAAAAATGGGATCTTTACGATATTGACCGTGTAAAAACGGGCGAGATCATGGAGCGTGGCGAACAGATACCTCCCAAGCGTTATCACCTTGCGGTACATGTCTGCATATTCGGCAGTGATGGGAGAATGCTGATACAGCAGCGTCAGCCGTTTAAGGAGGGCTGGAGCAATATGTGGGATGTGACCGTCGGCGGCTCTGCTATTTCGGAAGACACGAGCCAAACCGCCGCCGAGCGCGAGGTCATGGAAGAGATAGGTCTACCGATATTGCTTGACGGTGAAAGACCGCGCATAACGATAAATTTTGACGGTGGAATCGATGACATTTGGTGTTTAAAGCGCGATGTTGATATATCCTCGCTGAAGCTTCAGTATGAGGAAGTTCAAGCAGTCAGGTGGGCGACAAAAGAGGAAATACTCACGATGATAGAGGACGGCGAATTTATTCCGTATCATAAATCGCTTATCGACCTATTGTTTTTGTATTCGGAGCAGATAGGTACTTTCGACAACCGTCATCAAGAGAACAAATGAAATAAGGATTGTAAAATTTTGGAATATATACATATCGGACAGGTTAAGATAGAGAAAACCGCCGCGCTTGCCCCAATGGCAAGCGTTGCGGACAAGGCGTATCGACTTATCGCGAAGGAGTTCGGCGCGGCGTATTGCGTCGGGGAAATGGCAAGCTGCAAGGGCTTGTGCTACTCCGACCGCAAGACCGCCGAGCTGCTCTCGGTGAGCGCAATCGAGCGCCCCATGGCGGTGCAGCTTTTCGGGGCTGAACCCGATTTTATGGCGAAAGCAGTGAAGATCGCCGAGCGGTACGCGCCCGATATAATAGACATCAATGCCGGGTGTCCCATGCCAAAGATTGTCCGTGGCGGCGCAGGGAGCGCGCTTATGAAAACTCCGGAGCTTTTCGGGGAACTGATAAGAGCGGCGGCTGAAGCAACGGATATCCCCGTAACGGTGAAGTTACGCGCTGGCTGGGACGAGAGTTCAAAAAACGCCGTGGAGTTGGCTCAAATAGCCGAAGAAAACGGAGCGGCGGCTGTCGCGGTACATGGACGGACGAAAGAGCAGTTATATTCGGGCAAAGCCGATTGGGATATTATTAGGGCAGTGAAACGTGCGGTTTCGATACCCGTTATCGGAAACGGCGATGTTCAGAGCGTTGAGGACTGCGTGAGAATGTATGGATATACCGGGTGCGATCTGGTGATGATAGGTCGCGGAAGCTACGGCAGACCGTGGCTTTTCGGGCAGATACGCGATCATTTTGAGGGTAAAGAGCCTCGCCCCGAGCCGAAGCTTGAAGAAAAGCTGGATATAATGCGCCGTCATATCGCTTTGCTTGTTGAGGATAAGGGAGAGTGCATGGGAATGAAAGAGGCGAGACGGCAGGCGGCGTGGTATATAAAGGGAATCGATGGCGCGGCGAGCCTTCGCAACAAATTCGCGGGTATGAACACCCTTGACGACCTCGACGAGCTGATAAAGTCGATCGGCTGACAAATTAAAACCCGGCGTTCTTTCTCCCACGCGGAGCGGGGGAGAAAGAACAAAAAACAGAACACAAAGACCATAAAGGAGAACGAAATGCAGGAATTCAGAAACAAGATAGCAAGCTTATGCTGCTTTAATGTGAAAAACGACCCCGTATTGCTGGGGTTCAAAAAGCTGTTCGGCAAGTCCGCCGAGGAAAGCTTCGAGGGCTACGCGGAGATAGCGTCAACGGTGCTGAAAAGCGGCAAGCCGCTTTCAGAGTACTTTCACGATATTTTGGTCTTTTCCGATTCGCCTGTGCTGAACGAGTTCGCATTCGGCGAGGTCTCAAAGGCGGATCTTTCGTGTTTGCGCAAGGACGCGCTGAGATACGATTTGGAGGTACTGCGTTCGCTGTGCGAAGAGACCGCCGCGCAGATACAGATACGGCTTAACACATTTTACGATACGTTGGATTTCGGCAAGCTGCCGCTTTATGACAACGGAGTATTCAATTATACGCCGGATTATTTCCTGGATTATGTTAGAACGCACGGAAGCGGAATGTTCGCGAGGTATAAGGCGTTTACGTTTGACGGCGAGCTTCACCCGATAGATTTTCCCGATACGATCAAGCTTTCGGATCTCAAAAATTATGAGGAGCAGCGAAAACAGGTCGTGGACAACACCGTTTGCTTCCTTTCGGGAAAGCCGGCGCAGAACGTTCTGCTTTATGGCGACCGCGGCACGGGAAAATCCTCTACTGTAAAAGCCGTTTTGAACGAATCCAAATACTTGCGAATGGTGGAGGTGCTTAAAAACGATATCGAGCTTATCCCCCAATTGTTCCGCAAACTGAGAGATATTCCGCTGCATTTTATAGTGCTTATAGACGACCTTTCGTTTTCCGAAAACGACGATCGTTTCGGGATACTTAAAGGTATTCTGGAGGGATCGCTTGCCGCAAAGCCCGATAATATACTTATTTACGCCACCACCAATCGTCGCAAGATAATCCGCGAAACGATAGCCGACCGCGAGGTCTCGGGTGCGGACGCGATTGACGAGAGTATGTCGCTGTCCGATAGATTTGGTCTATTTGTAACGTTTATGAAGCCCGATAAGCGGGTCTATCTCGATATTGTTCAAAAGCTTGCCGAGGACAAGCGTTTGGAAATACCCGAAGAGAAGCTTTTTGCGGCGGCGGAGCGTTTCGCGCTGAAACGCGGAGGGCGTTCTCCCAGAACGGCTCGTCAGTTCGTTGATTGGGTCGACGGAAGATTGGCTTTGGGATTGGATATTTGATACATAATCCATATTCCCACCCACGCAAAGCGGGGAGAGAAAATAAGATAGTGTATCTGCTTTTAATGAAGAATTAGTATTTAATTATATCAAGATCGGAGTTTACATTATGAAAAATTTTCTGAAAAAAACTTTGTGCATATTATTGTGCGGGACAATGCTTTCAGGCTGTTCCAAAAAGAACACACCCGATGAAATATCCGTAGAGAGCGGCGAAAGCGCCGTGTCGTCACCTTTTCCCGCAAAGTCCTGCGGCGTGACGCTGCAAAAAGCTCCCGAAAAGATAGTCAGCCTTTCTCCCGCCGTGACGGAGATAATCTGCGAGCTGGGATTTAAGGATAAGCTGGTGGGCATAAGCGATTACTGCGACTATCCGCAAGGGCTTACGGCAAAAAAAGTCGGCAGTACCGAAAATCCGAACATAGACGAGATAATCGATCTGAAGCCTGACGCGGTTTTTACTTTGTCGGCGCTTTCGGAGAGGGAAGCGTATACGCTAAATCAAGCGGACATCGCTGTGCTTGCTGCCGAGCCGCCCAAGAATATGGAGGGCTATTCGGCTTTGTATAAGGAGATAGCGGCGGCGTTTTACGGAAAAGAGAAGATATCCGGCGAAAAGGAAACGGAAAAGGCTGTTGAAACGGGCGCAAACGCTCGTTTGGCTATTGAGAAAGCAGCCGAAAGCGTAAAGCTGGAAAGCTTTGTTTATGTAACCGAAAAGCTTACGATAGCGGGAGATAATACGTTTGAAAACGCAGTGTTGAGCCTTTCGGGTGAAAACGTTTGCAAGGATCGGGGCTATGTTTCGGCGGATAAGGCAGCGTCCGCGCCGAAATACATCATCGCGGACGATTCGCTTTCGCAAACGGATCTTTCCGCAAACGACACTCTGAACGGCTTTATACAGAGCGGCGCGGAGATAAGATTCGTGAACGCGTCCGCGTTCGAGCGCCCTACCGCAAGAACGCTGAACGTTTTTAAAGAACTCGCGGAAGAGAACAGCTCGGCTTCCGTTTAAGAAATCGGATTAATAATGCTATAAAACCGGGTTCTCCCTCGCATAGCGGGGGAGAACGTTCTTATCGTCAAGAAGTCCGCTTGCTTTTGCGGAAACGGATAAGGAATCGATTACATCGGCGTGATAATATAGCCGTTTTGACGCCAGTTGTCGATAACGCTGCCCAATATCTCGGCGTTGGTTTTAGATACCGCATGAAGCAGGCAGATCTCTCCGGGGTGAGTTTTTGAGATGATTTTCTCCAAAGCCATTGCGGGGTTGGGTTGATTTTCGGTGTTCCAGTCGAGGTATGCGAAGCTCCACAGAACGGTGGTGTAACCAAGACTTTTTGCGCAAGCCAGCACGCGTTCGGAAAACTCTCCCTTAGGCGGACGCATAACATACATATCATAGCCGAACTGCTGCGTTACATAGTCGTGCAGCTCGGACAGCTCGCGGGTCATTTCGCTGTCGGAGCACTCGGGCAGCGACGGGTGCGACATCGTATGGTTGCCTACCGTGTGCCCTTCGGCTATCATTCGTTTGATAAGCTCGGAGTTGTCCTTTGCGTAATCGTAAGTTACGAAAAATACTGCGCGGACGTTCTTTTCTTTCAGAACGTCGAGTATCTTTTCCGTGTAACCGTTTTCATAGCC
>DKXD01000064.1:0-6133 GCA_002492075.1 Ruminococcaceae bacterium UBA7135
AGGCGGGGCGTTTGCTATTGATAAGCGGGGCATAATATCTAATTATCCAAGCGGATTGACCTTTTCGGGAATGTATTCCTGCATTGCTTTTACAGCGGGCTGAGTCAGGTCGTAGCGGTGCCATTTATAGGTGCCGTCGTCCTGCTTTTCCGGATCCATCCATACCATTATGCCGTTCCAGCCGCTGTCGTATACCGACTTGTACTTATCCGTCAGCGACATCTTGCACTCTTTCTCGTCATCGTTGTGAGTTTCGCCGATAACGCAAGGCTTCGCTTCCGCAAGCCCGAACTCGGACGGCGAGATGTTTATCGGGAAACCGAAATACTGCCGCTGCCAGTTATAATAATGCGTACTGTAAAAATCGAGATACGCCTTGTCGCTGCCCGTCAGCTCTTTAAGATACTCATCGGAGACCTTGTTGCCCTCGTATTTCTCGGAGTTGTACTTGATTATTCCGATACCGACCGTAACAAGAAAATCACTGTTTTCATGAATGACCTGCGCGCATTTTCCGAGAAGATAAGAGATGTTATCCCACGGTATCTGACCGCATTCTTGGTTTTCGTATACCCAGTCCGGCTCGTTCATAATGTCTATGCCCATTATGTAGCCGCAGTCACGATAGCGCTCACAGAACGCTTTTACATAAGAATTCGCGTAACCGTCGGAATACTCCTTGGATTTTATCAGCGCCTGCCATTTCTGACCGCTGCTTACAGGCTCCTTGAAATGATCGAAGGACAGCAGCGTCGGCATAATGTAAAGCTTGTGCTTCTCGGCAAGCGCGAACAGTTTATCAAGCGCTTCCCAATGCGCGGGATTAACGTAAGTTATTTTTCCGTCGTCGCCCAGCTTCACAATATTCTCGCCGTTACAATTCACCCAGATACGCGTGCAGTTTACGCCGTCCGCAACAAGCTGCGCGAATTCCTTGTCCCAGAACTCCTCGTCCATCGCCACGGTGAAGTCGTTCCACTTCTCCCACGGAGTATTCGTACCGTTTATCCACAGCTCCTTGCCGCAGACCATAAACTTCGTGCCTTCAACGGTGACGCGGGCATAGGTGGTATCGACATTCTCTTCGGAACCCGATTCTACGTCCTGATCGACGCTCTGAACGTCATCGGATTGCCCCGCCGAAGTGCCCGTTTTTTTCGAGCATCCCGCGGACGTACACACAATCGCCGCCGCCAGCAAAGCCGACAACAGTCTTTTCAGCAATTTGTTCATAACGATCCTCAACTTTCTGTTTTTACATTATTATATCACATTCATTTAAGAATTGCAACAGCCTTTTCATAATTTGCAAGCTGTCAGGCGTTCTCCTATGCCGCCGCATAGAAATCCTCTATATTCGCGGCGGTGTAGGTCTTGCCCTTGTACGTCAGTTTCAGCTTGGGGCAATCGTCGAAACAGCCGTACATAACGTCCTTTACAGAGTCGGGAACGGTGACGCTTTCAAGACTCCCGCAGCCCTCGAACGCGTTCATTCCGATGCTCTCAACGCCGCTCGGTATCTCTATCTTCTTCAGAGCGTTGCAGAGGTAGAACGCCTTATCGGGCAGCTCCTTCAAACCGCTCGGGAGCCTTACCTCGGCAAGATTACCGCACCTTGCGAACGCCTCCTCGCCTATTTCAACGACGCTGTCCGGGATAGTTACGCTTGTTATTTCGGCGTTCCCCATAAATCCCAGCACGAACGCGCCCGCGGCTATCTTTGTGACGTTATTGGGAATGACTACCGCGCCCTTTGTATAGTTGCCGTCTACAAGCACACCGTTTATCACGACAAGAGTGTTCTTTTCGCGGAGCTTTTCAATGAACGGAGTGCCGTCAAAGCACATCTTGCCGAAACTCGTTACCGTTGCGGGAATATCGAGCGTTTCAAGCTTTTTGCAGTTGTAGAACGCATAATCGCCCATTTCCGTGACGGAGCTTGGGATATTCACGCTTGAAAGTGCCGTACAGCCGGCAAACGCGCTCACGCCGATATACGTCACTCCCTCGGTGAGAGTAACGCTAGTTACATTCTTACAATCCGAAAGCGCATACGCGTCTATCTGTTTTGTGCCGTCGGGAACGTTCACCGCGCCCGATCGCCCCCGCGGAACGGCTAACAGCGCATCGGTTTCTTTCATGAATAACATTCCGTCCTTGGAGTAGAAATACGGGTTGCCCTCCGCGACCATAAGCTCGGTTATCGTTTCTCCGAAGCTCCTCGACCAAATAAGCTCGACACTTGCGGGTATCTCAACAGTTTTCACGCCTAAACTCGAGGATATATCGTGTAGGCTCAGCACCTTCACGGGTTTTCCGTCTATTTCGGCGGGTATCTTCACGTTCTCCGACGTGCCGTTGTACGCCGATATACATACGCTGCCGTCGTTCTGCTCTCTGTACTCCCACTCGGGACGGTTGGAAAGAGCATTGCGCTCCACGTCCTCGAAGAGCGTTTCAAAATCGGCGCTTGTGTAGGTCTTTCCCTTATAGGTAACGGAAGCCTTGTCGCTTTCATCGAGGAAGTTGAACTCGTCTATCTCCGTTATGCTTTCGGGAAGCGTTATCATAGTGAGGTTTTCGCAGCGGTTGAAAAAGAACGAGCCTATCTTCTCCACGCCGTCGGGCACGGTAAACTGTGTGATACTCTTGCAACCCGTGAACCAATTCCCAATCTCCTTTATCCCCTCGGGCAGACGTACCTCCGTAAGCGCCTCGCAATACGCGAACGCGTTGCCGCCTATTCGCTCGACGCTGTTCGGCAGAGCTATTCTGGTTATCGTTGTATTGCTGCCCTTATAGGGCTTGAACGCCTCGTAGACTATCTCCTTTACGCCGTCGGGAACAATAACCTCGCCCGACGCCGCAACTCCGTCCACCAGCATACCGTTTATGATCACAAGCGGGTCTTTCTCCCGCAGCTTGTTCAAAAACGGCGTTCCGTCAAACGGGTGCTGTCCGATATCCGAAACGGTCTCGGGGATATCCAGCGTTTCCAGCTTCGCACAGTCTCTGAACGCGTATCCGTCTATCACTTCAACGGACTTGGGTATATTCAGCTCCGTAAGCGCCGAACAATCGCCGAACGCGCCCGCGCCTATCTTCTTGACGCTCTCGGGCAGCACAACGGACGATACCTTGGCGCAGCCGTCAAAGGCGTATTCGCCTATACCCGATACGTCGTTCGGAACGGTTATCTCTCCCTTTTTCGCCTGAGGACAGGAATGAAGCACGATATTGCCGCTGTATTCCTCTTTCTCGTAAATAATGCCGTCCTTTGAATAGTAGCGCTCGTTTGTGTCCTCAACGATATATTCCGCAATACCCTCGCCCGAAATGTGAGACGATATGTATTCGACGCAGGCGGGTATCTCAACGGACGATGTCAGCGGACTACTTACACTAAATCCGTAGCCGAGCCGAGTAACGGGCTTTCCGTCAAGCTCCTCGGGTATCTTCACGGCTGTCTCTTTGCCGTTGTACGCGGTAAGTTCAAGACTGCCGTCGGTCTGCTCCTCGCACTCCCATTCGGGCTTGCTTTCCTCAACGGGATTTACCCTGCCGTCATTCGGCGCGGATATTTCGGTATCGGAAGTGCTTTCGGACTTGTTGTTACAACCGCAAAGCGCCAGAACCAGAGCCGCGCATACCGCGGCGATAAGCCGTTTCTTCATCGTCTCTCCTTCCAATTATCACTTACTGCCTTATAAAACTCATCGATATTTGCGGATGTGTAGGTCTTGCCCTTGAACGTTATGTTTACCTTATCGCAGCCCCGAAAGCAGTCGTCAAGATAGCAATCTGTCACGGTATCGGGCACATTTACCCGCGTAAGGCTTGCACAGTCCTCAAACGCTCTTATCCTGATAATCTTCACGCCGCTCGGGATATCAATGCTTTGCAGACTTTTGCAGTTTGCGAACATTTCCGCGGGTATATCGGTTATCCCCGAGGGCAGTTTTACCTCCGTAAGGTTTACGCAGCCGGTAAACGCGCACTCGCCTATCTCCGTCACGCTGTCGGGGATAGTCACCTTGGTTATGTTGGGATTTTCGCCGTACTCCACTTCAAAAGCGTCGCCCGATATCTTCATAACGCCGTCGGGTATCACGACCTCGCCCTTTGCCGTCTGACCGTCAACGAGTATGTTGTTTATCACGACAAGCGGGTTCTTTGCGCGGAGCTTTTCCAGAAACGGCGTTTCTTCAAACGCTCTTGAACCTATCTCCGTCACCTTTTCGGGGATTTCAAGCGTTTCAAGGCTCAGACATCCCTTGAACGCACCGCCGTCTATCTCCGTGAGAGTGCTTGGCAGCTTTACGCTTTTCAGCTCCTCACAATAAGCGAACGCGTCCCAGCCCAGGTACTCGACGCCCTCCGGCACAACGACCGAGGTCACGCCGCATGAAGAAAACGCCCAATCGGCTATCCTGCGCGTTCCCTCGGGTATCGTCACCTCGCCGCTTCGTCCGCAGGGGCACAAGAACAGCGCGTCGCTCTCCTTTTCGTATATTATACCGTCCTTTGAGAAAAACACGACGTTCCCCTCGGCGACCTCGACGCGCTCCACAAAAGGCACAAACGCGTCGTTGTCTATCTCCGTGACCGTTGCGGGTATCTCAACGCTTTTCACATTTTCCGTTTTCACGAAAACTCCCGAACCAATTGCCGTGACGGGCTTGCCGTCCAGCTTTTCGGGTATCTTCACGGCGGTCTCTCTGCCGTTGTACGCGGTAAGTTCAAGACTGCCGTCGGTCTGCTCCTCGTACTCCCACTCGGGCTTGCTTTCCTCAACGGGATTTACTCTGCCGTCATTCGGCGCGGATATCCCAATATCGAGTGAGCTTTCGGACTTGTTGTCACAGCCGCAAAGCGTGAGCGTCAGCGCCGCGCACACTCCCAAAGACAGAAGTCGTTTTTTCATCAATTCAGCTCCTTAAGCGTCTTGTATATCTCCTGCATTTCCGCATCCGTGGCGGCAATGGTCTCGGCGCACTGCTTCAGTCTGCCCGCAAGCTCCGCCGACACTTCGTTATCCGCCTTGTATTTCAATTCATGCTCCAAACTCGCCCAGAAATCCATTGCGATAGTGCGTATCTGAACCTCGACATATACCTCCTCTTTGGAATCGGAAAGGTATACGGGCGTTTGTATTACCAGATGCAGACTGCGGTAGCCGTTGGGCTTCGGCTCGCGAATATAATCCTTGTGCTTGACAAGCTTAACGTCGTCCTGAGCCGTAAGCAGATCCGCTACCGTGTAGATATCGTCGATGTAGTTGCAGATAACGCGAACGCCCGCGACGTCATAAAGATTATTCCGAGCCGCTTCCACAGTGAACGACTTGTCCTTTCGCCTAAGCTTATCAAATATACTTTGGGGAGACTTGAGCCTGTCCTCTATATGATGAATGGGATTGTAGGAATACTTCGTGCGGAACTCGCTGTCAAGAATTTCCAGTTTGGTCTTTACCTCACGTATCGCGGATTCATACAAATGCTCAAACTCTATGAACTTGTACATCTCCTCTACCAACAGTTCGCCCTGATTATCCGGAAAGAGCTGTTTTACGGTAGCAAGCTCCGTATTCTCAATAGTTTTCTTCATGTTGTTTATATTCACATTTATGCCCATATTTGCCCGCCTTTCGCCGTTCAAACCGATTTTCAGAGAATTCCCCCGCATGTGCGGGGGAACGATCTCTTTTCAAGGACACGCCGACCGAAACGATGTGCAGCACTATCGGCGTTTCTTTAATTATAATGTATAAAATAAATCATCATGTAAAGACGCAGTGAATTTCTTGTGAAATCACTGTCCCACGTCTTCTTTCATTCCATTAAGCAAAGCTTCGATATCCTCCTGCGACATCTTGCCGCCGCTCGACGCGGGCTTTTCCTCAACCGGAGCGGGAGCGGGTTCGGGTGCGCTTGCCGCCGCCAACATCTTCTCGATATCCTCCTGCGACATCTTGCCGCCGCTTGCCGCGGGCTTCTCCTCAACCGGAGCGGGCGCGGGTTCGGGTGCGCTTGCCGCCGCTTGCCGCGGACTTCTCCTCAACCGGAGCAGGCGCGGGTTCGGGTGCGCTTGCCGCCGCCAGCATCTTCTTGATATCCTCCTGCGACATCTTGCC
>DKXD01000064.1:6418-6795 GCA_002492075.1 Ruminococcaceae bacterium UBA7135
TCTTGCCGCCGCTTGCCGCGGGCTCTTCAGCCGGGGCGGGTTCCGATACGTTTATCTCCGCGCCCGGACCGGATTTCAAAAGCAGCGCGTCTATCTCATCCATAGACATGGTGTTGTTCTCAACAGGTCTTGACTTTAACTCCTCCGCCTTGGCAAGCTCCGTCTCCCTTTCCTGAGCAAGCCTTTCGTCGAAGTTCATCTTGTGCTGACCAAGTATATCGCTTACCTGAGATTCCTCTTCATCGTCGAGAGTTTTTGTTGACGTCGCAACAAACGGCACGGTTCCGGGAGGCGCAGTAAACTGCACGGATGCCTCCTTCATAGCGGGCTGTTCCACCGAGCGAATATTCGAGGTAAGCTCGATCCAATTATCGCGG
>DKXD01000064.1:7172-7661 GCA_002492075.1 Ruminococcaceae bacterium UBA7135
GTCACCGTCAAAACGCAGCCAATATGTATCGTAAGGCGTAACGCCTCTCGTTTTGCGGATTATGTCATAAACGCTGTACTTCTCCAATCCGAGCAGCTGTAATTCCGTTGCTGTGAACGGAGTGCCGTTCTGAAACACCCGCGACGAAAAAAAGTAATATATATCCGCAATCTCAAGCGAACGATAGATTGGGGTTATCATATTCTCCTTGTACTTGGTGAGGATCCTGACCGACACCTTCTCGTCGGCAGATACCTCATACAAGGCAACGGGGTCGTTCTCTTTAAGCAATTCATATTTTATGGGCAAAGGCAGCTCAAAAGAACGGTTGTCTATGAGTCTGTATCTATATCCCTTTATTACGCTTCCCATAACATCTGCTCCTTGTTTTTATTGTAAAGAATGCTATATCCTTAATTATTATATCATATTTCGCAATTATATTCAAGTGAATTTTTCAACATTTTCTCTTTTTTTAATTCTCTGTGA
>DKXD01000018.1 GCA_002492075.1 Ruminococcaceae bacterium UBA7135
CAATACCGTTGCGTTTTTTTATCGTAACGGCGATATGCGCGGCGGTCATGCTTTTTATGGGAACGTATTCCAACAAGACGATTCGTATTCCCGCAATTATCGTAAGCGCGTTTCTTGTATTGACCTTTTTGTGGTCACTGTTTGACGTGTTTACAGCGCCGCTTCGATTTAAAAAGCGGCTGGGTGCTCTTTCCGAGGACGAGCGCCGGGAGATAATGAACGGCTTGGAAACGGCGAAAAAACTTGGCAAACGTTGGTTTTTGGAGAAGCATTTGTTGTATTTCGCAAAGCGCAGGATAGAGGTCGTGCGTTATGACGAGATACTCTCCGCGGATCTGAAGAGAAACGAGCTTTTTTTGAAGTTTGCGGATGGCAGA
Organism: Ruminococcaceae bacterium UBA7135; assembly: GCA_002492075.1. Lineage (GTDB taxonomy): Bacteria > Bacillota > Clostridia > Oscillospirales > Ruminococcaceae > CAG-115. Next base: position 378 of record DKXD01000018.1, read on the forward strand.
GAAGCGCCGTTTCCGTTTGAGGCGGACGAAAATCCCGCGGTGCTTGTGGCGGTGCTGCGGAGCAAAAACAACGGGCTTGCCGCCTCGATAGACGGCATTTCGGTGGATTTTGACAAAAAGAACAAGTGAAAAGAGGATTTTTAAATGATCTGGCTGTGCTACATAATTATGCTTGCCGTGCCGTATCTGATGTCGGGGATAAACTTTTCGATAATCGTGTGTAAGGTGAAAACGGGTAAGGATATCCGCACTATGGGCAGCGGCAACGCGGGGCTTACGAACACCATGCGTGTGTTGGGAAAGCCCGCTGCCGGGATAGTGCTGATAGGCGATGTGTCGAAAGCAGCTCTGGCGGTTTTGCTGGTGAGACTGTGCTTTCTGTGGTTTGGCGGTGTGAATACTATGGACTATACCTCTCAGATGAAGTGGGTGGAGTATATGGCGGTGTTTATGGCGATAGTCGGGCACTGTTTCCCGCTGTACTACGGCTTTAAGNNCGCGGAGCGGGCAAAGCGACGCCCTACCAGGTGTGGAAATTGTCGCTGCGTGGCCGCGGGCCACGCGCTTACTGTGCGGTCGCGGTGGGGGCTGGGTTTTATAATTAATTTTTGTTCTTCTATTTGAGTATGGTAAAGGCTTTTCGTGCGTTTACTATAAGTACAGGAGGCGGGGACATGTCGTTACAGGCGGTTTCGTGGGTTTCAATTATTTTGATTTTCTTATCTGCGGTTGTAGGCTATCTTTTGGGCGGTGTGAACTGGGCCATTATCCTGACGCGCATCTACCAGCGCAAGGACATCCGGGACCAGGGCAGCGGCAACGCGGGCATGACCAACGTCCTGCGCAGCGTGGGGAAGCTCCCCGCCCTGCTGACCTTTGTGGGGGATTTTCTGAAATGCGTGGTGGCGGTGCTCATAAGCCAGCTCATCGTCCACGGGGGCTGTCTTCTGCTGCTGGATGTCTCGCCGGTGGGGGAGGTGCTGCGCTTTGCCCGGTTCGCGGCGGGCGCGGCCTGCGTGGTGGGGCATATCTTCCCGCTGTACTACGGCTTTAAGGGTGGAAAGGGCGTGTTGGCGGCGATATCGGGGATATTCGTTCTGGATTGGCGCATAGCGTGTATTCTGCTTGGAATATTCATCGTGCTGGTCGCGATAACAAAATATGTGTCGCTGGGGAGCATAGCGGCGTCCGCAAGCTTTTTTGCGGCGGCGGGGCTTATGGGGTATTTTCTGTGTCACGATCCCTCGTGGATAGTAAACACGATAATAGCGGCGTTTAGCGGTGCGCTTATCATATTCCGACACTCGGCGAATATCGGCAGACTGTTGGCTCACAACGAGAAGAAGCTTGGTGAAAGAGCTTCTTAAACAACGCCGGCAGGGGGATCCGTTCACCAGCGGATATCATCATGTAAATATAAACAGAGGGAACACAAAAATGGCTAAGATAACAATATTGGGCTGCGGATACGGCACGGCTTTGGGCGTGCTGTACACGAAATACGGACACGAGGTAACGACGTGGACGAAATTTGAAGAGGAAGCGGAGATGCTCCGCCGAGAGCGCGAGCATAAACGCCTGCTTCCCGGGGTAAAGCTCCCCGATAAGCTGAACGTCACGACCGACCCGAAATGCGTTTCGGGCGCGGACATAATCGTTGTATGCATACCGTCGAAGTTTTACAGCGAGGCGCTGTGCGCGGTGAAGCCGTATGTGGATAAGAATACCGTTATTATAAACGCCTCAAAGGGTCTGGAGGAGTCGACGGGCAAGCGCCTTTCCGAGCTTATTCTCGACGAGTTCCCGCAAAACCGCGTCGCGGTGATAACGGGTCCTTGTCACGCGGAGGAGATAGCGCGTCTTATGCCGACCACCGAAGTGTGCGCGGCTTATGACCATGAAACGGCAGAGTATTTGCAAAAAACGCTCTCCAACGAGAGCTACAGAATATATGTGAACGACGACATCATCGGCTGCGAGCTGGGCGGAGTGCTGAAAAATCCGATTGCGCTAAGCTGCGGTATCGCCCGAGGAATGGGTCTGGGCGACAACACCGTCGCCGCTATTATGACGCGCGGAATGACCGAGATAACGCGCCTTGGAGTATCGTTGGGCGCGAACTGGAAAACGTTCACGGGAATGGCGGGCATAGGCGACCTTATCGTTACCTGCACCTCGCAGCATTCAAGGAATTTTCGCGCGGGTCTGCTTATAGGCAAGGGAACTCCTGCGGCGGAGGCGGTGGCACAGGTGGGCACGGTTGAGGGCTACACCAACGCCAAGACCGCGTATCGCCTTGCGCTGGAGAATAACGTCGATACCCCTATTATTGAGCAGGTGGTAAAAGTGTGCTATGAGAATGCCGATCCTCAGGAGAGCCTTCGCGCACTTATGAACAGAGCCACAAAGCACGAGCGTGAGCTGTTCTGGACAGACTGACCCGGCAAGGCGTCGTTTGATACTGATTTCTCATTAAAAGAAAAGCAGACATATTATTTTCTCTCTATCGAAAAGTTGATTTGAATATCGTTCGTTTGTTGTTGACAAAATGCACATAATGTGGTAGAATAATATCATAAGATTTTAGAAAAACGTCACATAAATATTGGCGGACTTCCGAGAGGCGGGATATAAATGAAAATAAATTGGAACAGAAAATACACAACAGTCGCGGTATATGCACTGTCGGTGATAATAATTTCCGTGCTGTTTGTGGTGTTCGTATTCAAATTCGACAGCTTCAAGGATACGTTTTCGTGGGTGGGAAGCGTGGCGGCGCCGCTGATATGCGGAGTTGTTATCGCGTATATCCTAAATCCCTTGATGATGTGGCTTGAAAACAAGATTTTCAGAAAATTCAAGGAGCACAGACCCAAGGAGCAGAACATCGTTGTGCGTAAGCTTCAGCAAACGGCGGTCGGCGAGAAAGCGGTCGTAAAGACGCTTGAAAAGCACTCTGCGTCTATGGAAAAGAAGGTGCGCAGACGAAAGATAATTGCGCGCGCCGTATCGCTTGTTTTGACGCTGGTTATCTTTTTGGCTGTGCTGACGGGTATAGTAATAGCCATAGTCCCCAATGTTGCAAAGAGCATAGTGACGCTCGCCGACAATATGGACGGCTACATCACCAAGATAGACGAGTGGACAAAGAACGCGTTCAAAAACAAGCCCGATATTATGAATATGATCTTCGAGGGCGTGACCGATCTCAAAGATCTTATATCGAACGTAGCCGACAAGCTGAAGCCTATGGCGGGCGACATTATCGGCAATGTTTCGGGGTTTTTGGGCGGCTTGCTGGTAGGACTTAAAAACTTCGTGCTGGGCTTTATCATAGCGATTTACCTGCTGTTCAGCAAGGAAAGGCTTATGGCGCAGATGAAGAAGATTGTGTGCGCGTTCTTTAAGCCGCGCCGCGCCGAGAGTTTCCTGCACGGCTGTTCTCAAAGCAACGACATTTTCAAGAAATACATTATCTCCAATCTTGTGGATTCGATGATAATTCTGGTATTTATGATGATCGGAATGTACGCTATGAGAATGCCGTATCAGATGCTTGTTTCGGTAGTGTGCGCCGTAACGAACCTTATTCCGTTCTTTGGACCGTTTATCGGAGCTATCCCGTGCGGTGTGCTGATATTGATCGTCGACCCGACGAAAGCTATATGGTTTGCGATATTCGTGCTTGTTTTGCAGCAGCTTGACGGCAATGTTATAAAGCCGCTTCTTTTCGGCGAGACCTTGGGACTTCCCGCTATTTGGGTGCTTGTGTCGATCACTGTGGGCGGCGCATTGTTCGGTATACCCGGTATGCTGCTTGGAGCTCCTGTTTTCGCCGTATTCTATATGATGTTCGCGGAACTTGTGAAGAACAAGCTGAAAAAGAAGAATCTCCCCGGCGAAACGGACATTTACGAGGCGGATTCGGAAACGCTTGCGGGTGACTATCTGCAAAACGCCGCAGAACCCGGCAAGATGCCCGTGTCGTTTGAGGAAGCGACGAAGCCC
>DKXD01000157.1:0-3854 GCA_002492075.1 Ruminococcaceae bacterium UBA7135
AAAATCAGACTTAGAAGAATGGGTGCGAAGAAAGCCCCGTTCTATCGCGTTGTTGTTGCCGATTCGCGTTTCCCGCGTGACGGGCGTTTCATTGAAGAGATCGGCTACTATGACCCCACCAAAGAGCCTGCCGTTATCAACATTGATAAGGACAAGGCAAACGATTGGATCAAAAAAGGCGCACAGCCTACCGATACCGTAAAAAGACTTTTGAAGTGAATTGGAATGTTAGGTTAATATGGCAAAGGTATTTTAGAAATTCATCGAAAGCTAGGCATAATTTACCACGGCATTTAACCCCTATGGAGGGAATGTTATATGATGAAAGAGCTTCTTATCACCATTGCGTCCGCATTGGTTGAGGACAAAACAGCCGTTGAAGTTACCGTTGACGAGCCGAACGAGGAGGGCGTGGTAGTTTACCACCTTCATGTAGGTCCGGAGGACATGGGCAGGGTTATCGGTAAGCAGGGAAGAATTGCTAAGGCGATCAGAACTGTTATGCGTGCAGGCGCAGTTCGCGCAAATGAGAAAATTTCTGTCGAAATCGACTGATAGAAACGGACAAACACATTTGCATAAAAGAAACGGACAACGAGGTCTCATCAACTCGTTGTCCGTTTTTATATAGCTTTCCCGTTTTGCGGGTATCGTTTTTTTGTTATAGCGCTGCGGCGCAGCGAACTCCCCCGGTTTGACGGGGGAGTTCAATGTTATATAGCTCTTTTTGAGCCGTATTATCTGTAATAACTGTCAATTGTACATTGTCAATTGATTTACATTCCGCCTTCAAGATAGCGTCTGAATTCGGTCGGGTCTTGACAGCGCTCGCGACCGACATCCTCGGAGATCTTACCCATACGAACAAGCCGCGCGAGGTCTTGGTCGAGTGTGAACATTCCCTCTTTTTTACCTGTTGCGATTGTTGAGGGTATCTGGTATATTTTGCCTTCACGTATCTGCGAACCAACCGCGTCGGTTCTTACAAGTATCTCCATTGCCGCGCAGCGTCCCTTGCCATCTAATGTGGGAACGAGAGTCTGAGAGATGATGCCGACGATGTTGCTTGCAAGCTGCGAGCGTATTTGTCCTTGAGAGTGCGGCGGGTAAACGTCGATGATACGGTTGATAGTTTCAGCCGCACCTGTGGTATGCAGTGTCGAGAGAACCAAGTGACCTGTTTCTGCTGCCGTTACAGCGGCGTTAATAGTCTCGAAGTCACGCATTTCTCCGACGAGTATAACGTCCGGGTCCTCACGGAGAGCCGCACGCAGCGAACCCGCAAACGAATCGACGTCCGCGCCGATCTCGCGCTGGTTTACCATTGCTTGTTTATGTGTGTGAACATACTCGATAGGATCCTCTACCGTGATAATATGGCAGCTCTTTTGACGGTTGATGTGGTCTATCATTGCCGCCAGCGTGGTAGATTTACCGGAGCCCGTAGGTCCCGTTACAAGAACCAGTCCGCGAGGACGCATTGCGAATTCGCCAAGCGTTGCGGGGAGGTTCAGGTCGGAGAGCGTGGGTATCTCATCGCTTAACAGACGTATAGCTACAGCGTGATAACCGCGCTGTCTGTAAACATTGACACGGTGACGGAATCCCGTTGCGGATGTGTACGAAAAGTCCGTGTCCAATCCTTTGGATATTTGCGACTTGTGCTTTATCGAGGTTATCTGGTTAATGACGTTTACTATAATAGGCTCGGTACAGTCCTGATAACCCGAGAGCTTTCTTAAAGAACCGTGCTGACGAACGATAGGCGGCAGACCCGCAGTGAAATGCAAGTCCGAGCATTTAAGCGCACGCGCCTCGTCCAATATTTTGTTAATATCCATTACATTGTTAGTATGTTCCACTTGTCATTCTCCTTTTAGCTTAGTAGAAAACCGTTCGGCTTTTTATCGCCTTTGAACACTTTTCTCTGTTAAGCTGCCGATCGAAAAACCGGCGGCTGTGTTATCAGACTGTGTATGTTGCCTTAACAAGCTCTGCTACTGAAGTTTTGCCCGCGAGCACCATTTTCGTTACGTTGTCACGAAGCAAAAGCGTGCCGTTTTTCGTTGCCTGTGCGCCTATTTCTTCCGCCGTAGCGCCCGAGGATATCAGTTCCTTAATGTCCGGCGTGGTTACGATTATCTCATGTATCGCAGTTCGTCCTTGATAGCCGGTGTTGTGGCAGAATCGGCATCCGCCCTGGTGAGGTCTGTATATCTCAACGGGCTCGGTGCGGCTCATCAGTTTAAGGTCTTCGGGATCCTCAAGCAGGAACTTTTCCTTGCACTCGTTGCACAGCAGCTTAACAAGACGCTGCGCCACAATTCCCACCAACGAGCTTGCTACCATGTAGGGCGCAACTCCCATATCCACCAGACGGATTATTGTACCCGCCGCGTCGTTGGTATGCAGCGTCGAAAGAACGAAGTGTCCCGTGATAGCCGCGCGTATCGCGATGTCGGCGGTCTCGCCGTCACGTATCTCACCGACCATTATTATATCCGGGTCCTGACGGAGTATTGAACGCAGCGCCGCCGCGAATGTCATTCCGGCTTTTACGTTTATCTGACATTGATTAACGCCGTCTATTTTCTTCTCAACAGGGTCTTCTACCGTTACTATGTTTACATTCGGCTGTGAAAGCTCGCCCAATGTCGCATAAAGCGTTGTGGACTTACCCGAACCCGTAGGTCCCGTTACCAGCATAACTCCGTTCGGACAGCGGATTATCTGTTCAAACATCTGGTAGTTGTATTCGGTCATACCAAGGTCGGTGATCTTTCTTGTCTTGTCGTCCGCTGTGGAAAGCAGACGTATAACGCATTTTTCTCCGTATACGCACGGTATAGTCGAAACACGCATATCGAGGTTTACGCCGTCTATTCTTGTTCCGTAGCGTCCGTCAAGCGGGATACGTTTTTCGGCGATGTTCATACCCGAAAGGATCTTTATACGAGTGATTATCGAGTTGTGGAACGAGGGCGGTATCTTCATTTCCTGCTCTACAAGCTCGCCGTCTATTCTGAAGCGGATCCTTGTTCTGTCTTTGAACGGCTCGATATGAATATCGGTACATTCTGTTCTGAACGCGGTTTCCACCATCATATTTACAAGCTTTACGATAGGCGCACTGTCTATACGACCCTCAGATTCTTCCTTTTCAAGCGCAAGCTCATCCTCGTTCTCGTTTTCCAGCTCGTTCACCGTGCTGTCGATAGCCTGAGAGGAATAGAACTTGTTTATCGCAGCCTCGATCATCGTTTTTGTCGATATCTGCGGAACTATTTCCATTCCCGTAGCGACCTTCAGATCCTCGAATATATAGAAGTTTACGGGGTCGTTTGTTGCGACCATCAGTCTTCCGTGGTTTATCTCAAACGCAAATACGCATTTTTCGCGCGCGATCTCCTCTTGAATTTTCCCGACCGCCTCTGTATTGATCTTTCTTGAAGACAGATCAATGAAAGGCACTTTAAGACGGATAGACAGCGCCTGAGCCAGCTGTGTTTCGGACACGAGCCCCATTTCCAGCATAACGTCGCCCAACATTTTTCCGCCGCTTGTCTGCTGCTTGGCAAGCGCCTCGTTAAGCTGTTTTTCGCTGATAAATCCGTTTTCGACCAGGATCTGACCGATTGGTACGTTTTTTATTACCGCCATCTGTGTTCTTCCTTTCGGGGTAAACTTTTATATTATATAATACTGCAAATGACTTGCAATATTTTATAGTTTGTGCTAAAATAGAATTAGTCTATTTATTAGGAGGTTTTTTTATGCCACTCATTATGCATATTGCTTACGCGGTTTTGGCGTTTGTTCTCGGCTCCGTTATCGGCAGCTTTCTGAACGTCGTT
>DKXD01000157.1:4156-13860 GCA_002492075.1 Ruminococcaceae bacterium UBA7135
GGCAGCTTTCTGAACGTCGTTATATTGCGAACGCCGCTTCACCAGTCGATAATTACCGAGCCGTCGCACTGCTTTTCCTGCGGACACCGCCTTGCGTGGTACGATATGTTCCCGATTTTCAGCTGGTTGTTTTTACGCGGCAAGTGCCGCTATTGCGGGGAGAAGATCTCGCCGCGCTATATGATTGTCGAAGCGACTACCGCGGTGCTGTACTGCCTTTCGTATCTGATTTTCGGCTTCAAGCTTGAGCTTGCGTTTTCGGCAGTGCTGTTAGCGGTGCTTGTCGTTTTAAGCGTCATAGACATCGACCATTTTGAGATACCCTACTGGTGCAGCATTACCGTTGCGGTTTTGGGTATCGCGGCAATCTTTGTGTTTAAGGAAACGCCGTGGTACGAGCGTCTGATCGCTATGGGGGTTATCCTTGTTGTATTTGTGATCCTCGTGCTTGTAGGCGGTATGGGAGGCGGCGATCTTCAGCTTATGCTGGGATCCTCGCTGCTGCTGGGCTACAAGGTGTTTATCGCGCTGTTTATCGGTATTCTTTCCGGTGCGATCTACGGTTCTGTAAAGAAGCTTCGCGACCGCAAGGAGGAAAAGGTGCTTTCCGATAAGATAAAAGCGCTTGTAGAGGACTGGTATCAAAATCAGCTTGACCGCAACGTCGGATTTGTGACAGAGGGTCATGATGATATTATTGTCGGTAGTATAAGCGAGGGAAACCCGGATATTGAATGGGAGTTCCTCGATGAAAAGGTTTGGAAAGGGCTGCCCGAAAAGGCGGCGTTAAGCCAAACGTTACGCGAGAACATTACCGATGAGCGCGAGGGCGGATTTAAGATCTTCATCAAAGGCGATCAGATCGAGCGCGTTAAGTATTCGCGCAGAATGGTTTTCGGACCGTTCCTCAGTCTCGGTATTGCGACCTGCTGGTTAGTGGGAGGTCACATAATGGATTGGTACTTAAGTCTGCTGCATTGAGTTCATTTTTATTCACAAATGTTTCGGGGCGAGCTTGTCGCCCCGATTTGTTTGTGTTATTCTGTTTTTGATCAGCCCTTCGGAACAACATAGTAAATATATGTGTTCGGATAGAAGAAGGTCTGATCGCCGCTGGTGTAGGACAAGGAACCATGTCCGTCGATCGCGTGTTGGAGATCAGCTTCCATCGGTATAATGTCCGAGGCGGGTTTAGTAATACCGGCTTCAACCATATTGACGCATTGAATATAGCTTGCGCCTGTGAACGCCAGATGACTTTTGGCTCTTTCCGCGGGGAGAATATTATAGCATTTCTGGTCGCTGTATATTTCCGTTTCCACTTTGTAGCCGTTCATGTTATCGCCGGTGTAGTTACCGTCCGCGTCTTTTGTCGCGGAGAAGTTCATTATGTTGATAACGGGAAAAAGCCCGTCATACAGCGCATCGTCGAACACCTTTACCTGAGACGATGTTGATGGCGATCCTGCCATTGATTTTAACTCTAACGAGTATACATCACCTTTAGCGGTGGTTGTCTTGTTTCTGTTAAGGGTGCAGTTTGTAAGTACGATCTTGGCTTTGTCATTGTCGGTGCCGGAGCCGAACATCCATGAAGCGCCAAGACAACGAATTTCATATTTTTCTTCGTTTCCGGGGATCTTCATGAAGTCGTCTATTTTATTCAGCCCGCCTGTTTTATTCCTAAAGTTTTCGACTCCGGGCGTAATTATATCACCGACATCCGACAGTGTAAACACTTCGACCATTTTCGCGTTTTTCAAACAGCCGTTGATGTAGGAGTTTATCGTTTCGGCAAGCATCGTTGCGCGTGCGTTCTTCTCGTTAACCCTTATTATGTTCATAACAGGACCTACAAATCCCATTACGCCCAGAACAAGTATCGAGAGCAACGCACAAGAAACGATAACCTCTACCAAGGTAAAGCCGCCGTTGTTCCGTTTTTTAAGCAGTCGCTTTAAGGAGAGTTTTTTCATTTTTCAGCCCTCCCTTTTTAAGTCGTGGGTGTTGACGTTTGATCGGACGTATCCTTACCATAAGCGCCGTAAATGTTTGCGTACTCCTTACCCTTGTCGTCCTTATATGGTGCATATGTCTGAGAAGTACCTGCGCCCGACGAGTTGCTGCCAAATGCTATGCTGTTCGGGTCGTCAAGCTTCGTTTTAAACTTTACCTTGAACGTAACGGGATTGCTGCCGAAACCGCTGCCGCTGCAGTGGACATTTACGCCGTTCAGACCGCAGATTTTCGCGTATTTCAGTGTATCAGTGTTCTTTGTGCCGCCGTTTACTTCCTTCACCTCAAGAAGCGATGCGCCCGACTTGCCCTCGCCGAAGAACAGTGTCACCTGCGAGTGGCTCTTTAATGCACTTGAAACGTTGCTGTCGTTCACCGTAACGGTAAAGGAGTACTCGTCGTTTGCCGAATCATAGGTATAATCCACTTTAACGCTGCTTATACCCTTTGTGCCCGTAATGCGCGTATCGAAACGCGACATCTGCGAGCTGCCGCCGATATCATCGGGATCAGTCGGGTTTTCGCCCGGGTTGTCGGGGATATAAACTACCTCACCGTTTTCCCCGTCATAATTCAAGTTGCCTTTAAAGTAGTTTACACCGCTTTTGTCACCTAAGGTTCCGTCGGCAGACCGCAACTGATAATCAAGATCCATCGGCATATTTTTTCCGTCTTTGTCTTTGAATTGCAACGAGAGCGTGCCGTCTTTTTCTTGACTATTGTCATATTTATCTTTCTTTTCGTTGGTAACAAGCGTCTCCTCTTGGTTTTGGAGATTTTTTTCAAATTCAACGTTCGATTTGCGGCGTCGAATTGCCAGGTTCAACATTTGAGCGATCATTGACGACATTATCGCAAAGACTGCCAATGCGATAACTATTTCAACCAACGTGAAGCCGCTCTTTTTTGAGAATAATTTTTTCATATTAAAGCGCCTCCTTACATTAAGTATATCCGCCGATTTCTATCTTCCAGCTCTTAGTTGTTCCGCCAAGCTTGCCGCCCGACATATTTCCGCCGCCTGCCATTCCTGCAAGCTCGTTCGGCATTTTATCGGGATAGCAGCCGATGTAAGCGTTTATCGCCTGAATATCGTAGTCACCGACCGTCATACCGCCGCAAAGCTTTAGCAAGCCGCCCGCCTGAGCGCCGCCCGCCGCGAGGTATGATACATACGGCGCGTAAAGGAAGCCGAAGAACGTGTTATGGCTTATGCCGCTGCCGTTCAGCGTCTGTGAGAAACGCATTTCAGCACTTTCATCGCAGGATACCAGCATAATGTTGGTAGAAGGATATATTATGCTGTTGTCGCTTGCGTCCGTAACTGCCGCCTTTTCATTACCGGCGAGGGTCGCGTAGAAGGAGTCGAATTTACCCTTATCGATATGGTTTACGCACCAATCTTTTCTGTCGTTCTTTTCGGGGTGGCAGTTTGCGCAATATTTGTTTACATCTCCGTGTACAGAGCAGGTAACCGTTGTAAGCGCATTGCCGCATTCTTTACACGTTGAAGTTGATTCGGATGTTGAAAATGTGCAGCCATCGCCCTCGCCGCAGGTCTTGTGAATGTACGGAACTATCTTTGCGGAGTATTTGCCTTGCTGGTCGATTCCGCTGAAATCAAGGTAGCCCTCTTCCTCTGTGATCTTGCCGCCCTCGATAAGGAACCAGCCTACATGGCATGTCAATTGCTGCGTTGCGTCTTCATAGGTAACGCCCGCGGGCAAGTCTAACAGCACTGTGCCGCGTCCTTTAAGGAGGACAAGGCGCTTATGATCAGACACATCAAAGCCCGTTGTTGCGTTTCCGTCCTCGGGGAACCACGAGAATACGTCATGGGTCTCGCCGTTGACAGTTTCTTGCGCGGTAGCGTTGAGCTTGATCGTCATAATGTTGTCAGGGTCGTTGCCCGTGTCGATTATGATCGTCTGACCTCTCTTATGACCGTTGCCGGAGTTGCGTGTGTTGATGCTGTCGATAACGAATGTTTTTCCGATAGCGCCGCTCTCGTTGCCGCCCGTGCCGTCGGCTTTCTTTATAAGTGCTGCGGAATCGGCGTTTTCGTCATAAGCGAAGATGAAGTTGCGCTGGTTTGCGGGGATAACCGTGCCGTTGTCATTCCAATCGTTGTTGGTAGCGTTGAGTCTTATATCAACGTGTTTGGTATCAGCTGTTGTGGTATTGCCGCTGATATCCCACTTATAATAAGCGATGGTCTGCGTTTTCGATCCGAGAAGCTCCATAGCCTCGTCGTATGTCAAGCCCTCCGCGAACTCGCCGCTTACCTTCCACTCTTCAACGGGGGTTTGGGTATGAAGATCCTTTGTTTTCTCCGCGCGTTCTTCAGCCGTGCCTGTCACGAAAAGTCTCGCGTTGGTCTGTTTGTTCCAGCCAATGTTTGTAACGTTGCCGTTTACAAACACCCATGTATTAGACTTCAGGTCCGAACCGCTGTAATTAAAGTCGCCGTTTACATAAATGCAAACATGGTCGCTTGTAGGCACCTGACCGGTGTAACCGTCATTCTTTACCGCGAAACCTACATTTGCGCCCGGCCAGATCATGTCGCCGCCGACAAGTATCTGGCTGCCGCCGCGCATACCCATATCACTTCCGAGGTTCGGATAGAAGTTGCCGCGGATAGCCCATGTTACAGGACCTATCTTGCTGACGTCCTCTGTGCTGATAGTATCGTTTGAAGCGCTGTGTACTACAGACATCGCGTCGCTGCCCAGCATAAGGTCGCCGCCTGTCGAAAGGTCAAGTCCGATACGGTTTTCACCCGAACTGCCGAACGTGTTCATATAAGTGAACTGTGTATCGTAGAAAACGTTCGTCAGGTAGTAACCGCCGCTTATATACGCGTCGTTGGGGACGTAGCCCGTCGCCGCGAACAGCTCGGCGTCTCCGCCGCCGCCGTCCTCGCCTTCGCCGGCGGTATATTCTGTGGTTTCGCTATATCCATAGGTCATATGTACGGCGTCTCTGTTGCCGTCTACCGAGGACATAACCATAACATCATATTGAGGTTTGCCGTCTTTATCGGGCAAACGTGTTATCGTTACCGAATATGCGCCGAGCTGCGACTCGTCCAAGCCCGTCACGGAGTTGGGATCGAGGCTGGCGAAACCGTTTGCGCCTGTCGATATGGATTCACCCACATCAAGGTCTTTCATTTGCTGCAGCAATACGCCGCCGCCTGCCGCGTGGTTAGCGGGATCGGCGATACTTTGGTATACTATATTGACGATCGACTGCGATGTTTGGCTTGCCTGCATCTTATTGAACACCGCATACTGCGTCTGCCTTGACGACACCATCGCGAAATACATCGCCATGACCGAGATCAGCAGTGCGGTCATCGTGCTGATAACCATAAACAATGCGCTTCCGCGATTGCTTGTGTATTTTTTGAATACATGTCGCATGATCATTTCTCCTTTCATAAATTCGCGTGATCCAAAATTGTTCCTTATTTGCGGTTGTGGGCGCGAGTGTTTCCCGCGCCTTTCGCCTTGATTTTTTTACGCTGCCGGAGTGGTTTCTGTCGCAGGAGTATCCTGTGCGTCAAGTGTCGCTGTCGGATCCTGCATACGCTCTATGCTGTAGAATGTCAAAGTAACAGACAACTCGAAGAATTCCTCTGCGTTTTCGTCATCGTTATTGTTGTTATTGTTGTCGTTGTCGTTGTTATCGTTGTTATCGTTGTTATCGTTGTTAGCGGGAGGCGCCGCCTCACGAGCGGAGGGGGTGTTTGTATTGTTGTTCTCGTTCCCTTCTGCTCTTTCCCGGTATTCCTCGATAAGCTCTTTATCCTCGAACGCAATGTTGTTGATGCTGACCGCCATTCTGGTGTCCTTGCCGTTTTGATCCTTTACATAGTCGTTTACTTCATCGGCAAATGAAAGCAGGGCCTCTTTTGTTTCTGCTTTTATAGTGAATGTCGCGGTAGACGCGCCGATAGTTTGTGCGTCACCGAGAGCCGTCCGTATAGCGACCTGACGAATGAGGTTGGGATCGATCTTCGTGATGTCCGTGGTAACGCCCTGATTTACATAATCCTTAAGCGCATACGATACGGACGAGGGAACAAATACGCTGGTGCTGAGGCTTGCGGTCTGAGGCTGAGATACGGTGAGACTTTCAACGAGAACCTCGGCTTCGCATTGCTCAAGGAACGCTCTTACCTCGTTGTCGACTTCATACGACTTCATTTCGGGATAGAACATATCAGCCGTGTTCTTGCCTTTATCATAAGCGGCGAGGATCTGCTCTCTCAAGCCGTCTTTTGTTGCCGCCTTGGTTTTGGCATCGGAAAGCTCTTTGTTTTTGGTTTCAAGCGTTGCCTTTGTAGCGTTTATCGTTTCGATGTTGGGCTTGATGAATACGAAAACTCCGACTACCAATATTACCAATATCGCGATAACTATGACCGCAATACGTTCTTGCTTGCTTAATTTCATTATTCAGTCACCTCCGAGTTATTTCCCTCTGCGGCGGGCGCTTCTTCGGTTTTGAAGTCATTCTCCGCATCGGTGTGATCCTCATCGCTGCCCATCTGAAGCTGCATGGTTATATCGAACGAGAAGATCGTTTCGTCCTGCTCTTCGTCTTCCGGACTTTCGATAGGATTCTCTTTTTGGAAGCCCGAATATACTACGTTTACAAAATACGGATCGCCGTACTTGTTCAGGACTTTATTGGTGAGGTACTCGGCATATCTCGAAGGAACAGCTGACGGGTCGCCCTTTGAAGCGCCCATAAGCGACAGCGAAACGGAGTATCCGTTACAACTGAATTCTGTGATCGCCAACTCCTCGTCTTCTCCGAGGAAGTCTTCGTCATTCAGCGGCTCGCTTGCTTTGGTGTATACAAAGGTTTGAGGCTTCGGCTGGTAGTTGAACAGGTTCTTGGTTTTTGTAATGGTGTCGTTGTAGTTGTTAAAGCCGGTAAGCATATTGTTTCGCGCGTCTACCGTCTGAAGATCCTTTTGCATCTGCGGGGCTTGTATTTCCGCGGTGACCGACTCTATTTCGTTGTTCAGATTCGTGTTGATTATGTTCGTTACCACGCACGCGCCGCCGACCAGACCTGCCGCGAGAACCACGCTGCCCAGCAGCGCCAGTCCGAACGTTCCGGAGCCTTTGGATTCCTTTGCGGAGGTAGCCTCAAGCAGGTTGATGTGTTCGAGTTCCTTGTTGCGGCTGTACAGAGCGCCGATAGCGTTCGCGAATTTTGAGAAGTCAAACTGCGCGGAGGGCGCTGCCGCTATCGTGTTCGGCATTGTCAGCATATTCGACGGAACATTGAACGACGAAATTGCGTTCGATATTTCGATAAAGCTGTCGATCTCGCCGTAGAACGCGATCTCTTGAAGCGGCTTCGAGCCTTTTCTGCCTCTGATGAAGTTCATCATACCGAACAGGTTATCGTATACCGCCTGTGCCGTGAGGTTTATCTCCTCGCCGTTCTCGTCCTCCTGCTCAAATTGACCGGGGTCAATGGTCGAGAAGCGCGAGAACGTAAGCTGGTTATCCTCGTACAGGTTCATATTTATGAAGTTCTTGTCGATCTGGATAAGCAGCATCGGCATTCTGTCCGCCATTTTCGGAGTGTTGGTTATAAGGCGCGTTATCGAGTTGTTTGAAATGTACACGCCCTTAAGCGACAGTCCTATCTGCGAGAACAGTCTTATATATCCGTCAACAAGTCTCTGCGGGCAGGCAGACGCCATTACTCTCAGCATCTTGTTTTTTTCTTCGTCCTCGGTCTCGCCTGCTATAGTAAAGGATATGTTGTAATCCGCGCTGATGTTCATAGCGGACTGGATCATTGCCTCTATGATAGCGGGGTTCTTCATGTTTTTCGGCTTTGCTACTGTCAGTTCTTTATAGACGATCGCGCTGGAGGTTATTGACACAACGCATTCTTTTTCCTTGATGTCCTTGGATTTGATGATGTTGTTCAACTCCGCCGCGACCATAGGAACATCGGTTATGTAGCCGTTGGAAACCATTCCCATTGACAGCTCGCGCATATCCGCGTCCTGAACCTTGATCTTACTTCCGGAGTGAGCGCCTCTGACAAGCTTAACTTGTCTGTCGGTAATATCTATTGAAAGCATATTTTCACCTCATACATAAAATTTGTTTTTTGGGGGCGGTTTGATTATTCCGCGTTTTCAACGCCCTCCATTCCGCCGTAGATCATCGGGAATACGCCCGCAAGGAAGAAGCCTATCGCTATACCCATGATGATTATCATCAACGGCTCCATCAAGCCTACAAGCTTTGTGATCGCCGCGTCGGATTCCTCGTCGTAATAATCGGCGGTTTTGGCAAGTATGGTATCCAGCGTACCGGATTCCTCTCCGACATATATAATTGAGGTGAACATTCCCTCAAATATGCCGGTTTTTTCGATCGCCTTCGACATACTTTCGCCGAGTTTGATATCGTTTATAACGTCCTTAAAGCGTTCGCGGACATACAAGTTGTTGATTACCGCAACGGATTTTTCTATACATTCGACCATCTGAAGACCCGCGCCGTAAAGGTTCGCCATATTGCGCGCGAATGAGCCGGTGTACATCGTGCCGATAAGCTTTCCTACTTTCGGTATTTTCAGCTTGAACTCGTCGATCTTGTATTTTGTGGACGGCGTTTTATTAAGTATCTTGACCGCCACGACGATACCCGCTATTACGATTATATACACATACCAATAGTTGATCAGCGAATCAGAGAACGCCACAAGCGCTTTTGAGATAGCTGACATATCGTCGGGGTTCATCATTGCCGTGAATGTTGGCAGGATGCCAACAAACATGAATATCATAACGACCAGCAGCAATACGCCCAACACGATAGGGTATACCATCGCGCTTTTGACCTTGTTTGCCGTTTTGTTTGCGTTTGCATAGTGGTCGGACAATCTGTTGAACATCGCGTCCAAGGTGCCCGAAGCCTCACCGGCAGCCACCATGCTTACGAACATCTCCGGGAAAACGCCCGGCTTGGATTTCAAAACGTCTGAGAACGAACGACCCTTTTGAACTTCCTCATAGATATCCAGCATAACCGCTTTCGCCTTTTTGTTTTCCTGCTGCTCCTGCAATATGTACAGCGCTCTTACAAGCGAAAGACCCGCGGAAGTCATTGACGACAGCTGACGGCTTATGAACGATACCTCGTTCGTCTTGAACTTGTATTTAACGTCCGCAACGCCCTCGCCCATATTCTTGTAACTGGTAACAAACAGGTTTCGCGCTTTCAGCTTTGACTGCAGGTCTTTATAGTCCTCAGCCATTTCCGTGCCTCTTATGGAGCGTCCGCTGATATCGGTAGCGACATAAGAAAATTTATTCACCTGAAAACCTCCGTTCCCCAACAACAGATGTTGTAAAATTTCAAGCGGCAGAAACTTTATTTTGGGCATAATAAACCCATAGCCACTTGTTTGGTAAATAAATTATACCACAAATAATAAATTTTTGCAAGACTTTTTGCTTGTTTTTTTTGATTTTACTTAAAAACTTTGCTTTTTTGGTGTAGAATTTCAACACAAATATATGTGCAAAATGCCTAAAGCCCATTGTTTTTGTTAATAAAGATTTTCACGACACAATATGCTGTATTATTCCGTGCTGTTCCACTAAGTTAGGCTAAATTATAGTTTATCTTATCAAC
>DKXD01000049.1 GCA_002492075.1 Ruminococcaceae bacterium UBA7135
TCTGCTTTTAATGAGAAATTAGTATAGGTCTATGTGAACTGTTTTTGTGCAAAACGCAGAATATTGATTTAGTTTAAAAAACTTTTAAAATACTATTGACAAAAGTAATAATTTCGTTTAAAATACAACGGACGGAAGAAATAATACCGGTTTCCCCGCTATATGCGGGGAAACGTTCGTAAAGAAAGGTTTTGCCAAAATCTGCTCGTTTTGAGAGTTTAACGAATAAAAAAGACGTTGGATAATGGCAATTGTAATATGATTTCTTGCTTTAGGGGGGATTTTTATGTTCCTTTTGCGCTGGCTGTGGAAAAATATGGAGGGTTCTCGGAGAATATACATACTCGGAATGTTCTTAACGATCATATCGCAGTCGATGTATATTATCACACCGCGTATTACAGGTTTTATCACCGATACGTTTATAACGGGTGAGAACGCGGTTGAAAATCTTGAAACGCAGCCCAACCTGCTGATATGGCTGCTGGTACTTATGGTATCAGCCACGCTTGTACGCTGCTCGATGATATACGGTTCCACGATGTGCTACGAACATTCTTCGCAGTCGATGATATATAAGATACGCGCGGTAGTATTTAAGAATATCGAGGATCAGGACGCGAGATTTTACGATTTATACCGTACGGGCGATATTATGACGCGCGTTTCGGGCGACCTCGATATGGTGAGGCACTCGATAGCGTGGATAATCCGCGTTGTTCTGGAGTGCATTGTGATGTTTACGGTGTCGATCGTTTTCTTTTTTTCCATGGATTGGCTTATGGCACTGTGCTTGCTTGCGCTTACTCCGATAATTATGCTCATCGCAAACTTCTTTGAAAAGGCGGTTGGACCCAAGTTCCGCGTAAAGCGCGACAAGCTCTCCGATCTTAACACGGCAGCCGAGGAAAACATTTCGGGAAACCGTGTTGTGAAAGCATTCGCGCGGGAAAAGCATGAGACGGAGAAGTTTGACAAGCTGTCAAAGGATTTTCGGGACGCTTCCAAGGACGCGGCGTTCACATGGTTTAAGTTCTTTCCGTTTGAGGAGATCACCGCGCAGGCGCTGTCGGTGGTAATGCTTGTCTGCGGAGGGTTGTTCGTGATATTCGGGCGAATTACGTTTGGCGAGTACATATCGTTTTCGGGACTTGTCTGGACTATGAGCAACCCAATGCGTCAGTTGGGAACGATAATCAACGATTGGCAGTCGTTTACCGCCTCGGCGCAAAAGATAGTGGAGATATACTACGGTCGCCCGCGCATAATAACGCGCGAGGATGCTGTGGATAAGCCCGAGCGTTTTAAAGGCAAAGTAGAGTTTGATAACGTATCTCTTAATCTCGGCGGCAAGGATATTTTGAAAAACGTATCGTTTACGGTAAACTCTGGCGAAACGGTCGCGATAATGGGCGAAACGGGCGCAGGCAAAACGCTCCTCACCGAGCTTATCCCGCGTATCTATGATGTGACGGGCGGCGCGGTTCGCGTGGACGGCACAGACGTTCGTATGCTAAAGCTTGACCAGCTTCGCCGAAACATCGGCACGGCAACGCAGGATGTGTTCCTGTATTCGGACACGATAGACGGAAACATCGCATACGGCGATTCGGACTGCCCCGAGGAGCAGGTGTACAAGTCTGCAAGGCTGGCGGACGCGGACGAGTTTATCCGCAAGCAAACGGACGGATACGATACGATAGTCGGCGAGCGCGGAGTGGGTCTTTCGGGCGGACAGAAGCAGCGTATCTCACTTGCCCGCGCACTGAATGTCAAGCCCGCGATACTGATACTCGACGACACGACCTCCGCGCTGGATCTTGAAACCGAGAAAAACATACAGGATTCGCTGAAAAGTCTTGATTTTGAATGTACTAAGATAATTGTAGCGCAAAGAATATCGACTACCAAGTTTGCCGATAAGGTGATAGTTATGAAAAATGGCACTGTTATAGAGCAGGGAACGCATGAGGAGCTTATCCGCAGAAACGGATACTATAGGGAAGTTTACGATCTGCAAAAGTAAACAATTGACAATTTTGGTATGGCGCTCCGTGTGACATCACATAACATCAGCGTATAATTTTAAGCAAAGAAACAGCAGAGCAGTGAAATTTGCGAAAGTGAGCGGAGAATGTGCAGCGTCACTCGGCTAGCGAACGGAGGGCGAAGCGCGGAGAGAGCGGTTCGCAAATTTCATTTAAATAAGAGGTAGATATGGCTCGTAATAAATATGATGTAGATGAAGTGCTTGAAACGCCGTTTGACGTCAGGCACTTGAAAAGATCGCTGAAATATGCGGCAAGATATAAGGGGAAAATCATCGCGGCGCTTATATTAAGCACTTTTGCGGCGGTGATAAGCTTGCTGTCTCCGCTTATTGTACAGAACGCGGTGGATAATTATATGCGCAGCGCCGAAGATATCCCCATGCTGCTGTTGAGCGGCGCGGGAGTGCTGGCATGCATTACTGTAAGCGTACTGTTCATGAAAAAGCGCGCGATGCTGATGACGGACGTTGGACAGAATATCGTTTATGATATCCGCAAGGACTTGTTCGAGCACATGCAGCGCCTGTCGTTCGATTATTACGACAGCCGTCCGCACGGCAAGATACTCACGCGAATAATCAATTATATAAATTCCATAGCCGATCTTATGACAAACGGCATTGTGAATTTTATTCTGGAGATATTCAACCTGCTGTTTATCACGATATTTATGTTTATCGTAAGCTGGCAGCTCGCGCTTGTGACGCTTTGCGGACTTCCCTTGTATCTGGGGATAATGCTGCTTATCAAAAATCATCAGCGCAAGGCTTGGCAGCGGGTGAGCAATAAAAGCTCCAATCTGGCGGCGTATCAGCACGAGAATATAATCGGCGCGAAGATATCGCAGATGTTCGTGCGTGAAGAAGAGAACGAGGAGATTCACGACAGGCTTGCAAAAGCATACCGCAGGGATTGGATGGGAGCCGTAAGGTGGTCCAATCTGGTTTGGCCGTCAACGGATGTTGTGGGAATAACTGTACAGGCAGCTATATACGCGGTGGGATTGTTTGCATTTCGCGGAACGCTGACGCTTGGTACGATACTTGCTATGACAGATTATACGGCGCGTTTCTGGCAGCCGCTGATGAACCTCTCGAACCTAATGAACAGTGTTATAAATGCCGTGGCTTATCTTGAGCGCATATTCGAGATGATGGACGAGCCGATAGATATCAAGGACGCTCCCGACGCGAAGGAAATGCCGCCTATGCACGGAGACGTTCACTTTGAGAATGTGACATTCGCGTATGAGGAGGGGATAAATATCCTCGAAGACCTTTCGTTTGACGTAAAGGCGGGGGAAAGCGTGGCTCTTGTGGGACCTACGGGCGCGGGAAAGACCACGATAGTGAACCTCATTTCCCGCTTCTATGATCTGAACGGTGGCGTAGTCCGTATAGATGACAGGGACATCTCACAGGTCACGCTGAAAAGCCTGCGCTCGCAAATGGGTATAATGCTTCAAGACAGCTTTATCTTCAGCGGTACTATCTTAGATAATATACGCTACGGCAAGCTTGACGCAACTCTTGAAGAGTGCCGTGCGGCGTGCAAAATAGTGGGCATAGACGATTTTATAATGGGCTTAAAGGACGGCTATAAAACCGTGGTCAACGAGCGTGGCGGCGGGTTGTCGCAGGGACAAAAGCAGCTCATAGCGTTTGCGCGTACTATCGTTTCCGACCCGAAGATACTTGTACTTGACGAGGCCACAAGCTCCATAGACGCAAAAACGGAGCGCTATCTTCAAAACGGACTGAACCACCTTCTAAAAGGACGTACAAGCTTCATAATTGCTCACAGACTCTCAACGATCAGAAACTGCGACCGTATTATGTATGTTTCCAACAAGGGCATAACCGAATGTGGCACTCACGAGGAGCTTATGGAGAAGCGCGGGGATTATTATAAGCTGTATACGGCTCAAAGTACCTGATCGGCGGTTTCGGAGCGAAATCATATCCGCTTCCTCCGCAGTTGGGTGAAACAACAAAATCGACCGGCAGAAAAAGTTTGTTTTTTCGTTTGCTCTTCCGCGAAGCGGGGGAGAAAATAAATCTATTTCCTCTTGACTTTTTTCGCAGAATGTAGTAAAATGTAATTAAAGCAATTACGCTTGTTATATATTCTAAAAAGGAGAAAGCATTATGGGTTTGTTAAAAGCAGGAATTGGCGCGGTTTCGGGGGCATTGGCGGACACTTGGAGAGATCACTTTTATTGTGATGCGATAAAACCCGATACATTGGCGGTTCGTGCGCTCAAGCGTGCGGGTTCTAAAAGCTCCAACACAAAGGGTAGCGACAACGTTATCTCTAACGGTTCGATCATTGAGGTGAACGAGGGTCAGTGCGCACTTATCGTTGACGGCGGCAAGGTTGCCGAGGTGTGCGCGGAGCCGGGCGAGTTCGTTTATGACGAGTCTACCGAGCCTTCGCTGTTCTACGGCAAACTCGGTGATAACATCGTAAAAACGTTCAAGGAGATAGGCAAGCGCTTTGCGTTTGGCGGCGAGGCGGCTGTAAATCAGCGCGTTTACTACATAAACACCAAGGAAGTAACGGGAAATCTTTACGGTACGCCTTCTGCCGTTCCGTTCCGTGTTTTGGATAAGAATATCGGACTTGACGTAGACGTTTCCATTCGCTGCAACGGCGAGTACTCATATCAGATAACCAATCCCGTATTGTTCTATACTAATGTTTGCGGCAATTTCACCGATACATACCCCAAGCGTTCGCTTGACAGCATTCTTAAAAGCGAGATCGTTACCGCTCTTCAGCCCGCTCTCGGCAAGATATCCGATTCGGGAGTTCGTCCGAGCAATCTGCCCTCTCACACGATGGAGATATGCGACGCGCTGAACGAGATACTCACCAAAAAATGGGGCGATCTGCGCGGAATGACGATCACCTCGTTCAATATGAATCCTCCGTCGATGTCTCAGGAGGATCAGGAGCTTATAAAAAACCTGCAAAAGACCGCAGTTATGCGCGATCCGGGAATGGCAGCCGCACACCTCACCGAGGCTCAGGGCGAGGCTATGAAGACTGCCGCGGGCAACGCGGGCGGCGCTATGATGGGCTTTATGGGAATGAATATGGCACAGGCAAACGGCGGCATCAACGCAGGCAATTTGTACAATATGGCTGCGCAGCAGCAAGCGGCACAACAGCAGGCTGCACAGCAGACGGCTCCCGCGCAGCCCACTGTCAGCGCCGACGGCTGGACTTGTTCTTGCGGCGAGAAAAATACCGGGAAATTCTGTGCTGCGTGCGGTAAGCCAGCTCCCAAAAAGGGCGACAGCTGGACGTGCGCGTGCGGTGCTCAGAACAAGGGAAAGTTCTGCATGGAGTGCGGCAAGCCCAAGCCTG
>DKXD01000056.1:0-2372 GCA_002492075.1 Ruminococcaceae bacterium UBA7135
CATGACGAACATATCCGGGAGCAGCTCCGAAAGCGGCGTTTGCTTTGCGTCCGTCCAGCCCTGCAAAGCGTTCAGCGCCATATGCCTGTTGCGCGTGGGAGCGCACTGCAGCGACGTTTCTATCAGCTCAATTCCCTCAAACGGGTATTTCCCCAGATACTGCACGATAGCGTCAACAAGGCAACGCTCTTTCGCGAACTCCTTTCCAAGACCCAATTCCGTTGTCGGCGCGGCTTTCATCTCGCCGAGCGGCAGCTTTTCGCGGAAAAGCGCTATCGCCTTTGCCCTGTATTCGTCGTCGCTCATCAAATAAGAGCACAGATAACAATGCTTTTCCGGATCTTTCTCCAAAACCGCTAAAACGTCCGGCTTAACGTCAATTCCAAGCGACTTTGCGAGTTCAACACCCTCGCCGTTCTTAACGGCGGATTTAACACACTCGCGGCACTGCTCCGAGCCGAGAATTTCGCCGCACAAAGCCGCGATATCCGCGTTTTCTTCGCAATAATCCCGTATTCCGCGAACGGTTTCGTAATCGGTGACATCAAGCGTTCTGCCGCTTGCCTTTTGGAGGAACCTCGTGAGCGCGTCCTCCGCATTTTCGACGCTTGAAATACCGGAGCACGGACCCTCGTCAAGCAAAGCGTCAATGATGTCACGGATACCGTGAAAATCCTCATCGGAAAGCGTTTCGTCAGAGCGCAGCAGCTCCTCCGCTCCCGACTTGTTCCAGCAGTCAAGCGCGGAGTAAGCAGGCACAATGGCGTTGTGAACTCCCTCGCGCAAAATCCAGCGCTTTATCTCGTCGGTTTCGGGCACTAAACGCTCTACCGCGTGAATCCGTCCCCACCCGCTGACCTTTTTCGCAGCGTTGAAGATATACTCGTTGCCGTTTTCCCACCTGAGCATTATAAACAGCGAAAACAGCGTAAATTCGTCGCTTGCGGCAAGCGCCGTGACCGCGCCGCGCAGCTTTTCGTTGCCGCTGATGTCAAACAGTTCCATAATAGAAAGCCCGAATTTTACGCAGTTCTTGTCGGGCGAACAGAGTATCTCGTTCTCCGCGAAATGATACATATTTTCGGCGCTGAGCGTGTCGCGGTTGTCGATGATGTACGACTGAAGCTCGTCTATCGCGCGGATAACGGAAATCTTTTTGCTAAGCTCGCAAAACAGCTCCTCGGCACGCTGATTATCACCGTCCGAAGCCGCCGTGACCGCGTTTTTGATGCCCTCGCGTATCTCGTCCGTAATTTCGGGAGCTCTCATATGATAAATGCCTATGCCGTCCTCCGCGCCGTCCGCGAAAGGCACGCGGACATCCGGGTCTTTGGGCAGCGAGAAGCTCTCCGGCAGCCTGCCGTTTTCATCGAGAGCGTCCGAAATCAATTTGAAAAGTGACTGTTTCATAAAAACTCCTTTACGCTTTCGTGACTTTAAGGAACACTTTCTTGCCCTTGCGGACTATTACCTCGCTTGAAAGGTCAATCTGCTTATTCGGATCGTCAACGATCTCATCGTTTACAGCGATGCCCTTTCCGGAAATAAGATTGCGAGCCTCGCGTTTGGACGGCGCAAGCTTTGTATTCACAAGCAAGTCGAGTATACCTATCTTGCCGTCCGCGGTTTCAACGGACGCTGTGGGCATATTTTCGGTATTGCCCGCGCCGCCGAACAGGCTCTTCGCGCCGTCCAGAGCCTTTTTCGCTTCCTCCTCGCCGTGAACGAGCGAAGTCAGCTCGAACGCGAGCGTTTCCTTTGCCTTGTTAAGCTCCGCGCCCTCCCACTTTTCCATTTCGCGTATCTGTTCGATAGGCAGGAACGTCAGCATTTTTATACACTTGATAACATCCGCGTCCGCAACGTTTCTCCAATACTGGAAGAACTCGTAAGGCGAGGTCTTGTCGGGGTCTAACCACACTGCGCCCTTTTCAGTCTTGCCCATCTTCTTGCCCTCGGAATTGAGCAGCAGCGTTATCGTCATCGCGTGAGCGTCCTTGCTGAGCTTTTTGCGGATAAGCTCCGTGCCGCCGAGCATATTCGCCCACTGATCGTCGCCGCCGAACTGCATATTGCAGCCGTATTTTTGGAACAGCATATAGAAATCGTAGCTCTGCATTATCATATAGTTGAACTCGAGGAACGTCAAGCCGCGTTCCATACGCTGCTTATAGCACTCAAACGTCAGCATTTTGTTGACGGAAAAGCACGCGCCCACGTCGCGCAGCAGATCTATCCAGTTGAGATTTGTCAGCCAGTCGGCATTGTTGACCATAATAGCCTTGTCGTCCGAGAAGTCGATAAAGCGGCTCATCTGCTTTTTAAAGCACTCAACGTTGTGCTCAATTGTTTCCTTTGTCATCATCTGGCGC
>DKXD01000056.1:2656-2803 GCA_002492075.1 Ruminococcaceae bacterium UBA7135
GATGTTGTGGTCGATGTCCTCTTTTGTGAGCATTTTACGCATATCGCTTTTACCGGACGGGTCGCCTATCATACCAGTGCCGCCGCCGAGCAGCGCTATCGGCTTGTTACCCGCCATTTGCAGACGCTTCATAAGACAAAGCGCCAT
>DKXD01000056.1:3084-3773 GCA_002492075.1 Ruminococcaceae bacterium UBA7135
AAAGTGCCCTACATGAAGGCTGTCCGCGGTCGGGTCGAAGCCGATGTAAAACGTCGCCTTTCCCGCGTTTATCATCTTTGATATCTCGTCCTTATCGGTTACCTGAGCGATAAGACCTCTTTCAATAAGTTCGTTGTAAAGTTCCATTTTTAGATCCTCATTTCCATTTGTATAGTTCGCGGCGCAAGCCCCATTTTCTCATAGAACCTCACCGCATCCGTGTTGCACGCACAAACACCAAGCTGAACGCTTGTGCAGCTGTTCTCCCGCCCGAACGCTTTCACCGCATTGAAAAGCTCCGTGCCAATACCTTGGCGGCGGCAGCTCCCCGAAACGGCAAAGCAGTCTATATAGCACATTCTGCGAGGACGCTTGTCCTCGGTGTTGACGTCCATTATCTTCACTACAGCGTAGCCGTTTATTACTCCGCCGCTCTCATGTACAATAATCATATGTCCGCTGTCGTTCAGTATTTCTGAAATTCTCCCCAAAAACCACTCTCGTTCGGGCATTATAAACGTTTGGGGCATTATTTCAACATGGTGACGGTGAAGCTGCATAAACAGCTCCGTCAGACGCTCTAAATCGTTAATATCTGCATTTCTTATCAAGCGAATCCCTCCTAAAAAATATTTAGAAAGTCTTCACATAACCGATGAGATGTTCACATCTCACGGATAACACCACCT
>DKXD01000127.1 GCA_002492075.1 Ruminococcaceae bacterium UBA7135
TGTGAAAAAGCGCGGAAAGCTTTTTGTTATTGAAACAAAATGCTGCGTTCAGTCGCCGTCGGAAACTCTTGTTCGCGAGGATCTTTTTTCTTCGGACGATTTGAAAGAATGTTTTTTTCGGAACGTCCGTGCGCAATAATCTCGTGTAAGCTTGACGACCTTCGGCGAGAGTATCAGCACCGCGATAAGATTGGGTATTGCCATAAGTCCGTTCAGCATATCGGATATATTCCATGCGGCGGTCATATTCACACAAGCGCCCACAATGGAAAAGGCGATGAATATCACGCAAAACGGCTTTCTGGAGCGATCTCCGAACAGAAAAGCCGTTGCCTCGCCGCCGAAGTAACTCCAGCCGATGACTGTTGAAAACGCGAACATCGCCACCAATATCGCCAAGGCCGCTCCCGCGGGTCTGCCGAACTTTGCCGTGAACGCGCTTTCCGCCAGACCCACGCCGCGAAGAGGCTCTATACGCGCGGATACTATCACGCCGTTCCGCTCCTCACCTTGTATCGTCATTATGTTGGAGTAAGTAAGCTCGCGCGGGAGCGCCGCTTCAAGCACCTCTCCGTGAGCGCCGTATACGGTCAGCGTTTCGGGAAGCGCCGCGCCGTCCGTTATTATGCGCTCGCTTTCGGTGAGTTTGAAATATTGCGTCTGCACGGTGACTTGCGGTATTTCGGTCGTGATGTCCGTGCATACGGGGCTTACAAGCAGAACCAGCGCGGTGAGCGTACACATCACGATTGTATCGAAGAATATCTCAAAAACGCTCCACATACCGCATACCACGGGTTCTTTTGTGCGGCTTTGGGAGTGCGAGAAAACGCTTGTTCCCAATCCGGCTTCATTGGAGAACACTCCGCGTTTGAAGCCCATTGATATTGCCGTCTTGACTGCCGCGCCCGCCATTCCGCCGCCTATCTGACGCGCCCCGAACGCGGAGCCTATGATAGCCTCAAACGCTTCGGGGATATATTTTGCGTTACTCACTATAATAAACATACAGCCTATGATGTAGAAGCCCGACATCAGCGGAACGAGCTTTGAAGTTACCGAGGAAATTCGCTTCACTCCGCCGAAAACGATAAGAGCCGCAAGCCCTGCAAGTACTATCCCGGTGATGATCTGCTGTAAGCCGAAGCTTTTTTTGAGAGCCTCTGCGGCTGAGTTCATCTGCGCCGCGTTTCCCATGCCGAACCCCGCCAGCACGCACAACAGAGCGTACATTATCGAAAGCGGCTTTGCAAGTTCTCGTGTTTTTGGGTTTTCAGAAAGACCTGTCCGAATATATTGCATAGCACCGCCTATGTAACGGTTTCCATGCTTCTTGCGGTAGAATATTCCCAGAACGTTCTCGGCAAACCCCGTCATCATACCAAAGAACGCACTTATCCACATCCAGAAGACCGCCCCCGCTCCTCCAATTGACAATGCTGTTGAAACTCCCGCAATATTTCCCGTGCCAAGCGTCGCTGCCAACGCTTGACACATTGCTGCGAACGGCGAAACGCCGTCGTCGTTTGTCTTTTCGCGTGAGAATACTGTGGACTTCAGAATGTGAGGAAATTTCCGCAGCTGAAAAAATCCCGTTCTCACAGTAAACAGCACTCCCGTGAACAGCATAAGGCAGAGCATTGGTGCGCCCCATACCACTCGATCGTTTATTGACGCCAAAATTTTCAATCATATCACCTCTTGTCCTATTTTATGCGTACAAACTCGCGGAATTAACTTAGTCGAGCATATTATTTTGCGGATACATGAAAAAGTGTATAATGTCGCTTTTTTGACGTTTCAATCAATATCTCAAAAAACAAGAAACATCTGATCGTTGGAGCAATAGAATAGCTAAAGCAGATAGGGAAAAATAAAAATTGTGTGTTAATTTCATTTAGCTATTGAAAAAATCGGCGAGTTGTGATATAATATAAAACAGATTGTGAAAAAATATTATGACCTCCTCACGTTTTCCGCAGAGTTCGGAAACGTCACGGAGCTTATTTAATACTAATTCTCAATAAAAATATCACAAAATAAGATAGTGTCAACTTCTAATGGAAAATTAGTATAAGATATATCGGCAAAAGGGGTAGACAAAATGAAAAAAAACGGCAGGATAACGCTTTCGGTGCTCGCGGCGGGAGTTATATTAAGCACTTTGGTGCGGATATATGTTATTGTTGTGCATACGGATATGATGCATACGGGTTTTTTACATCACGGCGAGGAGCTGTTGTGTAACGGGCTGTACTACGGGATAGTGCTTGCGGCTATGATAGCGGCAGTGTTTACCGCTCGGGCAGACGACAAGCGCCTTGGCGTGCCGCGCACGGCGTCCGACATTTCCGGACCGAGGGCGGTCGTGCTTGGGTTTCTGACCTTGTTCTCGGGACTTTTTGCAGCTTACGAGGGTATTGCGGAGATACACGCAATATCTCCGATGCTTTTTCTGACAATCTCGGATCTAATTTTCGCGATAATGCTGATGATAATAGCGTTTTTTACTCTCTATAAAAAAAGCTTCACGCCGGGACTTGGGTATTCCTATTCGCTGATCGGCGTATACTGCGTTTTCCGCGGAATACATTGCTTCAGGAACAGAATGGTGATACTGACCATTCCTGAATATCTTATAGAATGTTTGAGTCTTATCGGAATGGCGGTCTTTTTCGTTTTGCTGGGCGGTTATTTGTCGGGAAATGAAACAAAACGCACACGCAAAGCTCTTTGCTTTTGGGGAACGGGCAGCGCGTCGCTTGTTCTTTCATCGGCGCTCGGAACGCTTATCGCAAGCGTCATTGCTCCGGAGGAGATACAGAATAGAATAGTTTATTCAAGCTACGCTGCCGAGAGCTTTAGGCAGTCGAGCATGGGCGCAGATGCTTATAAAATGGTCATCGTGCCGTGGACGAATGTCTTTTTGGGTTTGCTTATCGCGTCTTTGTTGGTCGTGATGTTTATGAAGCCGAAAGGCAGAACATCTGAACTGCCCTCGGAAGAGACGGAGCAGAATGATTAAGTATTCTTTAAAAGTAGACACGTTAATTTTGTTTTCCCTCCCTCGCTTTGCGTGGGAGGGAAACTATTTTTGTGCTTTTTTGAAAATTATAAAAAAATTAGTAAAAGGGGCTTTTATTCTTTGAAATAATATGTTATAATATAATTGTATGTATTTGTAATACTGATTTTAAATATTAGGGAGTACAACATTTATTTTTAAT
>DKXD01000091.1:0-1712 GCA_002492075.1 Ruminococcaceae bacterium UBA7135
AAACGGTTCGAGTTCGCCCGCCTTTTGGAGACGATATCTGGAGACCTCTTATAAAGCGCTATTCGGAAATAATAAAAGCATCTATGCCGCATGACAGGGTTGTGCTTTTCCGCTGCAGTGTTTCGGGCAAATCGTTTGTAGGCTCGGAACTTAGAGTATCAGCAGCCCCGGAGCGCCGCAACAGGCTTATTCAGGCAATGGAAGAGTTGTTCATAAGCATAGTTAATCCCGTGGTCATAGACCTTTCAAAATATTATCTTACCGCCTCGGACGGGGCACTCAGATATGAAGACGAGTATTACACCGACGCGTATAAAGCGTTTTCGGAGGTCGCCGAGCAAAAGGGGAGGACTTGCATAAGTACACCCGACACGGAGCTTTGGTTTGATCGTGTAATAAAATTTTACGATAATATGACGGCACGAGCTTATCAAAGCTGGCTGCTGGATATGGATGAACCCGCGGACAAGATAATAGCGCGTACAAGCAAGGTTTTCGCTGCCGCTAACCGTTCAAGACTTTTGCGTATTAAAAGAGCGGGGAATTGCGACCTGCTGTCGCTGAGGGAGTTTTTCAAGGACGATCCGGGCGCGGAGGAGCTTATTTGCGCGGGCGAGATAATCGCGGCTCTTGAACGCGGCAACCTGAGTAAACCATACGAGTTTTTTGCTCCCGCGTTCAACGGACATTACAATATCCTTAAAACCATGGTACGGCTTCTTGCCGCCGAATCCGGTATCGCGGTGAATGAAAGCAGCGCGGAGATAGTTTTTCTGCTGCGCGGAAAGCCGCAGTTCAAGCGCTATGCCGCGTCGCTTAATCGAATGACTATCGATATATGGGGAAGCTGCGTTTCACGCGAATCCATAAACCGCTGCAAGGACGCGTTTGTAGGAAAGTATATCTTTAAGCAAGCGCCGATATTGGCGTATGAAGAACCTATTGAGATTGAATTCCCGGACGGCGCGGACGCGTTCTGCGGCAATTATTGGCGCAAAAGGACCATGCACGACGCTTTTTGCCGCAATGGATTTGACATTCTTGACGAAAGCAGCGCGCATTGGATAATGATAGACTTTTACGACCTCATTTGCACGATGGTCGAATACAAGGGCGGCTTGTTTGAGGTCGACGACTTCATTCGCCGCACGGACTTCTTTAAGAGCATTAAAAACGACTGCAAGGAGTGCTATTTGTTTGAAAAGCGCGATATGAAATACTGCTTTGAGACGATAACGCGCTTTGCGAAAGAGATCAAAGACCGCTATGAGGAAAGGATAATTCTTATAAAGACCGACCCCAAAGACAGCTATATCACGTTGGATTATCACATTAAAGAGCTTGAAGACGAGGGAATGTTCGAGATAAAAAAGAAGTTCATCTCCCTTTGTGAAGAGCGCTTTTCAAGCGTTACGGGCTGCTATGTTATTGATATTTCCAAGCATTTTTACTCCTCCGATAAATTCCCTTTGGGCGGCGCTCATATAGTTCATTACGAGGATGAGTTCTATCGTCAGGCGGCGAAGTACATTTCCGATATTCTGAACGGCAGCGAGCAGAAGATTTTCAGTACCGTAGACGATAACTATATGCTTTTAAGAGGTCTTAAATTAAACCGCGACAAGTAAATTTTGGTATTTTCCGGAAAGGAATATTTTATTATGAATATTAACAATTCCGGAAAAATTCCGGATAAGATAAAAAAATTATTG
>DKXD01000091.1:2028-4730 GCA_002492075.1 Ruminococcaceae bacterium UBA7135
GATTATTGACTGTAATTTCTTTTTTGAGCATAATGCTTTGCTCAGGCTGCACGCCGTCATCGACCGAAACAAGCTCGAACTTTAGCAGTACCGCAACAGCTTCCGCTGACGAGTCTACGCACATTCCCGTTGAGGAAAGCTCAGAAGCTGAAAGCAGCAGCATTTCATCAAGCGTGAGTGAAAACAGCAAGGGTAGCAGCTCGTTTTCAAACAGCTCGATGACAAGCAGTTCGGATACCGTTTCAACTTACGAAAGCAGCGATGTGGCAAGCTTCGAGACGTCACAACAGCCGCATCCCGAAAGCTCGTCGACCGAAACGCCGCCTGTGTCTTCCGCAGAGTCAAATCCCGATCCTCCGCCCGTTGTCATACCCGATCCCGCTATTCCGACTTCTCCTGGAACCCAATGCGCGATAACCGATAAAGGAGTGATAGACTACTCCAACATATCACAGGGATATGTATCCGCTTGTTATACCGGCAGCAAGTCAAAGGTCAAGCTTCGTATTCAAAAAAGCGGCACAAAAGCGATAGATCACGATCTTGCGGCGGACGGCAGCGTTGAATACTTTCCGATTTCCTTAGGAGACGGCGAATACAACATAACGATTTTCGAACAAATTTCCGGAGACGATTATTCCAGAGCCGTGGAGCAAAAGGGAATTACTGTAAATCTGGACAGTCAGCTTGCGCCGTTTCTGTATCCGAACAGATATTCCGTTTACGATAAGAATTCGGGGTGCGTTTACAAAGCCGCCGAGCTTTGCGCGGGGAAAACGGGAACTATCGAAAAGATATCCGCGATATTCGAGTGGATAACCGACAACGTTACATACGACCACGAGCTTGCGGCTACGGTTAAAAGCGGATATGTTCCCGATCCTGAAAAAACGTACAATTCCCGCACGGGAATATGCTATGATTACGCGTCTTTGATGTGCGCTATGTTGCGTTCTCAATCGATACCAACACGGCTTGTTAAAGGCTATGCCGCACCTGATATTTACCACGCGTGGAACGAGGTCTATACGGAAGAAACGGGCTGGATAACACCCGAACTTATGCTGAAAAACGCGGGCTACAATATCGCGGACTCAACGTTTTACGCAAGCGCGAGAGACAAGGCGCAGATAGCGTCGTATATTTCCAACGCATCAAATTATCAGATGTTATATTATTATTGACAGAGGGTGAAAAAATGAAACGAAAATTAAATTCGGACGAGGTATCGTTTTTCTGTGAGCAGGCGGCGCTTATTCTTAACGCGGGCATACCGCTTAGCGAGGGTATAGAGATACTCCGCGAGGATATCGAGGACAAGCGTATGGATCTGCTTTGTACAATTATGCTTGAAGACCTCAACAAAAGCGAGCCTCTGTCCTTGGCGATGGAGAATACAAAAGCTTTCCCGGAATATACGGTGAAAATGGTGAAAATCGGCGAGATGACGGGCAGACTGGAGGATGTTCTTCGGGAATTGTCGTCTTATTACAGTTCAAGAGCTGAGATCACGCGTACCGTGCGCTCTTCGGTGCTTCATCCGCTTATGCTTCTGGTTATGATGACGGCGGTTATAATTGTGCTGATAACGCTTGTTATTCCTATGTTTGGCGAGATTTTTTCGCAGTTTGACAGCTCTATAAGCGAAACGGTAAACGGAACTGTCGAGCTTGCTTACGGCGTGGGAACGACAATGTTGATCGTTCTGTTGGTGATCATCGCTGTTTCGGCTGTGATTGCCATTTTATCACAGGTGCCGTCTGCAAAGCGGGCGCTGTCGAACTTTGTTTCGGTATTCCCGCTGACGCGGAAAATGTCCAAGCGCTTCTCAGTATCCAAAATAGCGGACGCCATAAGTATGATGGTTGCATCCGGAATATCTCCCGACGAGGCTTTGGAAAACGCCGCCGCGCTCATTGACGACAAGAAGCTGTCGGCAAAATTGCTTGAATGCAGACAGAAGGTATTGGACGGCGAGTATTTTGCGGACGTTATCTCATCGGCGAGAATATTCCCAGCGATGTCGGCTCGTTCGCTGAAGATTGCGTACAGTTCGGGAGCGTTTGAAGAAGCGTGGAGCAAACTTGCCGCTCAATGTGGCGACGCTGCTATGGAATCCGCTTCAAACATAGTTGCTTTTATAGAACCGGCAATCGTTATTATCCTGACAACGGTTATCGGAGCTATACTGCTTACCGTTATGATACCGCTTATGAACATTATGTCTGTGTTGGGCTGATTAGGTGAGTGACTATGAGAAGATCGTCTATAAAAAGAGCTTTTCTGTATATCGTTCCGTGCATGGTTTTTGCCGCTATGCTCTCTTGGTTTGTGATCGCGGTGGCAAATACCGCACATTCGACCGAAAAAGGAGAATTATCAGCTTTGCAAACGACCGTTGAAAAGAGCATTACAATGTGCTATGCGATAGAGGGCGCATATCCTCAAAGCGTTGATTATTTATGCGCGAACTATGGGCTTATTTATGACAGGAGCAAATACATCATACATTATGAGAGCTTTGCTTCAAATGTTCGCCCAACGGTAACAATATTGGAAAGGCGGGCGGATAATGAAAAATTATAAGAACAGAAGTCTCGGCGATATGATAAGTACTGTGGCAAGTATGCTGCTGTTTCTTATTTTCGCGGGCTGTCTGCTTATGATAATATCGATAGCCGCGAACATATAACCGCATAAGC
>DKXD01000145.1:0-3185 GCA_002492075.1 Ruminococcaceae bacterium UBA7135
ATTTTTTAATATAAGCACGAAAAAAAGCACGTTATAAAGCCAACCCGCTTTTCGGCGTTCAAAAGATGCGATTACAAAGCCATTTTAGCAATATCAAGTGCAACAAAGCCGCAATGCAAAGCTAAATCTTACACGATAAACAGATAAACGAACGAATACAAAGCCATTTGAAGTGTTTTTTTATTCCCTGTGAAGTGAGAGAGAATGACGCTTTGCAAACTAAAAGCTCCCACTTTAATGGGAGCTTTTTATTATTGATATGTTGTAACCTTATGAGTTGCTCTTATTGTACATATAGTTGCCGATTTCTTTATAAACGAACATCGCAATAATGGAAAGGCAGCATACAAGAGAGAGAATAAACAGTATTCCCATTATGATGTAGTCGTAGCCGTGATATCCGGGATTTGCATTTACAAGCGAACTTCTGGCGCTGAATACTTTAAATATCGTTGAGAAGTTTGACGCCCCGACAACGATGTTCAACCCAACAGCTCCCCATCTTGCGAAACCACAGCCTCCCAACATCGACAACGCCAGGAACAGCGTAACTCCGCCGTAAACTATAAAGTACATATAGTCCATAGCGCCCATAACAAATGAATCGTACACCTTCTTATCCCATTGCAGCACAGCGACTATAGAAAGGAAGAAACAAAGCACCAACGCGCCGGAGCATATCCATGTAACAAGCGCAGGCTTTTTCTCGTCCTCGACAGGCTTTTGGAACAATCTGTTCTTTATCTTACTGAAAGCAAGGAACGTAACAAATGCCGCGATCAAAAAGCAAACGATGATAAATATCGTCCTTCTCCACCAGGTAGCGCCCATTCCGTTCGCGCCTATCCACTCCGCTGCCGCGGCGTCGCCTTGATTCATAAGAGCCTTCTGCTGCTTATAGGTGGTGTTCACCCAAATGACCTTGTTTATCAGCGCATACGCGTTTGAAAGAGCGACCGCTCCGCCAAATCCCGCAAAGAAATACAGTGACGCGAAAGAGCCTCTTACATACATTATCGCCGCCAACAGCGAAACGCTGAACAAAACGACCAGAACGTAGCCCTGCATAAGCTGCTGATCGGATTTTCCGATTATAATGGACCAGTTTATTCCATAGCCACCCATGGCGTATTTTTCGCAAATCACAAGCGCCGCCATCAGCAAAAGAAGCAGTCCGCCGAGCTTTGCGCGCTTTACCATAGCCTTTATCTGCTCGCTGTCCAACAGCATATCATCGGCATACTCGACGTTATTGAGATAAACGAAGAACGCGCAGGCGCACAAACACAGCACCGCGTCCGCAATACCGAATATTCTGATCGAATTGCGAACATTCGCGAAAGGCACGAGCATCGGCATAAATCCCGCTATCGCCTTTACTCCGAAAACAACGATAAGCCCCGATTTTGCGAACGCGTACCCTTTCTTGAACAACAGAGAAAGCAGAATGGGCACGACCGTCATTATCACGTATATAAGCAGGATATTCGCCACCGCGCCAATAAGCGACAGTTTGATCTCTCCGGAGCCAAACTCGTCCGCGCTCTGGAACATATTTCCAAAGAACGATACGGAGTAGCTCACGCCTTGCTCGTCAAGAGTGGCGTTATGATAAACCGTGTTGATATACAGCGGCTTGAACACCACAAAAAACGCGATGACCGCTTCGACAACGGAGTAGATCATAACTCCTAACGCTATCAGCTTATTGGACGATTGGTTTTCTGCAGAGCTTTTTACTTTATCTGACATAAAATAACCTCCGAAAATGCGCTGCCGCGCATACTTATATTTTAATTATATCATATTTAATTTACTTTTGCAATAACGCAATATTTATTTATACGGTATAATTTGTAAAATTTAACATTTGATTTTTGTGCATTTTCACGAACTTACTCGCCGGGCTTTTCCATAGGAGTGATAGATGGCTGCTCTGTGCGGATATTATTCATAGAACCGTTGATACTTGTGCGCAGCACCTTTATATTATTGATGTCTCCCGCAAGCAGATTTTCGATACGCGCAAGCATTTTATCGGCGAACTCGTTAGTGGAGATCCGCAGATCGCTTGATCTATTCTGCGCCTGACTGATTATCTCCGTCGAACGACGACGAGCCTCCTTCATAATATCGCTCGACTCTATAAGCTCTTCGCGGCGCTGTTCCGCCTTGCGGATAATAAGCTCCGCTTCCTTTTTCGCGTCTGCGATGATGTTGTTCTTATCCTGAACGACGTTTTGCGCCTG
Organism: Ruminococcaceae bacterium UBA7135; assembly: GCA_002492075.1. Taxonomy (GTDB): domain Bacteria; phylum Bacillota; class Clostridia; order Oscillospirales; family Ruminococcaceae; genus CAG-115. The sequence goes on from DKXD01000145.1 coordinate 2,250, forward strand.
CTTTATCTCCGTTGGCAGAGCTATTCGTATATCCGCTACGATATCTGCCACTTTGTCCACGTCTATCATGCTCTTCTTGCCAAACGGCACGCGCATAGCGCCGTGTATCATATCCTCAAGGCTGTCTATAAGATCCTCAATAGCGTAATTGTTTTCCATATTGTTATCCTTTCCTTATTCGTCCGTGCGTTTGCTTGCGGCTTCCCTGCGTTTTCTCGCGAATTCTCCCGTAAGCTTGCGGCTTATTTCCTCGTGAATAACGGCGGGAACATACTTGGTTAAGTCGCCGCCGAACATCGCCACCTGTTTTACCATGCTTGACGATATAAATGTTGTGTTCGCGCTTGCGGGAATGAATACCGTTTCCGCGCGGGGATTCAAGTCCTTGTTGGTGTGCGCCATTTGGAACTCATACTCAAAATCCGAAGTGGCGCGCAATCCCTTTACTATAACATCGACGTCATGCTGTTTAAAATAATCCGCAAGCAATCCGTCGTAGCTGTCTATTTCAATATTTTTTATACCCTCCGTCGCTTGTGACAGCAGCTTTACACGCTCGGGTATTGAAAAGCTGTAGTTTTTCAGCGGATTTATCAGAACCACCACTATCAGCTTATCAAACATTGTCGAAGCTCTCCGTATTATATCCAAATGCCCGTTCGTTACGGGATCAAAGCTTCCCGGATAGATCGCGGTTTTCACTCGCTGTCACTCTCCTTATCTGTATCTGTAGGCTTTCTGTATATCGAAACGCTCGTGCCGCCGTGCCTTAACAGCTTTACCAAGCTCCAGCCATCCAATTCGGCGGGCAGCGTACACTCCTTTTCATGCTCGCAGAGTATAACGCCGCCGTCGTTCATTTTGGGTATCAGGAACGGCAAAGCCTTTTGTATCAGCTTACGTTCATACGGCGGGGCAAGCAGCGCGATATCGAAC
>DKXD01000145.1:3484-6484 GCA_002492075.1 Ruminococcaceae bacterium UBA7135
CGGCGGGTCAAGCAGCGCGATATCGAACTTTACTTTCGCGGACTTTAAGAACGCCGAAAACGGCATATTCACTATATGAGACCGATCCGAAAAGCCCGTGTGCTCCACGTTTTGGCGCACAACGTTTATCGACTGCGCCGCGCTGTCCGCGAAATAACACTCCGCCGCTCCGCGAGACAACGCTTCAATGCCGAGCTGCCCGCTCCCCGCGAACAAGTCCAACACCGTTCTTCCCTCTATATCAAACTGTATCGCGCTGAATATCGCTTCCTTAACACGATCGGTGGTCGGACGAACAACGTCCGCACCCTCAACTGTGATAAGTCTGCGCCCTCTCGCGCTTCCCGTGATAACTCTCATTTTTCCTCCCACTCGCCGTTTTCGCGCATCTGCTCGCTTGTTTCATAAATCGTTTTCGCCGTAAACTCCAAAAAGCTGCGATTATCTTCCTTTAAACAATACCTGCTTTCGGGAGTGTCCTCATTATCGGGAGTTAAGACTTTCGCGCAGCACGGCAGCATTTTAAAAATGTGAATAAAAGACAGAAGCTGCTTATCGCCGTCGCAATTCTCCGTCATTGAAGTCACGGGAAAGTAAAAACCAAACTCTCCGTCAACATTCAATACGGGACCGCAATAAAGATCTGTCACTTCACTGCCCATTATTTTCGGCTGACGGCTTCTCATATAGTCAAGATACTTCTTATCAACGCGGTACATTCCATACGGCATTGGTTCAATGTGGTGCATTTGCTAAAACCTTTCTTGTATAAAATCGTAAAGCTCATTCGCCTTTTCCGCACTTACCTTAGCAGCTTTTTGCAGTTCCTCGGGACTTGCCGCTTTCATCGCCGCTTTGGTCTTGAACGTTTTTAACATCGCGCGGGATTTTGCCTCGCCTATTCCCTTCACCTCGGTAAGCTCCAGCGAATACGTTTTCTGCTTGTGCTTGACGCGCTGGAACGTTATCGAAAAGCGATGAACCTCGTCCTGTATATTAGTCAACAAAGAAAACAGCGATCTGTTCGATTTTATCTCGATCTCGCCGCCCTCTTTTGCGATAGCGCGGGTGCGGTGCTTGCTGTCCTTTACCAGTCCGAACAGCGGAACGTCGATCTTAAGCTCATCGAACACCTCCGAGACCGCGCTTATATGTCCCCTGCCGCCGTCCAAAAGTATAAGGTCGGGCAAGGGCGAAAAGCTCTCGTCGCCGTCCAGATAACGTATCATACGCCGCCGCAGGACTTCCTGCATACACGCGTAGTCGTTCTGTCCGTCCACGGTCTTTATCGCGAACTTTCTGTACCCCGCCTTGAACGGACGACCGTTGCGGTAAACTATCATACCGCCGACAACTCCCGTATCTCCGAAGTTTGATATATCGTAGCTTTCTATTATATTCGGGACTTTTTCAAGCCCCAACAGTATTTTCAAATCCTCAAGAGCCTTGATCTCTTTCGCGGTTCTTCCCACTCGCAAAGCGAGATATTCACCCGCGTTCTTTTTCGCAAGCAAGACCTGCGCCATACCGTCGCCGCGCTGCGGTATTACAAATTTGACCGAGTGATTTGCCTGTCCGCGAAGAAGCTCCGCCAAAAGCTCTCTCTCCTCAAACTCCTCATCAACGTATATTTCCCGGGGAATATCCTCTTGCTTTGTGTAATAGCTTAACAGAAAATCGCGGCGCATCTCGCTTTCGGCGTACTCCTCGCCCACAAAGAAATTCTCCTTGTCAACGAGCCACCCGCCGCGGTACTTTATCACAGCGAAGCTTGCCTGCCCGACGTTCACCGCCATACCCACGATATCATATTCCTGCTTGTAGTCGAGTATCTTCTGCTGAGCCGTAAGACGCGTTATCGCGGCTATTCTGTCGCGCAACCTTGCTGCCTTCTCAAACTCGAGATTTTCCGCCGCTTGCTCCATTTGAGCGGTCAGTTCCTCAACGGAAGTCTTGCTGCCGTCCTCAAGATACTTTATCGCCTCGGAAACGATATTCTTATACTCTTCCGATGATATTTTCCCCTCGCAAACGCCCATACAGCGCTTGATGTCGTGATTTAGACACGGGCGCTCCCTGCCGAAGTCACGCGGGAACTTCTTCTTACAGGTCGGCAGGCAGAAAATGGTATTTGCTTCCTCAACCGCCTGTTTAACAGTAAACCCGCTGGTAAAAGGTCCGATATAATCCGCGTTCTTATCGCTGTTGTTAAGCGCATAGGTTATGCGCGGATACTCCTCGCGCGTTATCTTGATGTAGTTATAGCCCTTGTCGTCCTTTAGCAATATATTGTATTTCGGCTGGTGGAGCTTGATAAGGCTGCACTCCAGTACGAGCGCATCAAGCTCGGTCTGCGTTACTATAAACTCGAAATCGTAGATATGCTCCACAAGCTTGATAGTCTTTGCGGTATGCTGTGAATTGGACCGGAAATAGCTTGTCACACGATTTTTCAGGAGTTTTGCTTTTCCGACGTAAATTATCGTGTTCTCGGCGTTTTTCATCAGGTATACACCCGGTTCGAGAGGAAGATGATTTGCTTTATCCCGTAAAAACGGCAGTCTTTCATTCAAGCTATCGCCCCCTCACACCTATACACTTTATATTGTATCACATTCTTCGACAAATTACAAGGGGTATTTTAAAAAAGTTGAAAACAGCGAAAAAACGGCATATCGCCCAAGCGATGTCGAATATTATATAATACCGTGACATTTTGTCGCAATACCGATTTCTCATTAAAAGCAGGCACATTATCTTTTCTCCCCCACTTCGCGGGGGAGAGAAAATTCCGTTGTGTGCGGGAACCTCGGTGTTTTCTCTCTCCGCTCCGCATGGGAGAGAAAATAAAATTTGTTTCTACTGAAAATTAGTATCAAAGAACATAGGAGAGCATTTTGGGAGGAGACAATGGGTATTTTACTGTTAAAATTAGCTTTGCAAAATCTGCTGTTCTTCGGGCTTCATTTTGAGGGGAAAAATATGTTCCCGAAGAAGCTT
>DKXD01000022.1:0-7001 GCA_002492075.1 Ruminococcaceae bacterium UBA7135
TAAATTATAGTTTATCTTATCAACATCGCTTTACAAGCGCACCTTGAGATTATTTTTCAAACGCTGCTGCGAGAGGATTTATTTAAATTTAAATTTTAAAATCTTGACTTTGAATGCTCACTTCGCGCTTCGCGCTGCGTTGCGCTTCAAAGTCAAGACCGGTCAGAATTTTGCAAGCAAAATTCTGACACTTTTTAAAATTTACGGGTCTACCAAACGCGGCATATATAATACAACAAACTATAATTTATCGTAAATATTCGCTAAAAACGCGCATTGCGTTTTGGTAAAATTCACGCTCTTGATATTATAGATCAAATGTGTTATAATTAAAAACAGAAAGCAGCATTTGAACAAAACAGGAGGAAAGGTTATGAAATTGAAGAAAATATCTGCGCTGCTGATGTCGGCAGTCCTTGCCGTTATGATGTGCGGATGCAGTAAGTCGCAGACAAGCAGCGATACGGGCTCTGCGCCCGCGGTGGGGGAGAGCAGCGCGGTATCCGATACGACAAGTACTCCCGACGCTCCCGCCGAGGGCGGCTTTAAGGTGGACGGAACTAAGCTTTTGGACGCCAAAGGAAACGAGTTTGTTATGCGCGGGGTAAATCACGCGCACGTTTGGTTCAGAAGCCAGCTGGACGCGGCGCTTGACGGTATCGCGGCAACGGGTGCGAACTGTGTGCGCATAGTTCTTGCAGACGGCGACCAGTGGGACAGAATACCCGCCGACGAGCTGGAGACGGTAATACAAAAATGTACAGACCGCAAAATGATAGTGATAGCCGAGGTTCACGACGGAACGGGAAAGAATAAGCAGTCTTTCCTGGATAATGCCGTGGATTATTGGATAGAGGTAAAGGACGTTATGAACGCGCACACCGATACCGTTATTCTGAATATAGCAAATGAGTGGCTGGGAAATCGAAACGTAGACAGTTGGAAAAACGGCTACACCTCTGCCATACCCAAGCTGCGCGAGGCGGGCATAAAGAACACGATAATGGTTGACTCGGCGGGCTGGGGTCAGTACGGCGAGATTGTCGGAAAGGCGGGTCAAGAGGTCTTTGACAGCGATCCCGATAAGAATACGATGTTCTCCGTTCATATGTACGGCACAGCAGGCAAGAATGAGGAAACCATAACGACAAACATTAAGAGCGCCACCGATAAAAATCTCTGCATGGTCGTTGGAGAGTTCGGCTACAATCACTCGGACGGTGATGTTGACGAGGCGTTTATTATGAAGTACTGCGTCGAAAACAGCATAGGCTATATTGGTTGGAGCTGGAAAGGCAACGGCGGCGGAGTTGAGTATCTAGATGTCGCAAAAGATTGGTCGGGAAACACGCTATCTGCGGATTGGGGAGAGGTGCTGGTGAACGGCGAGAACGGTATCAAGAAGACGGCTAAGATTTGCTCGGTTTTTGAATGATCATATAATAAAGAACAAAACGCGCACCCGAAAAAGGTGCGCGTTTTTGCTGTCACAGCGGCAGCGTGGTTTGTCGTTCGTCGTTTTCCCGCAAAAAGGTTCGTGTGAATAATGCAAGCAGCTTTTCCGCTTGCTGCTTGTAATACGGCGGAAGCGCGTCAAGCATGGCGAGGATCCGGTCGTTGTCGGAGCGTTCCTCGGAGCCATTGACGATAAAGTCCGTGGTGACGCTCAGCGCGGCTGCCAGCCGCCGCAGCGTGGGGACTGTCATAGATTTGCGTCCCTTTTCAATATCCGCCAGAAACTGCACCGAGATATCTGCAAGCTCCGACAGCTTTTCGCGAGAGAAGCCGCGGCATTTGCGAGTGTCGTTTATACGTTTTCCCACATCAATATTGCTGATTTCCATAATACCACCTCTTTAGTAATAGTATAAATCTTTCTATTGAAATAAAAAATAAACAATAGATATTGACAATCATAAACTATCGTGGTATAATGGAGTTAAGCACGATTTGTGCGGGAAAACATATTATAGGAGGAAAATGCGTATGAAGATTAAGAGAACGGCCGCCGCGGTTCTGGCGGCGGTAATAGCGTTCGGCTCACTTGCCACTGTGGGCGTGGCGGAAGAAATCCCGATAACAGACAATCAAGCGCAAACATATGCGGCAGATGACGTTATTATCGAGGGTGTTTTGAAGTACAAAGAGCTTGAGGACGGCACCTTGGGCGTTCTGGGTTTCAGTGACGGCAATGAGGAGCTTGCACAGGTTGATATACCGACGCAAGTTAATGGAAAGCAGGTCACGGCGATTGAACAAGAAGCGTTCAGACGCTGCCGGACACTGACTGCGGTAACAATACCCGATGGCATTACCCGAATTGGTACAAGTGCTTTTGTTGGCTGTGGCATTACATCGGTTTTTATACCCGCCAGTGTTGAAAAAATCGGTTTTGGCGCATTTAGTTTCTGCAGTGAACTTAACGCATTAACTATATCCGACGGCGTTCAGAATATAGATGACGAGGCTTTTCGTCAGTGCGGCAAGCTTACTTCGGTTAACATACCGAGCAGTGTTACGGAAATCGGCTGGTTGGCGTTTTATGAATGTGCCGAACTTACTTCGATAAATATACCGGGCAGCGTTACAGAAGTCGGACGGCATGCTTTCGGAAAGTGCTCGGCTCTTACCGAGATCAATGTTGATCCCGCAAACGCGGAGTACTCATCAGCGGACGGCGTTTTGTTTAATAAAGATAAAACCAAGCTGATCAAATTCCCCGAGGGAAAAGCCGTAAATCAATCATACAATGTTCCGGAAAGCGTTACGGAAATCGATGATGGCGCTTTTACCCAATGTGCGCTCAGCTCGGTGACAGTACCCGCCAGCGTTACGGAAATCGGAAAGCCATATCTTTCGCGGGAATGTGAAAACAACGCTTTTGAAAGTTGTGCGAACCTCGTTGAAATCAATGTAGATACGAAAAACGCAAACTATTCATCGGAGGGCGGCGTTTTGTTCAATAAAGACAAAACCCAGCTTATCGCTTTTCCCGCGGGCAAGACCGATAAGTCGTACACCGTTCCGGAAAGCGTCAGGGAAATAGTTGGACAGGCTTTTTTGGAATGCGGCAATTTAACTTCAATAATGCTGCCTAACCGCGTTGAAAGGATAGGGGTGGCGGCTTTTAAGAATTGCGAAAATCTTGAATTGGTTACTTTTCCCGACTGTATTGCGACGTTTAAAAATTTGCTGGCTCTGCCCGACAGTGTTAAATTCATTGGAAGTCTTTTTATTACAAACTCAATGAAAATTGCCTATGTAATTATTCCCGACAGCGTTGCTTTTATTGGCGAGTTCGGTACTTACAGCACCGGTTTACGTGATGTATATTATGGAGGAAGCAAGGAAGATTGGAGCAATGCGACAGCCTATTGGTGGCAAAATGGGGGAGAAGACAATTATAATCGGAGTGACAAGAGAATGCACTATAATTGCGAAGCCGCCGATTTTACCGATTCGGATACCCAAATAAATGTAAGCGGCATATTCCCCAAAGGATCAGAATTTGTTGTAAAAGCCGATAAAGAACTGAACGGTGATACACAGTGCTTCAAGTATGACCTCTCGTTTATAGGGGCGGACGGTAAAGAGACTCAGCCGGAAAGCAAAGTTGCTGTAAAAATTCCCATGCCCGAAGAGCTCATGGATAAAGCAATAAGCATTGATCGTGTTTCGGATGGAAAAATTGAACACGTTGGTAACTTTTATGTCAATGATATGTTCTACACAAATGATCTGGGTACGTTTATTTTCTCGATACCCGCGGATATAACATCAAGTAATACCTCGGATGAGTCTTCAAACAACTCGGCAGGCAAGCCCGACTTACCCGCGCCCGGCGGTACAGACGCGGCGAATTCCGATACGACAAGCGGCGGCGATAATAAGCCGACAGGTATTGCGTTGGCAATATATCCCGCCATTCTTGCGGCAAGTGCCGTTGTTGTGATTATTAAAAAGAAAAAGTGATTTTTCATTAAAGCAGGCACATTATCTTGTTTTCTCACCCCCGCGAAGCGGGGTGAGAAAACAAACAGCTTGCAGAAAAAGTTTTTTGGGGCGTGACGAAAAATTTCTTCGAATAAAAAGGCGCTTTTAAATAGCGTTCTCTCCCCCGCAAAGCGGGGGGAGAGAACGAAAAAATATACTTTTTATACAGTCTGCTTGTTTTCTATTGAGAATGAGTATTATATGTTTTTGCGCGCTCCTTTTCGGGACGCGTTTTTCATATAAAAAAGCGCGTCTTTTTGGTGAATTGACGCGCTTTTGTCGTTATATTTGCGGAAACTTCTCGCCGCCCCAGTGCGATCGAACAATGGCTTCAAAGCCGCCGGGCGAAAGAATGGGTCTCAAGAGCTTATCCAACGTTTTAGCAGACAGCTTACCGTTTGCCGCGAACTCCGCCCCCGCTTTCGTCATATCCGCGAGATATCCGTTTTTCTGGCGCTCCGCAAGTCCTTCGTACCCAAATAACTCGCCCTCGGAGCAAAGGATAGCGGTGTAATTCCCCTCGCCGCATATAAGATCGTATTGTTTCAGCAGCGCGGGGTACATCGGCGCGGTCTGTACATAGCCGCAAGTGGAAATAAGCACGAATTTCTTGTTATACATATCGGGATTTCGCAGCTGATGAAAAGACGATTTCCCGTTTTCGTCGCTTGTTCCGAGATACGTTTTCATAAACGGAAGACATCTGTCCGTCATTGTTTTGACAGCGCCGGACATTCCGAAAAAGTACAGCGGGAAGCTTTCTATGATGATATCGGCAGCCTCGATTTTCGGATAGAGCGTTTGCATATCGTCCTTTACAACGCACTCGCCGGGAGTTTTTGTCCAACAGGAAAAGCACCCCAAACACGGCTTGATTTCAAGTTCTTTCAAGCAGACGATCTCGATATCCGTTTCCTCGGGAAATCCTGCCGCAAAAGCCTTTGCAAGCTTCAGTGTGTTGGAGCGCTCGCCGCGCGGACTTCCGTTTAAGATCAGTATTCTCATTCGTCCTCCTTGGGAGCGTCCTCGATTATTTCCTCTTCAAACGCGCTTTCGGGGGCACAGACGCTGTAATAATATTTCTCGCCGCAGGAGCTTATGATACCGTCGCGGAAATGCTCGCCGTCGATCCTTGCGCTTTTAAGGTTATCAAAAATATCGGAGCCAACTCGTTTGGCATAAGCTTCACGGCGTGTCCACGCCATGTAGAACCAACAGTTTTTTTGTGCAAAGTCCGCCATATCGCGCTCGTTGAACATCATCGGCAGCGTTTTCCCCGAAGCTATCGGTTTGCCGAATTCGGCAAGCTCCTCGTCGTTCATAAACGTGCGGGCAAGCTCGGTCATTTTTTCCAGCGAGTAGGGACGCTCATGCTGAACGTCGATCCCCACATTTGCGTCCTCACCGAGAGCTACGGCGCACATTGCGCAGCCCTCGCTGTGGGATATGCTGAAATCGAGATCGGCACGGTTGGTGCGCGGACGACCGTTCTCATCAAAAGTTATTGTCAGCGCCAAGCGCTCGATCTTGTGCTTCTGCAAAAGACTGTCCAGCAGCAAAAAACCGCAGCCCGAATCGGCAAACGCCTTGCCGCGCTTGCTGAGGATATCGTCAAAATACGCTTTGCAGGCGTCGGAATAAAACACGCGCAGATTTTCTATCCGAGTGCGAATCCCGCTTACCGTCACAATAGAAGCCGTAAAATCAAGTTTCATCAGAATACACCGCGCTTTTATCAATAGAAGTAAACAGCATGCTGCCCTTCGCCTTAACTTTTCCGTCCGCGGATATTACCGCGGAAAACTCATACGCAGCTGAACTTGACATCGTACATTCAACGCTTATCGTCAGCGTGTCTCCGGGAATTACCGGCTTTAAGAACTTAAAATCCTTGACCTTTAAAAGAACATACAGCTTTTCATCAACCGCCGCGTCATCGGGTGCTATCACAAGACTGCAAAGCTGCGCCGCGCTTTCGATCAGAAGAACGCCGGGCATTATAGGCGTTTCGGGAAAGTGCCCCACAAAATACGGCTCGTTCACCGATACGTTTTTGATACCCTTTGCAGATTTGTTCGGTTCAAGCTCCAAGACCTTTTCTATCATCTGAAAGGGCGGACGCTGTTTGATTCGTTTGTTTATTTCAAGCAAATTCATCATAAGCTGAGCCCTCCGTCAAGAACGATAACTTGTCCCGTAACATAGTCGAACGCGGGCGAACAGAGCGCTGCGACAACATTCGCCACGTCCTTTGCCGTTCCGAAATGACCTGCGGGTATAGACTTGTTGTATTCCGCAAGCTTATCCTCGGGGATATTATCCAACATTTCCGTTTCGATGAATCCCGGCGCTACTGCGTTTACGGTAATTCCGCGAGGAGCAAGCTCTTTTGCAAGCGTCGCCGTCATGGAGTTCACAGCACCTTTTGTCGCCGCGTAAACGCCTTGCCCCTCAACAGCCAGCACCGAACTTACCGAGGAGATGTTCACGATCTTCCCGCCCTTTTTTATCATCTTCAAAGCCGCTTGCTGCGCGCAATGGAAGTAGCCCTTGATGTTTATGTCAAGCGACCGCGACAGCGAATCCTCGTTTATCATCAGCAAGTACGCGTCATCGACCACTCCCGCGTTATTCACAAGCACGTCCAATTGCCCTAAGTCATTTTGTATTTCGCGGAACATACCCTGCACCGCTTTGAGGTCCGCGGTGTTAGCCTTGTACGCCTTTGCTTTTCGTCCCAGCGCTTCTATCGCCGCGACCGTTTCAGCCGCCTTTGCATCGTTGGAGTTGTAGTTCACGGCAACATCGTAGCCGTCCTCCGCCAATTTAAGAGCGCACGCCTTTCCTATTCCGCGCGAAGCGCCCGTTACTAATGCAACCATAATCTCTCCTTATATCTTTAAAAAATTTCAAAATTCCGGCTAGCGTGCTCCGCTTCGCACTTCACGCTACGCTCTGCACGTTAGCCGGAACCGATCAGCCTACGCTTCGCTTCGGCTGACACTTTT
>DKXD01000022.1:7340-8129 GCA_002492075.1 Ruminococcaceae bacterium UBA7135
TGAAATTTATGCGCCGCCGTTACGCTGTTTTGCACCGAACTCGGCTTGACTGCGTTACCGTTTGCGATGTCCGCTTTGCCCGATCATCTTGACTGCGGCACAGTGCGCTTTGGTCATACTTTTTTCAAAACCACAGCCGAATATTGTCCGCCCACGCCGAACGCAGCCGCCAGTGCGTAATTATACTTGCCCGCGCTAAGCTCTTTCGCCGCGTAAGCCGCCTGCTCCGCAGAAGCCGCCGCGCGCGCCTCGCCGCACTCGCTCTTTACCCGAACCGTCGGAATGTCTCCGAAAAGTTCCGAATAAACGCGGTTTTCCAGTTCGTCGACCTCTGCCACGCCGTTTGCCGCTCCGCATACCAGATCAATGTCGCTAACGGAGATACCCGCGTTTTTGCAGGCGTTTTCTATGGCGGTTTTCAAAGCGTTCTCCGAACCGCCAAGTTTTCCGAAAGGCACAGCCTTGTGCGCGGTCGCCCAGCCGATAAGCTCCGCGTATTTTTTTGCGCCGCGTTTTTCCACGCTCGCTTCGCTTTCCAGAACCACGGACACCGAGCCCTCGCCGAGCATATCCTTGCTCATCAAGCCGAGCGTGTCGTACAGATAACCCGTAACCTCGGTGTTCTCGTCCGTGCCCGTCGCTATCATGATGTTTTCGTCGCCGTTGCGGATAACGTCAGCCGCGTAGCAAAGGCTCTGCAAGCCCGCCTGAACGGAGTTCGCGTTGGTGACGTTGTAACCCTTTATTCCCGCAAAAATGCTGAAATATCCGCCCGCCGCGTTGTATACC
>DKXD01000022.1:8445-11870 GCA_002492075.1 Ruminococcaceae bacterium UBA7135
TCCGCCCGCCGCGTTGTATACCGTGTTCGGGAACGAAAATGCCGAACCCGCCGCTGTGCCGTTTTCGCAAACGGTTTTCTGGAAGTTGTACACCTCAGTCAGAGGACCGTCAGCCGTGCCGACAACTATGCCGATATCGCCGGCGTTTTCATCCGTTATCGCGACGTCAGCGTCTTTAAGCGCTCTCATTCCGCTTATGAGCTGGAGCTGAGAAAAGCGGTCGAGCTTGCGGTAGAACGCCATTTTAATGCCGAATTCCTTATAGTTGTCCGATGATATTTCCACCTGAGGTTTGCCGATAAGCTCTCCCAGACCCGTTACGAAAATGCGCTCCATGTTGGCGCGGTCGGGGATATCGCGCGGTTCTTTAGCGAATATTATCGACGCGTTGTTGCCGCCGAACGCGAAAGAGTTCGACGCCGCGTATTTTATTTCCTTTTCGCGCTTTACGTTGGGAACAAAGTCGATATTTCCCGCCTTTTCTTTCAGCGTTTCGAGATTTTCTTCCGTATATCCGATAGTTGGCGGAACAATTCCCTCGCAAACCGCTTTGACGGTAAACACCGCTTCGATAGAGCCTGCCGCGCCCAGACAGTGACCTGTCATGGATTTTGTGGAGCTTACCGAGAGGTGGTTGTTATCGTCAAACAGCGTGTGCAGCGACAGGAACTCCGCCTCATCGTTCTTGGCTGTACCAGTTCCGTGAGCGTTGATATAATCAATGTTGGAGGCGTTCAGCCCCGAATTTACGATAGCTCTTGTGATAGCCAGCATCTGCCCCTTGCCCTCAGGGTCGGGAGCGGTGATGTGGTGCGCGTCGGAGGAAACGCCGCTGCCCAAGACCTCGCAGTATATCTTTGCGCCGCGGGCTTTGGCGTGTTCGTAGTCCTCGATTATCAGCACTCCCGCTCCCTCGCCCAGAGTAATTCCGTTCGACAGATTGAACGGCGAACAGGAGTTGGGCGCAAGCGCGTGCAGCGCGTGAAATCCCGCGAACGCCAGCGAGGAAAAGCTGTCGGAGCCGCCCGCAACAAAAGCGTCCGCTTTTCCCGAGCGTATCAGATCTGTCGCGTAAGCGAGCGATATAGTTCCCGCCGCGCAGGCGTTCACGATGTTTGCGGTAGTGCCGTTCAGTCCATAGTGAAACGCCACGTTATTGGCAAGAGCCGCCGCGGGCATTTTCAAAACGTCGGTGTTTTTGCCGCCGCCGTTTTTATTTGCTGTATAATACTCGTCTATAGAAACGGCGCCGCCAACACAGTTTCCGATAATAACACCTATACGGTCGGAGTTTTCCGGAGTGATTTCATAGCCGCTGTCTTTAAGTGCTTCGCCCGCCGCCTTGATACAAAGCAGCGAGGAACGGTCATAGTCCTCTTCCGAAAGCTCCTTGTTGTGAGCGGCGACCTCCGCGCCAAGGTTTGCGTAGCACCCGTCGGCGTTTACCGATTTAACGGGAGCTATACCGGTAACGCCGTTTACGGCGGCGTTCCAGCATTGCTCGGTGTTTTCGCCGAGAGCGCAGATAAGCCCCAACCCCGTAACAACAACACGTTTTGACATATTACGCTCCTTGGTGTTCTTCGACATATTTTGCAAGAGTTTCCACGGTTTGGAAGTTCTCTCTTGCCGCGCCCGTCATCTGAACGCCGAACAGGTTATCGATGCCCGCGATTATCTCGATGGAGTCGATGGAATCCAGCCCGATGTCGTCGCCGAAAAGCTCGGAGGAATACTCAAGCTCGTCAGCGGGTATACGGAGGTTCTCCACCAGCATATCCTTGATCTTTGCGCAAATTTCTTCGTGATTCATAACTTTTTCTCCTTATGATAAAATGTTTATTTAAGACGAGCGGCGGTTTGTTCGCCGAACGTCAGCCTTACGTTAATCATTATATTGCCCGCAGCCGCCGTACTTATCCCGCAGCTGCGCGTACAGACCGCGCACCGCCTGTTCGGACTGCGCGATAAGCTGCCTCGCGTATTTCGACGGGCGCATCGTTTCGGGGCAGTCGCTCTCTATCGGCTCTCCGACAAGTATTTTTTGACGCTTCCCGAAAACGGGCGCGTAAGGTCCCCATATAGCGCATGGCACTATCGGAGTTCCCGTTTTCGCGGAGAGCAGCGCGGCTCCCGGCTTGAATTCGTTTATCTGCTTGTTTCGGGCAAGCCCGCCCTCCGGGAAGATAAGCAGCGAGCCGCCCTTTGACACTATTTCCTGCGCCGTTTCGTACCAAGCGCCGTCCGCCTCATCGAGGTTTATCGGTATGCTTCTGCACCAGCCTATGGCTTTGCCCGTGCCTTTCTTTTCAAACCAGCTCTTTTTTACAAGAACATACGGCTTGTGCCTCCACAGCACCGACATCGCGAACGCGCCGTCGAAATGGTGGGTGTGGTTCGCCACGAACACCACCGATTTTCCCTTAAGACGCCGTTTGAGCGTCTTATCCGTATAGATGATCTTCGGGTGAAACAGAAAATACACTGTCCAAGTCAGCAGAACCTGAAATATCCTGCCCCACAACGATTGCTTTTTAGGGGTCGTGCTGCTCACATTACCGCTCCCTTGCTTTGCAAACGAAACCATTCGCATTTTTATTCTTACATACATTATTATACCCCGCCTTTTCGTTTTTTTCAATGGGCAATACTAAACAAGTTGACCTAAAAGAAACACATTGTTGCTTTTCGTTTCCGAATTTCCCGAACTTCCGAAAAAATCTGCTATTTTCACAAAGGCTGCCGCCCAAAATCGCCGTAAATGTGGTAAATAAAGCGATATTTATAAACTTTTGTTTAAAATCGCTTACCTATTTTCAGGCTTACAACAAAAAATTCTAAAATTTGCCGAAATAAAATATGTAATTCCCTTGACATTTTGGTTATTTTGTAGTACAATAAAAGTAAGGATTTTTTTAGCGCGGTAAAACCTCGCTTTGAAGATTCGCTGACGTTTATGATACTGTGTTTTTATAACGTTACGGCGGCATAATATATGATTTACGGAAAACCGTACATCTTCTATCTTTGCTCTGCGCCGGCGCATTGTGCGTTGTGCGATTTTATATCTTAGTTTAAAGACAAAATTTCACATCTTATCAAGAAACCGAACAGTAAATGTATATGGAGGGGAAATCGCAGGGCGGTATCACCGCTTTGCATTGAAAAATTGTATATTTGTTCCGCCGAATTATTGACGCGCGCTTTATTTCTCTGAATGCGCGCGGATCAAAATAAGGAGGGGAAGCGACAATGCCAACAATGGAATTGTACGTTGCAATGATCGGCATGCTGTCTTCGCTGATCTTGGGCGCGGTCGTTTCGGGATTTTTCTGCTTTCGGCAGGGTGTAAAGCACCGTATAAAATACGCCGAAGCGCAGTTTGAGTCCGCCGAAAAGGAATCCGCAAGGATCATTGAGGAAGC
>DKXD01000211.1:0-1437 GCA_002492075.1 Ruminococcaceae bacterium UBA7135
CCCCTTTATTTTTTTGAAATTATATGATATAATTATATTAGCAGAACATATAATACAAATTCTCAACAGAAACAGCGCGAATTTATTTTCTCTTCCACGCCTCGCCGGGGAAAGAAAACATGACGCGGAAAGGCGGAATATTTATGAAAATTTTGGTAGTTGCCGACACTCACAAGAACTTTGAGGCTCTCGATCTCTGCGTTAAGAAAAATCAGGACGCGGACATCATCATCCACCTCGGCGACGGCGAACACGAATTCGCCGATATTCGGAAGATGTACCCTGAAAAAGCCATGATATATGTAGCGGGGAACTGCGACTTCGGCAATCACGAGCAGGTTCATGTCGCTAAGGTGGGGGGCTACAAAATATTTTGCTGCCACGGGCACACGCTCAACGTTCACGACGGGCTGGAAAGTCTTGTGGCGACGGCAAAGCAGAATAAATGCAATATCGCGCTTTACGGACATACTCACCTATACCGCACCGAGCTTATCGACGGCGTTTATGTGATGAACCCCGGAAGTCTCGATTCTCCCAGAGGACACAACAAGCCGTCGTTCGGCATAATAGAGCTGTCCGAGGAGGGCGCTCTGAAAATGAACATCATCGAGATGGAGACTAAGTAAACTTGGAAAACGTCATTTTTCTGGACGAGGTGGATTCCACCAACAACTATCTGAAAAGCCGCTGCGCCGAGCTCCCCGATGGCAGCGTCGTGACGGCGCGGACTCAGACCGCGGGACGCGGAAGGCGCGGACACGGCTGGACGGCGAGCGAGGATATGCTGCCGCTGTCGATATTGCTCAAAAGACCTCCCGAATGTGAAAACCTGACCGCGCGGGTAGGTCTTGCCGTATGCGAAGCCATTGAGAGCGTCTGCAAAACGACCGCCGCAATAAAATGGGCAAACGATATCATTATCCGCTCCCGCAAGGTCTGTGGTATTTTATGCGAGAGCGTCTTTTTTGGTGACTGCGTCAACGTTATCGTCGGCATTGGTGTGAACGTTTCGCAAAGCGCGGAGTTTTTCGCGGCTGCCGATCTGCCCAACGCGGGTTCGCTGCTTATGCTCACGGGAGAAGTTCCGGAACGCGGACATCTGCTCAAGAGAATAGCGGAACACGTGAAAATACGCGCCGCAACGCCGTTTTCCGAATGCTATGACGAATACAAGCGCCGACTGATAAATCTTAACAAGCAAGTGAGATTGATCTCCGCGAACGGCGAACGCACAGCCGTCGCCGTAGACATTGCTCCAAACGGCTTTTTGGTCTGCCGCGATGAGAACGGCGAGTTTGAGGTAAGCTCGGGAGAAGTTTCGGTGCGAGGCGTTGACGGGTATTTGTAAACGCCTTTAAAGTCATTACAAACCGATTACAATTGTTTACAATATTGTAACAATTATTGACAAATGTGATTTTCCATGCTAATATA
>DKXD01000211.1:1689-6390 GCA_002492075.1 Ruminococcaceae bacterium UBA7135
GTGATTTTCCATGCTAATATAAGCAAAAAGGGGGAATCCCATGTCAAAGAAGGTCGGCGTAGGAGTGCGCATTGCAGGCGGCTTTGCGATCACGGCGGGCGTAATTATCGGTATAATTTGTTTATTCGGGCTTGGCGTTGTTGTGTTTAACCATATCAATATGACGCGGAATTCCAACGAGCTTTCAGCAAGGTTTCTCCCCGCGTTTAACGACGTAAACAGCGGGCTTGACGGCAAGTTTTCCTATAAAGGCTCGCGTTTGAACGTAAGCGCAAACAGTGCCAAGTATTATTTGGAATATTCGGGCGGCGAAGACGAATTTGCAGAGGACTCGATCGCGTTTTTTAATAAGCTCCGAAGCGGAAAATACGGCGAGGAGCTATTTAACGAAAGCTATAATACTATCAAGATAAAATCGCCGAGCCACAGCTTGACTTTTAATTTTGATAGGTTTTCGTCCGGACCCCATCCAACCGTGATAACCGACGTAATATGCGATTATTCGATGTTTGAAGGGCTTGACGGAATATCGAAGCTGAACGTTGATATGACCGATTTCACGGCGGAACAAAAGGAATACGCGAGAGCCTTCGCCGATAAATGCTCGTTCAAAATTGAATTGTGGAATGAATGAGGTACTTATGATAGAAAACGAATTCAAGGTAATGCTCACGGCGGAGCAATACGAAAGCCTGCTTGAACTCTACGATTTTGAGACGTTTACGCAAGTCAATCATTATTTCGACACCAAAGAGCTTGTAATGTCCGAACGGCACATCACGGTGCGGGTACGTGAGCTTGACGGCAAATTCTTTCTGCAAATGAAGCTGCCCACTTCGGTTAGCTTCTCGCGCGAGGAGCTTTCCCGGGAGCTGCCCGAACTGCCCGATACGATCTCGGGCGCGGAGCTTACGGAGCTTTCGGGCGTGGAATGTCCCGATGTGAAACGGCTGGGGGAGCTTAAAACAACTCGCGGCGTTTGGAAATTCGACGGCGGCGAGGTAGACCTCGACCGCAGCGAGTATTTCGGAAAAACCGACTTTGAGCTTGAAATAGAGTTCACCGACGAGCAAGCCGCGCGGACGGTTCTGAACAAGATATCGTCAAGGCTTGGGCTTACGCCGAATGGCGGCGTTTGCACGGGTAAGGTACGGCGGTTTCTGGAAGAGTATAAAAAAAGCCTCGGATAATTTCCGGGGCTTTCTTGATTTTAGACGGCGCTATACTTTTAGCCTTATTTTCCAAAAATCCACTTGATATTGTAAATAAATTCGCCTAAATCCGATCCTACTCTTGTTCCGGCATACATGGCAAAGATCATAAAAAAGACAAGTATAATAATGCAAACACCGACAATTGAATTTTTCTGTTTTTTATCCATGTTCATACCTCCTTTCCGCTCTCTTGACCGTCAAGCTTATATTATAGCAATCCACACAATTAGAGCAACATTAGTGTTTTTAAGCTCCTGCCTCGTATTATAGCGTTGAATTTAACCGTAGCGTTGCTTTCGTGGATTGCTATAAACATTATCTTGCATTCTCCCCCGCCTGCGGCTAAGAGAACGCAATTTAATGACATTAAACGTCCCGCTCGACCGCCTTTTTCCCCAAATTACAGCAGACCGCGATAACGGCGGCGGTCAGCGCGGGAATAACCGCATAGCAGATAACGCGGAACGCTGTTGCGTTGAGGTTTTCGGTGAGTAGGTTGTAAAGCAGCACGACAACTCCCGCCGCGATGACAAGCACGCCCAACAGATACCCGACTATCGTTCCGACGCTCCCAAAGCGGTAGCCCATAACCGTCGCGACAGACAGCGTTATCATCTGCAAGCACCCGAACACGAGCGGCGCGGCGACAAGCGTTTCCGGCGGCAAACCAAGCTTGAAAATTCCTATCATATTCACCGCTATATCTATAAGCGCCAATCCGCCCACGATAACGCCGTTGGCTGCCATTTTCGCGCCGACTATCCCAACGCTCGAAACAGGCATGGTTCGCTGCATTTTACCCCAGCCGCTCCGGTTGTCGTCAACGATGGTGTTCAGCATAAACGAGGAGTTCACCGTTATCGAAATGTAGCTTAACAGCACGAATACGACCACGCCGCCGTTTATGCCGAAGATCTCTTCATTAAGAATATTGTCCTCCGCGTTGTCGTACCCGCCCGAAATCAACAGCAGAAGATACGGAAACATCATTATAGCCATTCCCGTGAATATCTGAAAACGAACGTTGTAAACGTCTTTCAGAACCAATCCCTTCATCAGCAAACGTCCCCTTTCTTGACCGTATGATAGGTTATCGCGTAGAATACCGCCAGCATAGCGGCGCACACCCCGATATAAACGGGCGCGAACCACGGCTTTTCGGTGACTGACAAAATCGCGTTCAACAAATTGAAGGTGTTGTCATCGGGGTGCAGCGTTCTGTATAAAACGATCGCCGGACCTATAACGCCGAATCCGGCTATAACTCCAACGATTGCTCCCGCTTTTTCCGAGCTTTTGAGTTTAATGGTAAGCGGAGTTAAAGCAAAGTCGAACACTATCACAAACAGCGCCATACCGCCGAGCAGCTTAATATGGCTCGCATCCCAAAAGGAGTTGTCGAAAATGCACAAAACTCCGCGCATTGCGAGGCACATCACAAATCCGATAGCCGTGCAGATAACGTTCTGAATAAGCTCCGTCAGAACGAACACGTTGTGCGAAACGGGGCTTGCGAGGGTGTAGTTCGCGAACCTGTTTTTGAGGTTGGATTCAAGTTGGCGACCCGTCCATTCGGGGCAAAGCAGCATTGCCACGAGTTCAAACAAAAGAATGGTCGAGCCGATAAGCTGTGCGCTTTCCTCTCTGTCTATAACGTTCAGAAGAACCGCTCCCACAGCCGCGCCGAGCGTCGCGACAATTCCCGAAAAAAGAAACCATTTTTTGTTGAGAGTGAAATTGCAGTATAACAGTCCGCGCATAACTCAACCCTCCTTAACGTAGAACACCATAATTTCCTCGATAGTCGGCGCGTCGGCGGGGATATCGGGGTATTTTTCGGCGTTGGCTGTCAGCACCTCGTTCTGGAACCTTCCCTTGCGAAGCCCGATTATGTCCGACTTGTCTATCTTGTCGAGCTGTTCGTCGGTGCATTTGAGAATACGGTGCTTTTCCAGCATTTCGTTGCGTTCCTCGGTGAATATCATCTCGCCCTTGTGGATAAAGCAGATGTAGTCCGCGATATGCTCCAGGTCGCTTGTGATGTGCGTTGACATAAGTATCGAGTGCGTCTCGTCCTGCATAAACTCAAGGAATATATCAAGTATCTCCGCGCGCATTACGGGGTCGAGACCGCTTGTCGGCTCGTCGAGTATCAACAGCTCCGTACCGTGTGAGAGCGCTGCCGCGATCATCAGCCGCATTTCCATACCGCGCGAGAATGTCTTGAACTTCTTATCGAACGGCAGCTCGAACTTGCCGATTAACCCGAAAAACTTTTCGCTGTTCCACGTCTTGTAAATGCCGCGCATAACCTTGTCGAGCTGCTTTGCGGTGAGGTTTTCGGGGAAAGTCAGCCCGTCGAACACCACGCCGATCTTTTCTTTTGTATCGGCGGCGAGTTTAAGCGAGTTCTCGCCAAGCACGGTTATTTCGCCGCCGTCGGGCTTGATAAGTCCCAAAATTGCCTTTATGGACGTGGATTTGCCCGCGCCGTTCTCACCGATAAAACCCACAACGGAGCCGCTCGGCACGCTGAACGACACGTCCTTTAGGCTGAACTGCTTATAATTTTTCGTAATACCCTTAACTTCGATACAGTTTTCCATAACTATTCCTTTCCTACTCGAATAACAGCCTTAGGATATCGCAAAGCTCATCTGACGAAACGCCGCTTCGTTTTGCTATCTCGGCGGCTTTGCCGAGATACTCCTCGATCTCGCGGAGGTTTTGTTCCTTAAGCATTTCGGGATCGGCGGCGGAAACGAAGCTGCCGCGCCCCGTAAACGACTGGATAAAGCCCTCGCTTTCGAGTATCTCATAAGCGCGCTTTGTCGTGATGACAGACACGCGCAGGTCCTGCGCCAGCGCTCTCATAGACGGCAGAGAGTCGCCCTCTTTTAGCTGCCCGTTCAGTATCATACCCTTTATTTGAGCGGCTATCTGCTCGTAGATAGGCACGCCGCCCGAATTTGTGATTATAATGTTCATAAAGCTCCTTACATGCCGTTCGTTCCGCGGGGATTTGCAACTCCCGTGCGGAAAAAACGGCACTCCTTTGCAAAGATTACCGGTCGAGAATATATTGTATATATCTCATATATACAATATATCATATTATCACAATTTTGTCAAGAGGTTTTTTAAAATTTTTTATTTTTCGCCGTGAATTTGCCATTACGCGTTTTTCGAAGGCTACAAGAGAGCATTTGAAGAGATCGCGCGCTTTTATTCAAATCCTTCGAGCCATTCGGCTTCGGTTTTGGGCATACCGTAATTATCGTCGAATTTCGAGGGCGGCTTTACCTCCGTTAATTTGTCCTCCCAGCGCCTGCCGTTAAGCCAATTAGCGGGATAAGGGATATACCGGCCGTTGTCTTTCGTCCACTGAACAGACTTCTTTTGCTGTTCCAAAGACGATAGCATTTTATTCAACAATTCCTCATCGGGCTTTATTTTCTCAAAGGCTTTAAGAGCGCTTTGCTTTGCG
>DKXD01000217.1 GCA_002492075.1 Ruminococcaceae bacterium UBA7135
AGCGGCGCGAACATCAAAAAGCCTCTGCCCAAAGAAACGGCGGAAATTCCCGAGGAAACTCCCGAGGAGATAAAACGCCCCAAGCCCCCCGTTATCATGAGCGGAGTTATAGACAGAGCGCCCGTGGTAGGGGAGAGAAAACAGTCCGATTTATCAAAAAGCAGATCGTCCGATAAAGACCCGCTAAAGGCTTTTGAGCATAAGCCCGAGCCTACCGAAAGTGAAATGCGCGAGCGTATCGGGAATATGTCGTCGGGCGAGATGATGTCGTTTTTGTCCGACACGTTAAACGAGATAAACGGCATGGACGATACGGAAGACGATACAGAACAAAACGAAGCAGTGTTCCAAAACGAGTTCGAAGCCCCGCAGAACGTTCCCGAACACGTTTTGAGCGAGGATATACGGCAGCTGGACACGATCGGCGCGCCCGTTCCCGAAACGGCTGCCCCCTCTCTCAAAAAACCACTTACAAAATGGGAACATCTGACTGTCGAGCCGATATGGGGCGATATTTACATAAAAGCGAGCAAAAGCTTGCGCGAGCTGTGCGAAAGCGGCAAGCTCACCATGGAGCAAATGGAAACGGAGCTTAAAACACACCTGTTAAGCGCGGCGGAAGCGTTTGAGAAAATAATCGACGACGAAAGCAGCGTGCCCAAGGTGATGATTCCGAAAATAACCGAGCTGAAAGCGGCGGCGTCGGATTTCGACCGCTTTTTCGGCTACGGAGAAGATGTGGCGATCCGCGCGATGTTTTTTATGCTGTATCAAATGCTCACCTATGCGGACAGGATAGCGGAATCTCCCGAAACAAAGGACAAACTGAATGACTTTTTCAGGCGGTTCGGTTCAGCGGGGATTACTCTTTCCATGCTGGATATGCGCGTCTGAATCGGCAATATTTAAGATATAGTAAGAATTGATTTAATGGAAGAAACCGTAAAATAAGCCGTTTTATTATGGAGGCATGATGGTAAGGAAAAATACACTGCTTCTTATTGCCTGTCTTGTGTGGAGCGCGGCAGGATTTAATATTTTGAGGATAGGCATTATCGAATATCCTCCGTATTTATCGATAGTGTATTTTTGGCTGTCGGCGGTGGTGTTTACCGTATTTCAGCTGTTTATTTTTGGCAGACTGGTGAAAAAGCACACAAAAAGAATTGACGCATATACGGAAGAAAAACAGCTTTTTATTAAATTTTTTGATGTGAAATCCTTTATAATAATGGCTGTAATGATGACGGGCGGTATTCTTATGCGGGCATTGAGCCTTGTTCCGAAGGTTTTTATCGCGGTATTTTACACGGGGCTCGGAGCGTCATTAACGCTTGCGGGATTACTTTTCGGTAAAAATTTCGTCGTTCGTAAATTCAAAAAAAGCAAAATCGATCAATCATAAATTTTGGTCGGAAACATTTAAGAATAAATGAAAGGAATAATAATTTATGTCACATGAATTGGTATTGGTAATTGATTTCGGAGGGCAGTATAATCAGCTTATCGCGCGGCGCGTGCGTGAGCATAAGATATACTGCGAGGTGATCTCGTACAAAACGCCTATTGAGGAGATACGCGCTAAAAATCCTAAGGGTATCATCTTCACGGGCGGTCCGAACTCCGTTTATTTGGACACCTCGCCGCGTATGAGCAAGGAGATTTTCGAGCTGGGAGTTCCTATTCTGGGAATTTGCTATGGCGCGCAATTCCTTGTGTTGGGGTTGGGCGGTACGGTCACAGAAGCAAATGAAAACGCCGTTGCGGAGTTTGGCAGAACGGAGTGTGAGTTTGACAATAATTCGCTGTTGTTTGGGGGATTAAAGGAGAAATCGGTAGTCTGGATGAGCCATAACGACCATATTGAAACGCTTCCCGAGGGATTTCGTTCTATCTGTCACAGCGATAAATGCCCGTATGGTGCAATCGAAAATCCCGAAAAGAAATTCTATGGTACGCAGTTCCACCCCGAGGTAAATCACACAGAGCAGGGCTTCGATATGCTCGGGAACTTTCTGTACGACGTCTGCGGCTGCGCGGGCGACTGGACAATGGAGGAATACGCGCAGACGGCTATTCGCGAGATACGCGAAAAGGTCGGAGCAGGAAAGGCGCTGTTGGCGCTTTCCGGCGGCGTGGACAGCTCGGTTGCGTGCAAGCTGCTCGCGAAAGCTATCGGCAATCAGCTTACCTGTATTTTCGTAGACCACGGTCTTATGCGCAAAAACGAGGGTAACGAGGTAGAGGCAGCGTTCGCGGACAGCGGCGTGAATTTCGTTCGCGTAAACGCGGGAGAACGTTTTCTCGGGAAACTCGCAGGAGTTGCCGAACCCGAAAAGAAACGCAAGATAATCGGCGAGGAGTTTATCCGCGTATTCGAGGAAGAAGCAAAGAAGATCGGCAAGGTTGACTATCTTGTTCAGGGCACGATCTACCCCGACGTTATTGAGTCGGGGCTTGGCGACGCCGCTGTTATCAAATCACACCACAATGTCGGCGGACTTCCCGATTATGTTGATTTCAAGGAGATCATAGAACCGCTCCGCCTGTTGTTTAAGGACGAGGTTCGCGCGCTTGGGATGACGCTCGGGCTTGATGAAAAGTTGGTTTGGCGTCAGCCGTTCCCCGGTCCGGGGCTTGCTATTCGTATAATCGGCGATATCACTCCCGAAAAGGTCGCCATACTTCAAGACGCAGATGCTATTTTCCGTGAGGAAATTGCCAACGCAGGTCTCGACCGCTCCATAAACCAATACTTCGCCGTGCTCACCAATATGCGCTCCGTCGGCGTTATGGGCGACGGGCGCACTTACGACTACACGCTTGCTCTCCGCGGCGTTTCCACCTCCGATTTCATGACTGCGGATTTCTCCCGTATCCCCTACGACGTCCTCGAAAAAGTTTCCGTGCGTGTCGTGAACGAGGTCGGTCACATCAACCGCGTCGTTTATGACGTTACTTCTAAGCCGCCGGCTACTATTGAGTGGGAGTAGACAAAAGTCCTAAACGAACTGCATAACAAAGCCATTCTCAAGGCTTTGTGTAGCCGCTTGACCGCAATTTGACCTCATTTCGATTTTACGGAGTGAGTATGCGTTTTTGTAATTATCATATTAACGAAAAAGCCGTTGCAATCGCAGCGGCTATTTTTTGTGCAAATTATTCGTCGTTGAAATGTTCCTTAACCCACTCGATGTGTTTCTTCTGGCGCTCCTCGCGGGAGAGTTCCGGGAAATCTTTTTTGCTTACCGGGCGGCTGTAATTTTCTTTCAGCCTTGCCCTTTCCGTTTCGTAGGTTTCGTTGGATATGGAGTAGGATTCAAAGTCGCTGATGTTCTCGGAAATCTGACGAACACCGTTACAAAAATCGGCGTTGTTGGGGTTTGCGCTGTCGTTGCCGTGTACCGTCATCTGCACAAACCACTTCTCATTAGCGGTTTCGGTATCGTTCGGCAGACGGTCGTTGATTGTGAAATCTATTTTCAATCCCTCAACTTCCGCTAAATCATAAACAGCGGTAAGCACGTCGCCCATTGTTCCGAAACTCGACACGGTTTTCTCTATTCCGCATAGCCAATCGAGCGACACATTGAACTTTGTTGCTATGTTTACTAGCGAGGCAACAGTCGGCTGCATTCTGTCCGTTTCATAAGCCGACAATGTGGACTGCGGTATATCCAACACCGTGCAGAACTCTTTTTGACTGCACCCCGCGTTTTTGCGAACATCGCGAATGCGATCACCAAACTTCAATTCTGACATATTTTAACACCTTCCATATTTAATATAAATCTATTATAGCACAATAATATAAAAAATTCAAGTATTTTTTAAAAATTATAGAAAAAAGTATTGACAAACTTAAAATATTGTGATATTATATAATTACAGCGATAAAGATTAAATATCCTGTTAAAAATTTAAGGAGGCTATCTTATGACAAATCAGAGCATTTACATTACGGCATCGGAATTAGCTAAGGTTATGGGCGTATCGAACGGTCACGCTTACAAGCTGATCCGCGAGATGAACGCAGAGCTAAAAAAGCAAGGCTACCTGACGATCGCGGGTAAGCTGCCCCGTGCGTATCTTGAGAAGTGCTTGTACGGATTTTCGGCTGTTGCGGAAGGGAGCGTGGCGAAATGAAAGCAAAGAAAGACCCTAAGACGGGAAAATGGTACATACGCTTTCGCTACACCGATTGGCAAGGCAAGCGACGCGAAACTATGAAGCGCGGTTTCGATACCAAGCGCGATGCGGAAGATTGGCTTAGAACATTTCTCGCCGAGCAGAGCGCGGATATGAATATCACCTTTGCGGACTTCACGGATCTTTATTTCAAGGGAATTGGTCCGCGCTTGCGTGAGAATACTCTCCGCACGAAGCACTACATAATCGACTTGAAGATAATGCCGTATTTTGGCAAAAAGAAAATCAACGAGATTACCGCAGCGAATATCATTGCTTGGGAGAACGAATTGCTGATCGGCGGATATTCCCAAACCTATATGAAAACCGTTTACAATCAGCTCAATGCGATATTCAACTATGCAGTTAAGTATTATGACTTGCGCGTAAACCCTTGCGCCAAGGCAGGTGCGATCGGCAAGAACAAAGCGGACGAAATGAACTTCTGGACAAAAGACGAGTTTCTGAAATTTGCCGACTGCATCGCCGATAAGCCTATGTCTTATGTAGCATACAACACTTTGTTCTGGACAGGCTTGCGGATAGGCGAACTTATGGCACTTACTCCTGCCGATCTCGATTTTGTAAATAAAACGCTGACGGTTAGTAAATCATACCAACGGCTAGGCGACAGAGATGTTGTAACGCCGCCGAAAACTCCCAAAAGCAACCGAACAATCTCAATTCCCGATTTCTTGTGTGATTTGCTTAAGGAGTATTGCGAAAGCCTTTACGGTATCAAGAGCAATGAACGTATATTCCCATTTACTAAGCACTTCTTGCATCATGAAATGGATCGTGGATGTAAGAAAAGCGGTGTCAAGCATATTCGTCTGCACGATATTCGTCATAGCCATTGCGCGCTCTTGTATGAACTTGGCATAGCACCACTTGAAATTGCCGAACGTTTAGGTCACGAACGCGTTGAAACAACAATGAACATCTACGCGCACCTCTATCCGAATAAGCAGGAAAAGCTCTTGGCAAAGTTGGAAGAATTAATGAAAGAGGGGGATAAATCCGAGGATGAAAAGAACTAAAAGAACGGAGATGACAGCGATGACCGAAAATAAAAAGACTGCCCCAAATCCGCTTGTTGGCGCAAGCGGGGAGCAGTCCTCAACTCACAATAATATTATAGCACAAAACCGTGAAAAAGTCAATAGTTACAGAAATATGCTACGGCAGAAATTGGACAAGTCCTACTTATCCACAATTTCAATGCCGGAGCTTTTCGAGAACATTTACACCGGTCAGGCATCGATTATCGAGGGGTTGCTTTATCCGGGAACGTACTTGTTTGTCGGCGCACCAAAAGTCGGAAAAAGTTTCTTTATGTTACAACTCGCTAACCACATTAGCACGGGTATACCATTGTGGGATTACCCGGTGCGGAAAGGAACGGTACTTTATCTAGCGTTAGAGGACAGCTGCCACCGGCTTCAAGAACGATTGTACAGAATGTTCGGAACAGATTGCGCCCCCGATTTGCATTTCTCCGTATCGGCTCATCAACTTGGGAAAGGTTTGAACGAGCAACTTCAAGGCTTTATCCGTGAACACCCGGACACTCGGCTTATAATAATCGACACGCTCCAAAAAGTCCGCGAATTGGACGGCGAGGCTTACAGTTATGCCAACGATTACGAGATTGTCACAAAGTTGAAAGAGTTCGCGGACGCTGTCGGAATTTGTTTGCTGCTTGTTCATCACACCAGAAAGCAAAAATCCGATGACGCGTTCGATATGATTTCGGGTACAAACGGGCTTTACGGTGGAGCGGACGGAGCGTTTCTTCTTCGTAAGGAAAAGCGAACGTCAAACGCGGTAATTTTGGAAGTTTCGGGGCGCGATCAGTAAGACCAAAAGCTGCACCTTATCCGCGACTTTGAAACTCTAAAATGGGAACTTGAAAGTGCGGAAACGGAACTTTGGAAAGAGCAGCCCGACCCGTTGTTGGAGAAAATTTCACAGCTCGTTACAGACGAAAACCCCGATTGGTTGGGGAGCGCAACAGAATTAGTGGCGGTTCTTGCGGTCGATATTTCGCCCAATTCGATAACCAAAAAGTTGAACGTCAACGCGAGCCGACTTTTGAACGAGTACAAAATCGCGTATCGGCGCGGTAAACGGAGCAGCGATAAGCGTCAGATTGAACTGCACAAAGTTCGTGACAGCAAATGACGGCTGTGACGGTTTTTTGAGAGGGGGCGGCGGTCGTAAAAAACTGTCACAGCTGTCATAAACCGTCACGGATTTGAAAGGAGAACCCATGAAAAAGACTATAAGCATACGCATTGGCAAGGGTAGTATTTCCCATAACAACAGAAAATTTATTGCGAAGAATGTGGACGAAAAGCGCGTCAAAGATAATGTGATCCTGTGCTGCGAGAATCTTAAAAACGTTTATGATGATCTGTTTGGCACGGCACTGGCGGAGTACAATGCCAAGCAAAAAAGGAAAGACCGTTGCATCGAGAACTACCTCGACCATATTACTAATGGCAAACAGGAGAGCCGTTCTATGAGCTTGTCTTTCAGATCGGCAATAAGGACGATACACTGTGTGGCACTCCCGACGCAGAGATCGCGGCGAATATTTTGCGCGAATATTATGATGATTTTCTGAAACGCAATCCGCACATCAGAGTGTTCAATGCCGTTATACATCTTGATGAAGCTACACCGCATCTTCATGTTGACTTTGTTCCGTTCGCCACGGGACAGAGCCACGGATTATCTACCCGCAACTCCCTGAATAAGGCTCTGGAGCAACAAGGCTTTTCCGCAAAGAACAACCTTGAAACGCCGGCAAAGCTGTGGACGGATTCAGAAAAGCAGCAGCTTGCGGGGGTTATGATAAAGCGCGGCATCGAGTGGGAACAGCTCGGAACGCACAACGGACATCTTTCCGTCCTTGACTTCAAGAAGCAGGAACGTGCGAAAGAGGTCGCGCATTTGGAGAACGAGATCTCAAACAAAGATTTGATCTTGGAATGGCGCAAAGAGGCTATCGACCGAACAGAACAAGACCTTGACAAGCTCGGCTCGGAGTGTATAGAGAAACGAGCCGAGGTCGAGCAACTCGACAGCGAGATCTCCGAGAAGAACATCAAAGCCAGAACGGAAACCGCGCTTGCCGGAAAGCAAGACATTCTCAGCAAAAGCGTAGAAAAGGTCGTGAAAATCAATACTATCGACCACATCGAAACGGGAAAGACGATCTTCGGCGGCAAGGTCACGATTTCGCCCGATGATTACGATAAGCTGACCGATCTCGCGAAAAAGCAGATCGCCGCCGAGAGCCGTGAGGACGAGTTGTCTGCCGAGGTCACAAAGCTGAGAAAGGAAAATGAGGAAGTGATTGAAAAAAACGCTATTCTGGAGCAGAAAGTTCAGAAGATTTACCCGCTTAAAGAAGCTTTGCGTAAAGCTGAAAACGAACTTTCAAGCATCAAAGACAAATATCGAAAGGTTATGGATTTATCGAGGGGCTTAAGCTCACGCAGAAGCTACAGGAGTTCTTGAAAAGAAAAACCATTATACGTTAAAAGCGTATCTATATAATACAAGAATTTTTGGTGAATATTATCCAAAAAAGTATTGCAAATTTTTGTGATATGTGTTATAATTACTATTAGATATACCTAGGCTCTG
>DKXD01000113.1 GCA_002492075.1 Ruminococcaceae bacterium UBA7135
TTTAGAATTTTTGATCCCGATCTCTAATTAAAAGCTGACACATTATCTTTTTTCCGCCCGCCGCTCGGGGAGAGAAAACAAATTTGTGCTTTTTATGTTGAAAACCGGTATGAAGCTTTTATAAAGTAAATAATATCTGCCGCCAATCTGCAAATTACTGCATTATTGCGCTTATTCGGGACTTTTTTGCTGCGGCGGGCGGTTAGGCTTTGGAGAGTATTCATCAGTGAGCGGGCATTTTCTCGGGATGGACGCGGGAAAAAACACATTCCCCCACCGCAGACGGGGGAATGAAGAAAAAGACAAGCCTTTTTTGTGAGTTTCTATAAAAATCTAAAAAAAACAAAGCTTTTTTCGTCATTTTCACTTTTTATAATTAACAAAAAGTTTAAATTGACATGATATAATTGATAGTGATGAAGATTATCTTGAACAACGACAGTTTTCTTTCCGAACATCGGCACTGTTTCGCGTTCTTGGCGTAATACCGATAGCGCAAATATAAGCCCGAATAAGACGTAAAAAGAAATAAATTTAATGTGGTGGTGTCTAATATGAAAACAGGACTTATTCTTGAAGGCGGCGCGGTTCGCGGAATATTTACCGCAGGCGTGCTAGACAGGCTTTTGGAAGATGATATTGTTTTCCCGTATGTAATAGGTGTATCCGCGGGCGGCGGCAACGCGATGAGCTATGTTTCGCACCAGAAGGGGCGCACCTGTCAAATGATAAACGTTCCGAGAAATCAATCCTACTATGGATTCAGACAGTTCCTCGGTTCAAGGAAGATCATAAACCTCGACAAAATGGCGTTCGAGTATCCGTATAAGCAATTCCCGTTCGATTTCGATACATACTTTAACAGCGGCGTCGAAACGGAATATGTTTGCACTTGCTTGGAAACAGGCAAGGCGGAGTATCTCTCCGAAAACGATGACCGCGACAGACTGCTGACGATAACAAAAGCAACCTGTTCGGTGCCCATGCTGTGCAGTCCCGTCGCTCTTGACGGAAAGCACTATCTTGACGGCTCTATAGCGGATTCCATTCCGATAGAGCACGCGCTTGAAATGGGCTGCGACAAGTTAGTCATCATTCTTACGAAGCCCGGAAAAACGGTTCCGCCGACAGATTACGCGAAATTCCGCAAGGTGATACATAGGATGTATAAGCAATACCCCGCGTTTGAGGAAGCTTGCATGACGCGCGTTGAGCGCTACTCCAAGACTATAGAGCTTATGGAACAGCTTGAAAGCGAGGGCAGATTGATAACGTTCAGACCGACCTTGCCGCCTATATCGAAATTTGAAAAGGACAGCGGCAAGATAATGGAATCCTACCGCGACGGCTACAGTCAAGCTGACGAGCGTATCGACGAGCTTATGGAATACATAGAAGCGGTTCGCACAAAGGTCGGCTGATTATTCGCTTGCTGCCAAAACGCAAAACTTGTTTTGAATTTTATATCGTGTTCCCCCCGCCGCAGGCGGGGAGAAGCTGCTTTATTTTGTGTTTTCTCCCCGCCGCAGACAGGGAGAAATTGTATTTAAAAAGACATTTAAACGCAAGAAAATCTCAATAATTTCGTATTGTTTTCCGCAAACTCTTTATCTGCTTTTGTGATAGAATGAGATCACAAAGGGGGAAAACATTATGTACGAATTTCTGAATTCATTTAACTCAAACGAATTTGAACGCTTTGTTCAAACGCACGAAAACGGGTCTTTTATGCAGTCGCGGCTTTGGGCGAACGTTAAGGCGAATTGGATAAGCGAGGGTGTTATTTCTCGGGACAGATCGGGAAAGGTTCGCGGTACTTGTCTTGTACTGATAAAGAAAACGCCGCTTATTCACAGCGCGCTGATGTATGCGCCGAGAGGTCCGGTATGCGGCCGCTCCGACGGCGCGGCGACCAGCGATATATCCGAGGGGCTTGACGCTCTCGCCGAAAAGTACCGCTCTTTCGCTTTCATTTGCGACCCGCCGATCGTTTTGACGGAAAATTCTCCGCTTGTTGATTTGGGAACTCAAACCAAAGGACGCGAGGTTCAATGCCGCTTTAACTATGTCCTTAATTTGAACGGAAAAAGCCTTTCCGAGATACGCGCGAGTTTCAAGTCCGAATACCGAAACCGTATAAACAAGGCTATACGGCGCGGCGTTTACTGCGAAGAGCTACGCGGCGAGAACGCTTTGAACGCGCTGAGCGGCTTTTACGAGCTGATGATACAAACGGGCAGGCGCGATGGTTTTCCGATACGCTCTGAGGAATATTTCGCGAGATTTATAAGCGCCCTCGGAGAACACGCGAGCTTGTTTATGTGCTATGCCGATATCAACGGAAAGACCCCGCTTTCGGGCGCGATAACCGTAAACTACGGCGGACGCTTCAGCTATGTTTACGGCGCATCAAGCGACAGTCATCGAGAGCTTTACCCGAACTATTTAATGCAGCAAACAATGATAGACGCTGCCATAGAACGCCACTGCTGCGTTTATGACTTTGGCGGCGTGCCGTTCTTTTACGATGAGAGCCGCCGCGAATACGGAATGTATCGCTTCAAAAAGGGATTTGGCGGCGAAATCGTATCATACGCGGGGCAATTTACGAAGATATACCGTCCCGTACTCAGCCGCGCAGCAGTGCTGTTTTCGGAATTCTCACGATAGATCGTGCGCGCCGCCGCACCTTTGAATAAAGCTTTCCATATGCGTAAAGCCGCCGTTCACACTAAGCGAACAACGGCGGTCAGATCAATAAAAAATACTGTGCGGGAACGGCTTTTCCTCGCGCCCCCTGTCGGTCGTGCCGCTTACGCGGCGTTCCCGACAGGGGA
>DKXD01000035.1:0-2345 GCA_002492075.1 Ruminococcaceae bacterium UBA7135
CCCGAGCAAAATCGGGGGCTTCAAACTGTATAAAAGCATTTCTTTTCTGCAAACCGTAAGCCCCCGATTTTCTATTCGGGGGCTTCAAACTATTGTTCTTTAATATGCACGTCCAGCTGGTCATACGGTATCTCGATACCGTTTTCAATAAACGCCGCGCGGACTTTCTCGTTTAGGTCGAAGTAAATGTCCCAATACTCGTCGGTCTTGCACCACGCACGCACCAGAATGACTATCGCGCTTGCGGCGTGCTCTTTCATCACGACAAGCAGCGGCAGCTCGTGAAGTATTCCCTCGTGAGCGTTAAGGATCTTTTCGATAAGCTCCTTTGCCTTGCCGAAATCGTTGTCGTAGGAGATCGAGAACAGCATTTCAAGGCGGCGGTTATCGTTGGTGTTGTTGTTGACTATCGTGGCGTTCACCGCCATACCGTTCGGAATGAATATCGCTTGATTGGTGATCGAATCAAGGCGCGTGTAGAGTATCGAGATCTGCGCGACCGTGCCTTCAACGCCGTTCGTTATTATGTAGTCGCCGATCTTGAACGGCTTGTTTATCATCAGCAGAAATCCGCCCGCGATGTTCGAGAGCGAATTCTGCAAAGCAAGACCTATCGCCACGCCCGCCGTGCCTATAACGGTGACTACCGAAGTCGCGGGAATTCCCAACATACTCAGCACTATGGTAAGCAGCAGCGTATATAGCACGATCTTTACGACCTGCGTGGTGAATTTCGTTACCGTGAGGTCAAGCTTGGACTTTCCAAGCCCCTTCGACAGACCGAAAAGCACCAGCTTTGTGACTATAATGCCGACTATCAGCACAACGACCGCGAATAATACCTTCGGCAGCATTCCCACAATAGCTTTGCCCATATTTCCGAAAAACTCGCCGATAGCTGACAGCGTTTCCTGCGGGTGTTCAACGAGGTTATCTACTGTGTCTCCAAGCGTCGGAGCGACGCTTTCCGTGCCGGAGGTCGTTTCGGAGACCGTGCTTGCCGCGTCCGATATAGCCGAGTCCGCCGCAGCGGCAAGTAAAAGCAATCTGCCGCTTATCATCAGCCGAACTCCTTCTCAAACGCGGAGACCACCGCGTCGGCGTCAGCATCGCGGATAAGCACCGATATTTCGTCAACGCTTGTCGTTATCATCAGTATCATCGCTTCGAGAGAGTTCAGTATCTCAAAAACTCTTGCCGCAAATCCGATAGAGTTCGTCATAACGCCCGTCTTGATAACGATTTTTCTGTTGCCGCTGTTTATCATCGGAGAAACGCAGCCGCTTGCCTTAAGCTCGCCCGCCGAGCTTAGCAGCTTCGGCATATCCTCGTCGTTTACCGTGAACCCAAAGCTGAATATTTCCTGAGTGGGCGCGGTCATCGAGATCATATCAACGCTGACCCCTGCCTTTGCGACTATTTTCAGCGTGTCCTCCATTATGGTCTTGTTAAGCGGAACGTTGTTGAACGATACCGCAGATACGTTTTCGGTTACCTCAATGTTCATCTTATTCTCCTTTTAAGCGCTCTCATACTAATTTCTTATTAAAAGCAGACAAATTATCCTTTTTTCTCTCCCCTCTCCGCGGGGAGGGAAAAATTCTAGTATCAAATCATTTCTGTAAACCCGGAACAGACATAAGTCGCTTATTTGATCAGATCGCCCATAGCGTACAGCCCCGCGGGCTTTCCCGCAAGGAACACCGCCGCGTTTACCGCTCCCACAGCGAACACCTCGCGGGATTGCGCTTGGTGAGACAGCGTTATGACCTCGTCGTGTCCCGCGAAAATGATATCGTGTTCGCCGACTATCGTGCCGCCGCGGATCGAATGCATACCTATTTCTTCCTTGTCGCGCGGTTTGCGCACTGAGTGCCTGTCATAAACATATCGCTTGCTGTTGTCAAGTTCGTCGTTTATCGCCTCGGCTAGCATTATCGCCGTACCCGACGGCGCGTCTTTCTTGCGGTTGTGGTGCTTTTCGACTATTTCAATATCGAACTGACTGCCAAGCACCTGCGCCGCCTTTCTCGCAAGCTCCGCAAGCAAGTTTATTCCAAGCGACATATTGAACGTAAAGAATATGGGAATCTGGGCGCTTGCCGTTGTGATTTGCGCTTTTTCCTCGTCCGAGTAGCCCGTGGTTCCGATAACCAGCGGCACGGAGTTCATTTTGCAGTAGTTCAAAAGATCGGGAAGAGCCGACGGGTGCGAGAAATCTATGATAACATCGGGCTTCTGAGCCAGATCGAACACGCTGTTTACAATTGGGAACCCGCCGTAAGGCTCGCCGGCTTTGTCTATTCCCGCGCATACCAAGCAGTCGGAGCGTTCGCCGATAATTT
>DKXD01000035.1:2632-10953 GCA_002492075.1 Ruminococcaceae bacterium UBA7135
GTCGGAGCGTTCGCCGATAATTTCCGCGATAACGCGTCCCATGTGTCCGCAAGCGCCTGTAATGGCAATATTGACCATTTTGTACGTCCTTTCTTACGATTTTCCCGATATGGGAAACGTTACTTTATAATATCTACAAGCCCCATTTCGCTCATAACGGCTTTGAGCTTCGCCTTGCCGTCATCGCTCATAGAGCAGAGCGGCAGACGGCACTCGCCCGCCTTAAAGCCCATAATGTTCAGCGCTTCCTTTACGGGAATGGGGTTTACGTCCATAAACATCGCTTTATCCAATTTCAAAAGCTTTCGCGCCGCTTCAAGAGCCTCCTCACGCTTACCGTTAAGGTACAGCTTTATCTCGTCGTGTTTTTCGTGCGGAGCAACGTTTGACGTAACGGAAATCAGTCCTTTGCCGCCGAGCGCCAGACAGCACAGAGCCTCGTCGTCGTTGCCCGAATAAATACCCAGATCGGTATAAGCGGATATCGCCATTATAGTACTCATATTGCCGCTTGCTTCCTTTACCGCCGTGATATTGGGGTGCTTTGACATTTCGATGTACGCGTCGATGCCGATATTGCAGCCCGTGCGCGACGGAACATTATAAAGCATTATCGGAATATTCACCGCGTCCGCAATTGTCGTAAAATGCTTAACAAGTCCGCGCTGCGAAGTCTTATTATAATACGGGGTCACCTGCAAAAGCGCGTCGGCGCCCATTTTCTCCGCCTCTTTGGAAAGCTCAACGGCGTATGCGGTATCGTTGCTGCCCGCGCCCGCTATAACGGGAACGCGGTGGTTTACGCGCTCAATACCGTAGCGAATGACCTCGCGGTGTTCCTCGTCGGTCATAGTCGCGCTTTCGCCGGTCGTTCCGCAGATAACAAGACCGTCAATGCCGTTGTCTATTTGAAAGTCTATAAGTCTGCCGAATTCATCGTAGTTAATTGAACCGTCCGCGTTCATCGGCGTAGCGATAGCGGTAGCACACCCCGTGAAAATAGTTTTGTTACTCATAGAAAAATTCCTTTCGTCAAAAAGAACCCATCAATCAAGGTAGCCCTTAGCGGCAAGAAGCTCCGCCATTTCCACTGCGCCGCCCGCAGCTCCGCGCAGCGTGTTGTGTGACAGGCAAACGAACTTGTAGTCGTATTGAGTATCGGGGCGAAGTCTGCCGATAGATATCGCCATACCGCCCTCAAGATTGCGGTGGAGCTTTGCTTGGGGCATATCGTTCTCTTCAAAGTAGTTGAGGAACTGTTTCGGAGCGGACGGGAGGTTAAGCTCCTGCGGCTCGCCTTTATACTCTGCCCAGATTTTCTTGATCTCGTCGATAGTGGGCTTGTTTTCAAATCTTACAAACGCTGCCGCAAAGTGACCGTTCGATACGGGCACGCGCAAACACTGCGTGGTGATCTGCGGCTTTTCGCACTTTACTATTTCCGAGCCCTCGATGTGTCCCCATACCTTAAGCGGTTCCTGCTCGGACTTTTCCTCCTCGCCGCCGATAAACGGTATAAGATTATCCACCATTTCGGGCCATGTTTCAAACGTCTTGCCCGCGCCCGAGATAGCCTGATATGTGCAGGCGAGTACCTCGGTGATACCGAATTTGCGCAGCGGCGAAAGCGCGGGAACATAGCTCTGTATAGAGCAGTTGGACTTTACCGCGATAAATCCGCGCTTTGTGCCAAGGCGCTTTTTCTGCGCGTCGATAATAGCCGCGTGGTCGGGGTTTACCTCGGGGATCATCATAGGCACGTCGGGAGTGAAGCGGTTCGCGCTGTTATTGGATATAACGGGGCACTCCTTCTTTGCGTACTGCTCCTCAAGAGCCTTTATCTCATCCTTTTTCATATTTACGGCGCAGAACACGAAGTCTACCTTTGAGATCACCTTGTCGATGTCCGCGGTCGCGTCGTCGATGACGATATCCGCCATGCTTGCGGGCATGGGAGTGTCCATAAGCCAATGAGAGCCTACCGCCTCCTTATAGGTTTTGCCGGCACTTCTGGAGGACGCCGCAAGCGCGGTCACGTGAAACCACGGGTGGTTTTCCAGCAGAGTAGCGAAGCGCTGCCCCACCATTCCCGTTGCGCCGATTATTCCGACATTAAATTGCTTTTTCATAATTGTTTCCTTTCTTTATAATACAAAATAAAAGACCGATGAGAACTTTTCATCGGCAAATCTTGTATAGAGCATCAAATATTGCGATAGCGCTCCATCAAGCAAGTCGATGACAGTCATACGCGTATTTCACGCACAACCGGAATCAGCGCGTTTCGGAACGCGTGCTCCTCGGCGGATTCACCTTTCGCGCTGCCGTTTCCGAAAACACCCGACGCTTTTGAACGTCCGCCGCGCTACTATTTTTATCCGCACCTCTATCAATTCCTATATATTGTAACACATCTCTAAGCGTTTGTCAATATGTATTTGCGAAATTTCCGAGGCTTTTCACGTTATTTTTTGTAGACTTTACACAAGTGCTTGAAATTTCGGGAAAAATGTGTTATAATTATAGAAAAAGCAAGAGCCTTCAACAATAGTGTTAGGGGTGATTTTATGAAATGTCCGTTTTGCGGAAAGGAAATGGACGAGGGTTTCGTTCGGGGTTCATCAGGCAGAACCATTTACAAAGGCTGTTTGTATTGGAACGATTCCGAGCATAAAGCGGGATTGTTTAGCTATGGTTTAAAATTGGCTGCCGACCATTACAATTTAGGTAGCCCCGCTGTTGTTGCTCATAAATGTGACGACTGCAAAAAGATAATTATGGATACATACATAGTTGATTAAAAATAAAGGAAAAGGACAAAAATGTTAAAAAGCGACTTTTACTACGATTTGCCCGAGGAGCTTATCGCGCAGACCCCACTTGAACCTCGCGACAGCTCTCGGCTTATGAAGATCGACAGACAAAGCGGCGAGATAGTACACGACCGCTTCTATAATATATGCGATTACCTCAAAAAAGGCGACTTGCTGGTGATGAACGACAGCAAGGTGTTTCCGGCGAGGATATACGGTGAAAAGCGCGACACCGGCGTTCCGTGCGAGTTTTTGCTGCTGAAAAGGCACTCGCTCACCGAGTGGGAAACTATGGTGAAGCCGGGCAGACGTTTAAAGCCGGGGGCTGTCGTGGATTTCCCCGAGGGATTGTCGGCGGAGGTCCTTGAGACCTTAGAGGGCGGAAATCGGCTTGTAAGGTTCGCGTTTGAGGGAGATTTTTTTGACATACTCGACCGCATAGGACAAATGCCTTTGCCGCCGTACATAACCGAAAAGCTCCAAAATAACGACCGCTACAACACCATATACTGCCACGAAACGGGTTCGGCGGCTGCACCGACGGCGGGTCTGCATTTTACGGAAAAAGAGTTCGAGCAATGCAAATCAATGGGCGTTGACACGGCGTTTGTGACGCTACATGTGGGATTGGGAACATTCCGCCCCGTTAAAGAGGATAACATTCTCGACCATAAAATGCACACGGAGCATTACACGATACCTCCCGAAACAGCCGAGAAAATACGCGCTTGCAAACAGCGCGGCGGACGGGTTATCGCCGTGGGTACGACCTCGTGCAGAACGCTTGAAAGCGCGGCGCAGAGCGGCAAGTCAATCGACGACACAAGCATTTTTATTTATCCCGGCTATGAGTTCAAGTGCATTGACGGGCTTATCACGAATTTTCATCTTCCCGAAAGCACTCTTATAATGCTTGTAAGCGCATTTCTGGGGCGCGAAAAAACGCTCGCCGCATACAAGACCGCCATTGAGGAGCGTTATCGGTTCTTCTCGTTTGGGGATTGTATGCTGATAGTTTAACTTTAACAGAGAATAGCTGTTAGTTGTTAATTGCCGTATCGGTACGCGGCGGCGCTTCTTAGCGCTAAAGAAAACATATTGGTCGCATGTGCAAATACGTAAGCGAGTGAGTTTGGCGCAGAGCGCAGCGTGAAGCCAAATTCGCTTGGCTAGCGCGGCTTGCCGCGCGGTGCGGATTTTGTTTTTAAAATAAGGAGAATAAAAATGATTTTATCGGGTAGTGAAATTAAGCGTCAAATGAATAAGAAGATATTCATAGAGCCGTTTGACGAGAGCAGAATAAACCCCAACAGTTATAATCTGTCGCTTGCCGACGAGCTTTTGGTTTACGAGAACGATACCCTTGATATGAAGCTTGAAAATCCCGTAAAGCGTATTGTGATACCGCAGGAAGGTATCCTTCTCGAACCGAACAGATTGTATCTTGGAAGAACCGCCGAATTTACCCGCACCGAGGATTATGTTCCTATGCTGGAGGGCAGAAGTTCCACGGGGCGGCTGGGGTTGTTTATTCATGTTACGGCGGGCTTCGGAGATGTGGGTTTCGCGGGGTATTGGACTCTGGAGATATTCTGCATACAACCGATAAGGATATACGCGGGCGCACAGGTCTGCCAGATATATTATCACACCGTTGAGGGCGACCGCTCTGTAACCTATAACGGCGGCAAATATCAAAATCACTCCGGGATACAGCCGAGCATGATGTACAAGGATTTTGAACAGAGAAATCATTGAAAAAACGGATATGCATTATGGAATTTGTAAACCGCACTTTGGAGATGTTCGATTTAGAAGAGGCAAGAAAAATTTCTCCGATAATGATCCTTTTGATTGAGTGGTAAACATATTTTACGCGCAGATCTTTCACGTCCTCTGCGGGCAGGCTTCAAATAATTTCGTTGGACTGACATTCCGTTCGGATAATTATGGACGATTTTGTCGCAAGCGCAATGCTTCCCGATTTCGATAAGATAATTTCTGTTATTTGTTTGCGTGAGATATCGTAAGTTTTATATTGCAGAGCATCAAATTCGGCGAGGACCTGTTCGGGAGCGAACGGGTCTTCGTAGTTTGCTGCGTTGGAAAGCAATATAGCATAGGGAAAATTATTCTTGACAATTATATTCAAATATGTTATAATCGGAATATAACATTTAAAATATTATGTAACATACAAAGGAGAATGTGTATGAAAACCAAAGTCGAATTGCCCGAATGCCCCGTAGCGACCACAGTTCAGCTTATCGGCAGCAAATGGAAGCTTTTGATCATACGAAATCTTTTAACTCGTCCGTGGAGATTTAACGAGCTGCAAAAGGATCTTGAGGGAATTAGTCAAAAGGTTCTGACCGACAGCCTTCGAGCTATGGAGGAAGATAAAATAATTGTTCGTACCGTTTTCCCGGAGGTGCCGCCGCACGTTGAATATTCGTTAAGCGAACTTGGAGAGACATTGCGCCCCATTCTTGACGCAATGGAACAGTGGGGAAGGAACTACAAGTTACTGAATAAATAATATCCCTAAAAATCATATACCGGCAGCCTTTCAATAGCGGCGAGTGGATGAAGTATATTGAATTTTACGCCCGGTGGATCAGAAAACGCGATGCCCCCGAATAGTATACAGCCCCGACCAGCTTACACGCTGATCGAGGCGTAATTATTTACTTTATTATCGTAATGTGTTTTTCGGCGGTGAGAACAAGTTGAAAAAATGTTGTCGTTCCTTTTTTATGCGCTGTTTGCGAGATGTTGTATGTGTTATTGTGATAATTATCTAAAAAATCAAAAGCGTTATTGACCAATCGGTCAATTTGTGGTATAATATATACATTACCGCTAAACATTATGTTTTGGGTAATGTAAACACACGGAATTTGATTGGGGCAATTATGAAAAAATCGGAAAAGACGGAATCAACGATAGCGAAAATAATAAAGGCAGCGATGAACGAATTTGGCGCCAATGGTTATGTATGCGGTAAGGTGAACAATATCTGCAAAAGCGGTATCAATAAAGGTCTTATATATCATAACTTCAAGGACAAGGATGAGCTTTATCTTAAATGTCTGGAGAAAAGCTGTGAAACGCTGGTTAAGATTATCACAGAAAGTGGGAGTTCGTCCGATCTGCTGCGGTATATGAGCGTTCGTATATCTTATTTTAAGGAATACCCGAACGAGGCGCATATTCTTTTTGAGGCAATATTGCAGCCGCAGGAGCATTTGCGAAATGAGATACAAAAAATATTGCAGCCGTTTGAGGATGTCAATGAGAAAATCCGCCGTTCGGTGGTTTCGTCTGTCAAATTGCGCGACGGAATAACCGAAGAGGACGCGATGGAGTACTTCAGGCAAATGCAGCATATGTTCAACGGATATTTTGCCGCGCGGAATATTCCGTTTGACGAGATGCTCAATAAACACGAAGCGTACTTGCCTAAACTGCTTAATATTATGTTGTACGGAATTGCCAAAGGGGGTAATGAATAGTGCTGTTTTTAAGGTGGGCTGCGGTGCTTGTTTTGGCAGCGCTCGCGGGATGGCTGATATCTAAGTTCAAGCTGCCGTCCATTCTGGGTTGGTTGATCATCGGAATGGTTTTTGGTCCGCACGCTCTGGGTATCATATCTCAGGAAGTTCTGGACGTGGAGTGGTATAAAGCCGTTATAATGTGGATGCAGTGCGCATTCGGATTGATGCTCGGAACGGAGCTTGTATGGAAAAAACTGAAAAATTACGGTAAAGGGCTGATTGTCACAACATTAACGCAATCGCTGGGAACCTTTTTCCTCGTAACGCTTGTTTTCGGGATCATATTCGGATTGACCGGCGTTCCGATTTATCTCGCTTTCATCTTTGGCGGTATCGCGTTAGCTACCGCCCCGGCTCCCGCACTGTCAATCGTCAACGAATTTCACGCGAAGGGTCCCGTTACCGATACGCTGCTGCCGATGGCGGTACTGGACGATGTAGTGGCGATCGTGGTTTTCTTCACGGTTAATTCTGTTGTATCGGGATTTGCTTCAGGCGGCTCGCTGCCGCTGTATATGATACCGCTGATGGTGTTGCTTCCGATAATTATCGGTATAGCTGTGGGGTTTCCCGCGGGTCTGCTCTTGAAAAAAACCAAATGGCGTATACAAACGCTCGCGGTTTTGATCGCGGGTATCACACTGACCGTCGGTATCGGTTGGTTCGTTAATACCCAATTATCGGGAATAACGCTGAACTATATGCTGATGGGCGTTTCATTTTCCGCTGTGTTTACAAATATGGTCGGTGAGGATCGCATAAAAGAGATAACGACCTTTTTTCACCCGATCTTAGCCGTCAGTCTGCTTGCGGCTATCGTCGACCTCGGTGCTCCGCTCAATTATCATCTGATCTTAGGCGCGGGGCTGTACACGTTCATATATATCGCCGCGAGGGGAGCGGGAAAATATTTCGGAGCGCGGCTCGGTGCAAAGGCAATGAAAATGCCCGATACCGTGCAAAAATATCTCGGGCTTACATTGCTGCCTCATTCGGGAGTTTCGATTGTTTTTACCGGGATAGCCTGCTCGACGCTTGCAGCTAGACCCGAGCTTGCCGGAATCGTGCAGGGTACTATCGCAGCAGCTGCCGTTATCAACGAGAT
Organism: Ruminococcaceae bacterium UBA7135; assembly: GCA_002492075.1. GTDB lineage: Bacteria > Bacillota > Clostridia > Oscillospirales > Ruminococcaceae > CAG-115. The sequence goes on from DKXD01000035.1 coordinate 10,108, forward strand.
CATAGCCGTTATCGCCGCCAAAAAGGGCTTTGAATTTTCGGGGGAGCTTAACACATCAAAAAACTGAAATTCGGCTGTTACGATGAGCCTGTCAAAGTGTCTTGTTCAACTGATTCCGGTGGTGGGACTTGAATTGAAATAATAACTTTTTGTAAAATCTGTAAAACTGCATAATAGCGCGGCTTGCGGCAACTTGCAAATAACTCGCGTTGCATAAATTAACGAAAGTTTTGGTAACTTTAAGGACAAATAATGGACAGTAAAACTTGTCAATTACTAACGAATTTGTTACAATGGCAACCTTTACAAAACAAGACAATATTCATTAGGCAAATTCAAATTGTCAAGATTTCGATTTTAAGCAGTTTATGTTTAAAATGCGAAAATAACTTTAATAATTGGGAACCGACCTCACAAGAGGTCGGTTTTTGATTTCCATACGCAAAGTGCCATATATAATACTTTCGGCTTAAGGGAAAGTGTGTTTTTCGTTTTCTTTCCCCATTGAAGAGAGAAGTTTAGAGTCTGTTCACATTAAAGTCGCATCTAAAACCATGACCAGAGAAATAACCGCAAGAAAAACGATATCAAGTTTATCGTATCGTGTAAACACCTTGCGGAAGCGTTTCAGCCGACGAAAATATCTTTCAATTTCATTTCTGCGTTTGTATAATTCTTTGTCATAATCCCATGGTTCTTTTCTATTTCTCTTAGGCGGGACAGCGGGAATAAAGCCACTATTCAATGTGGCTTGACGCGTAGCTTCGTCTTCGTAAGCGCGATCCATAAGCAGCGGGTGATTATCATATGAAACTATATTCACGATTAAAACTCTGCCCTCAGGGG
>DKXD01000045.1:0-1427 GCA_002492075.1 Ruminococcaceae bacterium UBA7135
GTGCTGCGCAAAACTATAATTTATCCCCCGAGACTTTCTTCCCCGCAAAGATCGATTATCTCCTTGAGGATTATATCGGCGGCGTTCGCCTTGCGCATTTTAGCGGCGTTCTGCTCCATAAGACGCAAACGCGCAGCATCGAAATACAGCTTTGAAACCTCGTCAACGAGCTTTGCCTTGGTAAGGCTCTTGTCCTCGATAAGCACCGCCGCGTTCTCGTTTACAAGCGTCATCGCGTTATAATACTGATGATTTTCGGCTGCCGCGGGATATGGCACAAGAACGGACGGTCTGCCGATCTCGGTAAGCTCGGTTATCGTCATCGCGCCCGCGCGTGAAATTATCAAGTCCGCCGCGCACATACAAGTATACATATTATCTATATATTCCTTGAAGATCAGGTGCCGCTTGTCCTCGCGCACATTCGCCTCTTTAAGCGCGTTCAAAAACAAATCCCTGTTCTTGCCGCCGTAGGAATGAATATGGTTTATCTCACCCGTTTTCTGCTCCCACGCGATAAGCTCCGCGACCGCCTCGGTTATCTTGTTCGCCCCGAGACTTCCACCGAACGACAGCACGGTGAAGCAATCGGGCAGCCCCAAACGCTCCCGAGCCGCACTGCGCTCCTCTATCGGAATATTCGTACGCAGAGGATTTCCCGTAACTATGCACCGCTGCGGATCTTTAAGATACTTTTTTGCGTCCTCTGTGGCGAGCAGAACCTTGTCCGCCTTATCGGAGAGCAGCTTTGTCGCCGCGCCGGGATAAGAGTTGCTCTCGTGCGTGACGGTCTTTATGCCGAGCGCTACCGCTTGCCGCAGAACCGTTCCCGTAACATAACCGCCAGTTCCTATCGCCAGTTCGGGCTTAAACTCCTTGATGATCTTCCGCACGGCTTTTTTAGCCGATATCAAATAACAATACGCCGCTTTGACGTTCCTTACTATCGACCTCGGCGAAAAGTCGCGCTGAAACCCCGACATCTCCACGCCCTTAAAAGCATACCCCGCTTTTGTTACAAGGCGGCTCTCCATGCCATTTGGCGTTCCGATAAACAATATCTCCGTTTCGGGGAACACCTGCTTCATCTTATCGGCTATGGCAAGAGCGGGATTGATATGTCCCGCCGTGCCGCCCGCCGCAAATATAACACGCATCTTCTTCTCCTTGATTTATAAGTTCCCGCCGTGAGCCGCGGCGATTTTTTATTTGCCTTAGTTGACCTTCGCGCGCTTACTGATAGACAACAGTAAGCCCATTTCCCAAAGCTGCAAGACCAAAGCCGTACCGCCGTAGCTGAAAAACGGCAGCGAAATGCCGGTGACGGGGATCAGGTTGGTGACCACGGCGATGTTCAGAAAGACCTGCACCGCCATCAGCGTGGTGATGCCCACCGCCAGAAGGGTGCCGAACCGGTCCCGGGCGTG
>DKXD01000045.1:1637-2289 GCA_002492075.1 Ruminococcaceae bacterium UBA7135
GTAGCTGAAAAACGGCAGCGAAATTCCCGTATTGGGAATGCAGCACAGATTTACCGCTATGTTCAGCAGTGCCTGCATACCTATCTGAACCGTAATACCCGTTGCCATAAGGCAGCCGAATTTATCCTCGGAGCGTCTTGCGATATATAATCCGCGCATTATAAATATAATAAACAGCACTATAACGAAAACTCCACCTACCAAACCGAATTCCTCAACAAGAACGGCAAAAACGAAGTCGTTCTGCGCAAACGGCAGATAGCCGTACTTCTGGCTGGAGTTGCCGAAGCCTTTGCCCCAAATTCCGCCCGAGCCTATCGCCAACGCCGACTGATAGTTCTGGAACGAGCGGTCACCCGGCTCGGAGAGTGGATCCATAAATTCGATACGTTCCTGGAAATACCCGACCTTAACGACGCTTACCAACAAATAAACTCCCAAAACGCCGACTATTGCTATAGGTATCGCCTCTTTAAGATTAACGCCGCCCACAAACAGCATTACCGCAAATATCATAAATATAATAAGCAGACACGACAGGTGCGTCTGCAAAACAACTACCCCCGCCACGGGTATCATTATCAGCAGCGGCTTTACGATGCCGCCGTAAAATGTCCGCATTTTATCGGAGTTTTTATGGATATAATAAGCC
>DKXD01000045.1:2588-2801 GCA_002492075.1 Ruminococcaceae bacterium UBA7135
GCAACTTTCAAAAAGTCCGACGGCTGGAACTGTCCGAACAGCGGGAGCTTCAGCCAGCGCTTCTGACCGCCCTCCGCTTCGATACCGATTATAGGACACAACAGATTAAGTCCGATAGTAAATATTAAAAACAAGTGTGCCGCCGTAATATGATGTTTTTTAGATTGGAAACGCAAAAAACGATAGTCGAACAGCGTCAGCAGCGTCATTCCC
>DKXD01000045.1:3079-5296 GCA_002492075.1 Ruminococcaceae bacterium UBA7135
AACAGCGTCAGCAGCGTCATTCCCGCAAGACCTATCACCGCCGCTGTAAGCTGTGTGCGAACATAAGCATAGCTGTCGCCGTTGTAATCGCGGTAGGAATACGCAATACTCGCCGAAAACATCATCGTAATGCCGATAGCAAGCAGCACCAGCGTGATTATCAGCATGGGGATATCAACTCTGCCCTCAATGCTGAAAAACCTGATACGATTGGGATCCTTTTCTTTTTTCTTCTTTTTGGGCTTTATCCTTTCAACAGGCGCTTTTTTCGGAACACGCTCCTTTTCGGGCTTTGGAGCGGGGCGCGGCCTTGCCGCGGGACGAACCGCCGCTGAACGCTGTGTTTCGGGACGCGCTGCATAACCCCGCGTTTCGGGACGTGCAGAAGCGCTCGCCGAGCCGTTCGCATTAGCTCGCCGAGTATTCACATTACCGCCGCGGGTGTTCGGAGCGGGGCGCTGTGCGACCCGTGCGCTGCCGCCCGATGCAGCGGGGCGCTGCCCGTTTGCACGCCGAACGTCCGAACGCTGTGCCTTTCCTTTCTCGAAATGATTTCTCGCTTGCTGCATTTTATCCCCCTAAAATATGTCTTTCAAACCTTTGTAAATTCGGCGCTAACGTTCAATAACATCATCTGCCGAACATATTAAACGCCGCCAATATCGCCAATCCTCCAAACAGCAGCCCGATTATCGAGAACACGATGTCGATTTTTATCTCGCTCCAATCGGAAAGCTCGAAATGGTGATGAATTGGCGTCATTTTGAAGAGCCGCTTTCCCTCTTTGGTGTGATGTATCTTCTTGGTTATCTTGAACACCGTTGACTGTATCACCACGGAAAGAGCCTCCAACACGAACACTATCCCCGCGATTACCATAAGGAACTCCGCATTGCAGCCAAGCCCCAGAGCGCACACTATACCGCCCAAGAACATCGAACCCGTATCGCCCATAAAGACCTTTGCGGGCGGCGCGTTCCATGTCAAAAATCCGATGCAGCCGCCTGCCGCGCAGTATGCCAGCAGCTGATGTCCGAACGCCCCAAGCAGCGCTGTTATCACCGAAAAAACTATCATATACACGGTCGTAACACTGCTGCAAAGTCCGTCTATGCCGTCTGTAAGGTTTACCGAGTTCACCATATAGAGTATCAGCAACCCCACAAGCGGATAGTAAAACAGTCCCAAGTCCCACTGTAATCCTCCCGGAAAAGAGATCACGGTGCGCGATAAACCGCTTACATACATAGTCGCGAAATAAGCGGCGATTATCATTACCTGAAAAATGACCTTTTGTATCCAGGAAAGACCCTCGTTGTGCTTTTTCTTTACCTTGATAAAGTCGTCCAAAAAGCCCATAAGCCCAAACAGCACCGCCATTATCATACCCGACACCGCGCGAATGAACTCCGGCTTATCCGAGCCCGTGAAGCTCGCGCCGTTATATCCCATAACAACCATACCCGCCGTAAAGCACACCGTTACCGCAATAATGAACGAAATGCCGCCCATCGTTGCCGTGCCCTCTTTTTTTGCCTTGTGCCATTTCGGACCGATATCCAATATCGTCTGACCGTATTTCAGCTTATGCAGCAGCGGGATAAGCCAAAATCCCGCAAGCCACGTCAGTACAAACGAACCCAAAGCCGCTCCCACAAATATCCATGTATTCATCTGTCGTCACCTATTTTTTCCGCAATCTCTTCCATTTTCATACCGCGGCTGCCCTTGAACATTATCACATCGCCGCTTTTTATATCTTTGAGAAGAGCCGCCGTAAGCTCCTCCTTGTTTTCGCTGTGAATTACGGGAACGCCCTTTTCCGTCAGCTTATCCCGCAGCGCCGCCATTTCGTTTCCGTAAAGATAGAACGCGTCCGCGAGATCGGAAAGTCCGCTAAGCTCCGCGTGCAGCCGCTCCGACTGCTCTCCAAGCTCCAGCATATCGCCAAGCACCGCTATTTTCCGACCGCTCATTGTTGAAAGCACATTCAGCGCGGACTTCATCGAAGTAGGAGACGCGTTGTAGCAGTCGAGTATTACGGTAACATCGCCGCGCTTCTCGATCCTCTGCCGCATACCCGAGCTTTCATAGCGCATAAACGCGGGAACGATCTCCTTTGCCGTCATGCCAAACTCTATCCCGACCGCGAACGCCGCCAGAGCGTTCAGAATGTGATGCTCGCCGACCTCGGGAACGCTCGCCGCGTATTCCCTG
>DKXD01000045.1:5558-7217 GCA_002492075.1 Ruminococcaceae bacterium UBA7135
CGCTCGCCGCGTATTCCCTGCCGCTGTAAAGCAGAGTGAATTCCTCGCCGCCGTCAACATGGCGGATATTCGCCGCGCGGACTTCATTTTCCGAGTTAAAGCCGTATTTTATCAGCCTATGAGAGCCTGTCTGCTCGTTCGTCAGCTTTCCGAGGAATTCGTCGTCGCCGCAGACTATCAAGGGCGCGTTCGGGTCGTCCAAACCGTCGAGTATCTCCAGTTTTGCCGCGAGAATATTCTCGCGAGTTTTGAGGTTTTCGATGTGACACCAGCCGATATTCGTTATCACCGCGCAGTTTGGGTGAGAGGTCTTCGACAGCGCGGAAATCTCGCCCCGATCGCTCATTCCCATTTCTATCACCGCCGCGCCGTAATCGGCGTTCAAGCGGAACAGCGTTCGCGGAAGTCCGATATCGTTGTTGAAATTTCCCTCGGTTTTAAGAGTGTCGAACTTCGCCGACAAAACGGCGTATATCATATCCTTTGTAGACGTTTTCCCCACCGAACCCGTAACTCCGCACAGCTTTACCGCGAACTTGTCACGATAATACCGCGCGAGCTTAAGCTGCGCCGTTCTCGAATCGTCAACGCGTATGATCGGGATATCGGCGCGAATGTCCGCATTATCGCAAATCGCAGCCGCAGCGCCGTTTTGCGCCGCCTGCTCTATATAATCGTTTCCGTCAAAGCGTTCGCCCTTTATCGCGACAAACAGCGCGTCCTTATCTATCGTTCGCGTATCCGTGGAAACGGAAGTCGCCGTGACGTCCGTGCCGATAAGCTCGCCGCCTGTAACTTGCGCTATCTCTTTAGTCGTGAACATTCTCTCACTCCGTTTTGTTGAAATAATCTTCGACGATCTCGCGCTCGTCAAAGTGGAAATAGGTGTCGCCTATCGCCTGATAGTCCTCGTGACCCTTACCGCAAAGCGCCACAACATCGCCCTCCCGCGCCAGCTCCAGAGCGCGCAGCACTGCCGCTCGCCTATCCGTAAACTCCTCATGCGGAACGTTTACGGGTATTCCTTTAACGACATCGTCTATCGTCTGCTGAGGATCCTCGTGCCGAGGACTGTCTGTGGTGACTATCAGCACATCGGAAAACCTCGCCGCCGCCGCACCCATATCGGGGCGCTTGCCCGCGTCGCGCTCTCCGGCCGCGCCGAATACTGTTATAAGCCGCCCTTGCGTCAAAGGCTTCAGCGTTCCAAGCAGCTTTTTCAAGCCGTCGTCGGTATGAGCGTAATCGCGAATAACCGTAAATTTACCCTTATACAACGTTTCCAGCCGCCCCGCCACGCCGCGAACTTTTTGCAGCGCGTCTATCACCTCATCAAGCGGTATTCCCGTCAAATGAACCATAACCGCCGCTTCTATCGCGTTTGTGACGTTGTATTTCCCCGTAAGAGAAAACCGAACCGGGTAGCTCTTTTGCGCCTCACTGTCGGTGAGTATAAACTCGCTGCCTGCGGGAGAAAGCTTTACGAATTCCGTGTAATAATCGGCTTTGCCGTCCACCGAAACCGTTTTGCAGGGCACATTATTTTCGCGGCAATAATCCGCCGCCTGTCTGCCGTACTCATCGTCTATGTTGACAACGGCGTTTTCACACATATCGAACAACTGCCGCTTTGCCGCGAAATAGTTTTCCATGGTCTTT
>DKXD01000045.1:7465-8153 GCA_002492075.1 Ruminococcaceae bacterium UBA7135
CCATGGTCTTGTGATAATCGAGATGATCCCGCGTGAGATTTGTAAACGCTCCAACGGCAAATTTCTCCCGAGCGAAACGGTGCTGTGCCAGCGCCTGAGAACTCGCTTCGACAAAGCAATACTCGACCTTGTTCTTTGCCATTTCCGCAAAGCTCTTGTACAGCTTTCGCGGTTCGGGAACGGTAGGCGGACCGTCGTGCGAATATTCAAGTCCCTTGCCCGTATCTATTCCCAGAGTGCCGATAACGCCCGTTTTGTGACCCAATTCCCGCGTTATTCCCGCGCAGAGGTTCGCTATGGTAGTCTTGCCGTTCGTGCCCGTCACGGCGCAGAGCTTGAATTTCCGCGTCGGAAAGCCGTAAAACGCGTTCAGTATCTCGGGATAAAACACACGCGTATCCGAAACGTTTATCTCGCGCTCCAACCCCAAGCGTTCCTGCGTAACTACTGCCGCCGCGCCTTTTTGAAGCATTTCGGCAGCTTTGGAGTGACCGTCGAAGCGTTCGCCCTTGATACAAACGAACACAAAACCATGCTCGACCTCGCGACTATCGGAAGTAACGCCCGATACCGCGATATTTTTCAATTCTTCGGGCGCAGAGCATATCTCTGCAAAAAGCTCTCCGACAGTCATTCTCAATTCTCCGTTATCTATTGTTTTTTATTTTCTTTCCCCCGCTCCGCGGGG
>DKXD01000161.1:0-22750 GCA_002492075.1 Ruminococcaceae bacterium UBA7135
ATGAGCGAGTATATGGAGAAGCATACCGTAAGCCGCCTTATCGGCGCGCCTCCCGGATATGTCGGCTATGAGGAGGGCGGTCAGTTAACCGACGCGGTTCGCCGCAAGCCGTATTCCGTTGTACTCTTTGACGAAGTGGAGAAGGCGCACCCCGATGTGTTCAACGTGCTTTTGCAGATACTCGACGACGGGCGTGTAACGGACAGTCAAGGCAGGCTTATCGACTTCAAGAACACGATAATCATACTCACCTCTAACCTCGGTTCGCACTTTATTCTTGACGGCATTGACGAAAACGGCGAAATTTCCGAGGAAGCCAGGGATAACGTTGATAAAGTGCTGAAGCAGTCGTTCCGCCCCGAGTTCCTCAACCGTCTGGACGAGATAGTGTTCTACAAGCCGCTCACCAAAAAGGAGATTTTCGGTATTATCGACTTGCAAGCCGCCGATCTCGCCAAGCGGCTCAAAGACAAGCAGCTCGGTCTTGACATCTCCGAGGAAGCAAAGCAGCTTATCGTTGACGAGAGCTACGACCCAAGCTTCGGAGCGCGTCCGCTCAAGCGTTATATGCAGCGAAATCTCGAAACGCTGATAGCGCGCGAGATACTCGGCGACAAGCTCCGTCAGGGCGACACGGTTCACGTTGTTGTCAAGGACGGGAAGCTCGCTGTTGAGTGAGCAAAGCCGCGAAAAAGTTCGCAACTCACATCAAGATTTTCTCCTTGAAGCTGTGGTATATTTTAAGAGGGCGTTGAGCGTTTATGCGAACGCCCTCTTATAGGGAGAGTGAACAGCGTGTCCGAATGGAATGAAGCGATACAGAAGATGATTGATTGGATCGAGGATAATCTGTGCGAAAATCCGTCGCTGCTGCAAATGTCGGAGCAGATAGGATACTCGCCATATTATTGCTCGGTTCGGTTTCACGAGATCACGGGTATGACCATAAAAAGCTATATGGCGGGCAGAAGGCTTGCGCTTGCGGCTTTGGCTATCCGCGATACCGATGAGCGTATTATCGATATTGCCGTAAAGTGCGGATATTCTTCGCAGGAGGCTCTGACGAGGGCTTTCTCGGAGGCGTTCGGGTGCACACCTGCGTCCTATCGGAGAGATCCCGTTCCTATTCCGCTTGCCATAAGACAGGTAGTCTTCACTCCCGAACATTACCCGAATTTGAAAGGAGAAAAAACCATGAGCAAAACAGTTTTGACTGAAGCGCACACAAAAATCGAATTTATCCCCGCCCACAAGTATCTTGGAATATGGGACGACAGCGCAAGACATTACGGCGAGTTTTGGCAGAACCACAACTGCGACAAGGTCTGCGGCATGATCGACAGTTTGAGCAATGTTTGCGACCCGATCATTACAGCCCATACGGCGGGCTGGCATAATGTAAACGGAGAACGTAGATATTTTTACGGCACGGGAGTACCGTTGGATTACAGCGGAAAAATTCCCGAGGGCTTTGAGATACGGGAATTTCCCGCAAGCTATTATCTTGTTTTCTTCTGCCCTCCGTTCGATTACCTTAAAGACAACGGCGAGGTCATGGGCAAGGTGGAAGATCTCGCGTGGAATTATGACATAGGCAAATTCGGCGGCGGGAAATACGAATGGAACGAGGATGCTTGCCAATGCTATCAGCGGCATTATCCCGAGGTTCTTGGGTATCAGATACTCAGGCCGATAAAAAAGATCGGCTGACCGCGTTTTTCATCAAAAAACTCTCCCAAAGGAGTACGCTCATAAAGAAGTAAAATCCCGAAGCGGTTTGATAATACCGCTTCGGGGTTGGGTTTGTTACGAAAATTAACCGCTCTGCGTTCCGTAGATAAATAAAAACTCTACGCTTCGTGTGTGTTCATCAAACCATTTATTGTGTATAATATTGATGGAAAGGAGGAAACGAATGGATCAGATCAAGATCGGCAAATTCATTGCCGAAACAAGAAAAGCGCTGAACATGACCCAAAAGCAGCTTGCCGGCGCGCTGTCGATCAGTGACAAGGCTGTTTCCAAATGGGAGTGTGGAGGTTAACATATTTAAGGAGACTAAGATGAACCCGCATTATAACAGCATTGATTAAAAACAAAGTAGACCGCAGTTGTACAAACTTGCGGTCATTTTGTTGAAACATAATGAAAATATATTTACTATTGCTAGAGAACCGTGTCACGACAGTGAATTTATTTTAATCGGTATTTCTTGTTTTCGCCACGACCAGACACAAGAATTAACCCAGCTTCTTCCATTTCCTTTGCAAGGGTATACGCTCTTGTTCTCTTTATGCTCAAAAGTGTTTGAAGCTCGGCTGCTGTCATTTCGCCGTGCTCGGTTAAGTAGTCTATAACGGTTTGCCATTGATTTTTTAACGCATGAGCGTCATTTGAAACAGCGGCTTTTTCTTGGTTCATATTTGGCAGGATCATCTTGAATGTTCCAGTGGTGACCTCTATTTCGGGCTTTGCGGCGCAGTTTTCGTACAACGCGAAAATTCGCCTTATTCCCGTGCCATAGGATTCGATATAATTCAGGCGGTGGAATATCTCAGCCATACGGCAGTTTCGCGGTTGAGAGATGCCGCTTTTTATATCGTCGGCGGACAGTCCGTGAACAAGCCCGCCCAAGGAAACGAATTCTATACAAGTGTCGTTGACGTTTATAATAATGCTCCCGCTGAGAGCGTATTCTCTGTGTACGACAGCGTTCAGCAGTGCTTCACGGATGGCTTCCGGCGGATAATCCCAATGATCAACACGAGCAACACCCGCGAATACTGATCGGTTTTGATTGCACAGCATAAGATATTCAAACGCTTCGTCGACCTGTTTAAGAATTGAACCGCCGAATTCCCTATGCGCTTTAAAAACTGTTTTTGCCTCGTCCGCAAAAACCGCAATCTTTATTGTGTGTTCGCATTGATCGGAAACTACCAGCGCTAGATTTGTGTACATTTTATCGGAAATATTCTGTATTCCCAAAGCGGGGAATTTATCCGCCGAGAAATCCACCTTCTGTCGAGCAAACACCTCGCGAGTCTGTTCAAACGTCAGATTTTGCTCAATAGAACGAAGCGCTTCAAAAATGTCTCCGTCTGATAGCTTTATCATCATTCGTATTTGTTCTTGGGAAGCCTGCACAGACGATGCTCCTTGTCTGACATAAACTCCCGATGGCTTTATACCTTTGGATTTAATATAATACGGTTTTGCTGTTCCCTCCGATACCTCGATCAAAATAGTATTGTTACTTTGCAGAGTATACTTTGTGAACATAGTAACGTCGGGGGAGATACTGTCGCGTATAGTATTGGTTATTTGCGTGTATACATTATCTACATCATAGATCCCGACAACGTTCCCGTAATCGTCGTAACCAACATATATAATGCCGCCATTCGTGTTTGCGAACGCGATAACGCTTTTGTAAATTCCGTCCGCGGCAACACTTTTATATTCCGTGTTTTCATTTTCAAATTTCATATTCTCACCTCACAAGCATTTTTTCTATTATACATCTGAAATTCAGTTTTGTCAAGAGGAAAAAGTGAATATTCAGTGAAATTTATGAATATTCACCTTTGGGCTGCTTTTTATCCTTTGTATCGCTTTCATTTAATTAAATTTCTTAAAATTTATTGTAGAATAATTGACTTTTTCTTCAAAATGTGATATAATTAAATAGATTATATCTGCCACTCGAAAAAATAAATTCAGTTTAAAGGAGCATATCTATGAAGAAAGCAAGTAACGGCAAAAGCCTTTTTAACGAGATGACTCGTGTTCAGATGCCTGCACTTGTTCATCTGACAAGGCTCGGATATACATATTATGGTCGATTATTCGAGGACATGGCTGATACGGTTTATGATCCCGACACCAATATATTAAAGGATGTTTTTATATCTCAATTTAGGAGGCTCAACCCCAAACATGAGGGCGAAGCTGAACAAACATTAAAAGTCATCCGACAGGAGCTTGATAATGACGATCTCGGCAAGAGCTTTTATTCTCGCCTTAAATCGACTTCTCCTGTTAGGCTGATAGATTTTGAGAACCCCTATAACAATGTATTTCATTGTACTGCGGAGTTCACTTGTAAGAACGGTCAAGATGAATTTCGTCCTGATATTACGCTTTTTGTGAATGGTCTGCCGTTAGTGTTCGTTGAGGTTAAAAAGCCGAATAATCACGGTGGAATGGTTGCTGAAAGTGACCGTATGAACAGGAAGCGTTTTCCTAACAAGAAGTTCCGCAGATTTATAAACATCACCCAACTAATGATATTCTCAAATAACATGGAGTATGATTCTGAGGGCGGTATTGTGCCTATTCAGGGAGCATTTTACTGTACTGCTGCCAAAAAGAGTGCGCCGTTTAACTGTTTTCGTGAAGAAAACCCGCTGAATGATGATATTGCACCATTTATCAAGGATTATCCCTATAAAGCCATTAATGCTGAAATAGAGAAGAAGATACTGAATGATTATAATAATCAGGTTATACATACTTCTCCCGAATATCAGACAAATCTGAATGTGAATACACCCACAAACCGTATTCTAACCTCGATGTGTTCACCGGAGCGTCTGATGTTCATTCTCAGATATGGTATAGCCTATGTGAATATGGAGCGAGAGGTTGACGGCAAAATTGAAACTATCAATCAAAAACACATTATGCGTTATCAGCAGATGTTCGCCGCTTTTGCTATCCGAGAAAAGCTCTCTGAGGGTATCAAGTCGGGGATTGTATGGCATACTCAGGGCAGCGGTAAAACTGCTTTGTCATACTATTTGAGCTATATCCTATCAGACTTTTATGCTCAAAACAACAAGGTCGCAAAGTTCTATTTTATCGTTGATCGTCTTGATCTGCTTGAACAGGCTTCACAAGAGTTTGAAGCTCGTGGACTTGTTGTTAAGACTGCAAATAGCCGTGCGGAGCTTATGGAACAGTTCCGCAACAATCAGGCTCAGGATGGCAACAGTGGGCAGCAGGAGATCACGGTAGTCAATATTCAGCGATTTGCAGAAGATAAAGAGAGGGTTACTCTGCCCTCGTATGCTACCAATTTACAGCGCATTTTCATCATTGATGAAGCACATAGAGGATATAATCCAAAGGGCAGCTTTCTTGCAAACCTGTTTGATGCCGATGAAAACTCAATCAAGATCGCTTTAACCGGCACTCCGTTGTTGGCTGCCGAGAGAGAATCTTGGAAAGTTTTTGGTAACTATCTTCATACCTATTATTACGATAAATCCATTCAGGACGGCTATACCTTGAAGATTATCCGTGAGGATATTGAAACAAAATACAAAGAAAAGCTCTCGGCTATCTATGAGAAGCTTGAAACGCTTGTGCAGAAGAAAGATATAAAACGAGATCAAATCGTTGAACACGATTCCTATGTCAAGGAGCTTACAAGATATATCATTAGCGACTTAAAACGCTTTCGTACCATTCAGGGTGACGATACGCTCGGTGGCATGGTCATCTGCGAAACAAGCGAGCAGGCACGAAAGTTATACGCTTTCTTTGACGAAGTTCAGCGTGAGTTGAATGCAGATGCTTCTCAGCAATCGCATTTTAAGGCGGGATTAATACTTCATGACAGCGATGATAAGGACACAAGGAAGCAGATCGTTAAGGATTTTAAGAAGAATATGACCATAGACATACTGATCGTATTCAATATGCTGCTGACCGGTTTTGATGCACCTCGGCTGAAAAGGCTGTATTTTGGCAGAAAACTGAAAGATCATAATCTGTTGCAGGCTATTACCCGTGTAAACAGACCTTATAAGGATAATAAATATGGCTTTATCATAGATTTTGCCGATATAAAAAATAATTTTGAGCAGACCAATGAAGCCTACCTTAAAGAGTTGAATAGGTTTAACGATCCTAATGAGGTGGGTGCGGAAAATGTTACAGATACATTTACTCAGGTAATTGAGGATAAAGATGCTCTCGTTCAGCAAATGAGAGAGGTTCGTCAAGTTCTTTTTGATTACACAACGGATAATGTGGAGGAGTTTAGCTCTGAAATATCCACAATCGAGGACAAGCAAGAGCTAATCAAGCTGAAAAAAGTGCTTATCTCTGCCCGTGACTGCTGTAATGTAGTCCGTACATTTGGTGATGATGAGCTGAAACAAGCCTTTGCAAAGCTCGAAATTACAAGACTTCCCGAAATGATAAGAGAAGTTCAGCGGCAGATCGACACGATCAATCAAAAAGAAGCCTTTGACAGCGATGACTCTACAAGGCAGCTTATCAATGAAGCTATGCAGGACATCACATTTAACTTCTCTAAAATCGGTGATGAAGAATTGCAGATGGGCTTTATGAGTAAAGAGGAATTCCACGAAAAGTGGAGAAAGACGATACAAGCCTTTACTGAAAATATTGACCAGGACGATCCCGAGTATATTTCTATAAGAGAAGCCTTTATGCAGCGTTTCAAGGAATTTGGCTTCGCCGCCGATACGGTTCACGAGTTTACGGAACGTTCTAAGGCATTAGATGAAGTTCTTAAGAAGCTAGCAGAGCTGCAAAAGCGTAACAAAGCTCTTATGCGTAAATACAGCGGCGATGCTAAGTTTGCAAGAGTGCATAAGAGAATCAGAGAGGAGAATGCTCAAAGGAAGGCTAAGGGACAATCTCCCATAATCGGAGAGTATGATGAGTCTATCATGGAAGTCCTCAAAGCTATCAAGGCTGATGTTGACCAAAAGGTATTTGACCGTAACGATATACTGAAAAAGGACGCATACTTTGAGCAGACTGTAATGTCACAAGTGAAACAAGGAATGGATACTTTAGGTATTAAAGGCACACGTGATGACAGATTGTTTATTCAGGCAAGAATCTCTTCACAGTATCTCAGCCAATATAATGCTGCCTATCCGGGTGCTTGATAATCAGGAGAATAACCAATGGATTTACAGGTAAAAGAAAAAACAATATCGCTTATTGACTCGTTAAAATCCACTTGCCAGACCTATGGCATGGGTAATGATGGAAATGAGTATAAGATTATCACTCAGGTGTTTCTGTATAAGTATCTGAATGATAAGTTCGGATATGAGATTAAAAAACTCAATAAGCGTATCGCTTCGGCAAAAATATGGGAGATTGCCTATTCCAAGATGTCGAAGAATGCTAGAGAGGACTTGTTCGATACAATGAACCCTGATGTTCCCCGACTTAACCCCGAACACCTTATCTCACATCTTTGGAATCAACAGGCAAAGGGTGATTTTGACCTTATATTCGATCAGACGATGATTGATATAGCTGATAAGAACATTGATATATTCTCTACCCAGACCACACAAAACACCAAAATACCGCTGTTTGAGAAGCTCACTCAGTATGTTACCGATGAAACCCAAAGAGCGCCTTTTGCCCGTGCTTTGGTGGATAAGCTCGTAAACTTCTCCTTTGAGGAAACTTTCTCGGAGCATTATGACTTCTTTGCCGCTATCTTCGAGTATCTTATAAAGGACTACAATACGGCAGGCGGAGGCAAGTATGCAGAATACTATACCCCTCACGCTATTGCCACCATTATGGCAAGGCTCTTGGTCGGTGACGATGCTGATTTGCATAATATAGAGTGCTACGATCCCTCAGCAGGCACGGGTACGCTGTTAATGGCTCTCGGTCATCAAATCGGTGAGGACAGGTGTACTATCTTTGCTCAGGATATTTCTCAGCGCAGCAACAAGATGCTGAAGCTCAATCTAATGCTGAATGGACTTGTATCTTCACTCGATCACGCTATTCAGGGTGATACGCTTCTTGCTCCGTATCACAAGAGTGATGACGGACAGCACCTCAGACAGTTTGATTATGTGGTGTCGAATCCGCCTTTCAAAATGGATTTCTCCGATACAAGAGATGATATAGAAAAGAAATATTCAGTACGTTTTTGGGCAGGAGTACCGACAATTCCTCCTAAGAAAAAAGAGAGTATGGCTATCTATACTTGTTTTATTCAGCACGTTGTCAATTCTTTAAAAGAGAATGGTAAGGGCGCAATTGTAGTTCCGACAGGATTTCTTACCGCTAAGTCAGGCGTTGAAGGCAAAGTCCTGAAAAAGCTCGTGAATGACCATATCGTTGTCGGAGCAGTAAGTATGCCCTCTAATGTTTTTGCCAATACAGGTACTAATGTTTCCGTTCTTTTCTTCGATAATTCAAGAACAGCTGAAAAGGTAGTGCTGATTGATGCTTCAAAGCTCGGAGAGGAATACAAGGACGGCAATTTGCAAAAACGCAGGCTACGCCCCGAAGAGATAGAGAAAATCATCACCACATTCCGCAACAAAGAAGCCGTGGATGATTTCTCGGTTGCAGTTACCTATGATGAGATCATTGCAAAAAAGTATTCTCTCGCAGCAGGACAGTATTTCGATGTCAAGATAGAGTATGTTGAGCTTACGCAAGAGGAATTTAACGCTAAAATGGCAGAATTTAAATCTGAGTTACAATCTTTTTTTGATGAGGGTAATGCTCTGCAAGCTGAGATAATGAAGCAGTTAGGCAAGGTCAAATATGATTAAATTGGGAAAATGCCTAACAATAAAACATGGTTGAGCTTTCAAGGGAGAATTCTTTGCTGGAAATGGAAAGCAGAGCATATTGACACCAGGCAACTTTTATGAAGCAGGCGGTTTCAAATATAATGATGAGCGAGAAAGATATTATATTGGAGAGTATCCACCTGAATATCTTTGCAAAAAGGGCGATTTAATCGTAGCTATGACAGAACAGGCAGCAGGGCTATTAGGAAGTACAGCTATTGTCCCCAAAGATTACAGATATCTTCATAATCAGCGAATAGGTCTTGTGACCTGTGATGAAGTGCATATCACCAAGATGTATGCGTACTATCTTTTTATGACTAAAAGTGTACGAGAGCAGATAAGCCGTACATCATCAGGAACAAAGGTTAAACATACATCACCTGAAAAGATATATGATGTTGAGGTATCTTTACCTGATATTACAGTTCAGAAAAAGATAGCACACCTCTTATGGACTATTGATGACAAGATTAGAAACAATAACCATATAAACGATAATTTAGAGCACCAGCTCAAGCTGATGTATGACTATTGGTTTACTCAGTTCGATTTTCCTGATGAAAACGGCAAGCCGTATCGTTCTTCGGGTGGTGCTATGGTGTGGAATGAGCAGTTGAAGCGTGAGATTCCTGTTGGTTGGGAATGTAAAACTCTTGGAGAGCTACTCGTAAAAAATACTGATGTATTTGATTTTAAACGAATAGAACCTACTATTGATTTAAGTGTTATGCCTTCTGCTTCTATTTCTCTACAAAAATTAAATTCAAGCGATCAGTTTACTACAAATCTATTCATAATGCACGAAGGAGATATTCTGTTTGGTAGTATAAGACCATACTTAAAAAAAGCAGGAATAGCTCCTTGTAATGGAGTAGTTGCAGGAACAGTTTACTCATATCGGACAAGAGAAGAAGATGATTATAATTTTGTGCTATTCACGCTATGTAGAGATAGCTTTTTTGAATATGCCCTTTCCGTATCAACAGGAACAAAAATGCCGGTTGTTAGCAGTGATAGCATCTTATCATATAAAATTCCATATTCCTCAAGTGTAGCCAAACACTTTAATGAGATTAATGTACGATGTATTATCTGTAAAAACAATCAGGAAGTGCAACGTTTATCTAAACTCCGTGATTGGCTTTTGCCAATGCTTATGAACGGTCAGATAAGCATTATGGACGAACATGAAGAAAAGCCGCAAATCAAAGTTTCGGGCTTTGAACAATGGATTGCAAATCAAGGATTTGCAGCCCGTGGTGATGTAGATATAGATGTGCTTAAAAACATTTACGAGGCGATGGACGACAATGACAAATGATCAAATCAAAACGAAAGCGAATGAAGTGCTGAAAAAATATGTTCAAAGAGGCGGAGTATATAAAAAATTTAACAGCATTATGTCTGCTGAAAAAATCAAATTTAGGTCAATCACAGCGAAAGATAATTTCCTTGGCATTTTTACTCATGCCAACAATGGTCAGGCTTACATAATGATCAATAATAATATTTCTAATGATGGCAGGCGAAACTTTACCATTGCCCACGAACTCGGTCATTATTTTCTCTGTCATCAATTGAAGAATGGACAATGCTTTGATGCGGATATTTTTGAGGACGATACCGCAGTAGATACAACAGAGCGTGAAGCAAATTATTTTGCAAGTTGTCTGCTTATGCCTGAGAACAAGATTAGATCTGCATTTCTCAGTATGCTATCACGATCACACAAGGCAAAAATCAAGGATTTTCTTCACGTTAAAAATAATTATACTTGGGGTATTTGGTGTGGATTTAGAAACGATCTCATGAATCGTTATGGCGTATCGGAAACAGCGCTAAGGTGCAGACTGTCAAATCTCGGATTAGCAAAATTTTCATTTCGCTGATTTGGTTTTTAAAATACACATGAATATAAAAAGAAATAATATTATCCCAATTGTGTTAAAGATAAGGAGGATATTTATGCTTATACATGAAATTGTAGAATTTTGTAATGCAGAATATCGTAAAGCAGATACTACTCACGTATGCAGAAATTGCAATCATCCTTCAGAGTGCTCGGGAAATTGTAAGAAATGCCTTAAACAGGTACATTATCCATCACAGTACCCCAATGGTAAAAAGGACTATGATTGCGAAAATCTGATAAATTTTTATGTCTGCGATTACACTAATAAGTATGCGTCTGAAATGTTATATTTGCTCCGCAAAAGTGAGAAACTTAAAGAAATAGATGAATATCATATTCTTTCAATTGGATGCGGTGCTGCTCCTGATTTAATGGCTTTTGAACAATACACGTACGAGATGAATGATTCAAAAAGAATAAGCTATTGGGGCTTTGATATTAATGATTTATGGAAACCGATACATAATAAGATTAAGGAGTATCAAAGTCCAAAAATAATAAAAACAAGATTTAAATATGAAGATGTAATGCCTTTTTTTGATGAGTGTACTATTCGGGAAGCAAATGTTATCGTTCTTCAATATGTTATTTCTCATTTTTATAATACAGGACAAATAGAAGTAGTACAGCAGTTCTTTTCCGATCTTATTAAAAATGTTATAGAGACAAGAAAAGACGGCGATCCTTTTGTTATTCTTATTAACGATGTAAACAGCTGTAACAGAGGAAGAGATTACTTTGAAGATTTAGTTAATATTCTTAAAGAACATAATTATCACGGGCAATATAGTTGTTTTTATTTTGATTACAGAATACAAAATGATTTTCAAAGATATGGGGAGAAACATAAAAGAAATAACACATTGTTTGATCTTGATAAAATCGATTTGGACATTTATGAACCTTGGAAGGAATGTTCAAGCGCACAGATGCTTATTGAAATAGATTAAGAGGTGATTTGATGATTATCAGTGCAAGCAGAAGAACAGACATACCAACTTATTACTCCGATTGGTTTTTCAATCGAATAAAGGAAGGGTATGTCTGCGTTCGCAACCCGATGAATATTCATCAAATCAGCAGAATAGACTTGTCTCCTGATGTGGTTGACGGTATTGTATTTTGGACTAAAAACCCTATACCTATGATAGATAGGGTGTCTGAATTGGAAAAATACATCTACTATTTTCAGTTCACACTCAATGCTTATGGAAAAGACGTTGAACCAAATGTTCCGTCGAAAAACGATTATATCATTCCTGTTTTTCAGAAACTATCTTCAATTATTGGTAAAGAAAGAGTTGTATGGAGATATGATCCAATCTTTATTAATGAATACTACACTTTGGATTATCATAAAAAATATTTTCAGGCACTTTGTTCCAAATTAAGTAAGTGTACAGAGAAATGCACAGTGAGCTTTGTTGATTTATATAAGAATACTGCTCGAAATACAAAGCGACTTAATATTCAGACGCTTACTAATGATCAGGTTCTTGAGCTTATGAGTTTTTTTGTTTCAGTGGCAAAGAACGAAGGAATTTATATTGACACCTGTGCCGAAGAATATGATCTTTCGTCATTAGGTATAAGTCACGCTTGTTGCATCGATAAGCAGCGGCTGGAACGATTGGGTAATTATACACTTAAAATTGGCAAAGATAAAAATCAACGGGGAGTCTGTGGGTGCATTGAAAGTATAGACATTGGAATGTATAATACTTGTGAGAATGGGTGTGCATACTGTTATGCAAACTTTAATTCAAGCATTGCGACGAAAAACCATGCTGCTCATATTCCCGAATCGCCATTAATCTGTGGAGATATTGGAGAAGAAGATACGGTTAATATCAGAAAAGTACAGTCAAATATTGAAACACAAATGACATTGTTTTAAACAATGCTCTGAAAACACATAGAGGTGATAGCTTTTGGATTTTGTATGCAAGGACTTCCACACCGCCTTGAACTCTCTTTCTCAGGTCATCGGTGTTTCTGAAGATGAAATTATATCTGTGCTTAAACATAACTGGGATAAACAATATGAGGCTTATGATAGGGCTTTTAGTCAAAGTAATTTATTTGAGGAAGAGATCGTTGATGATTTCGGCGAATATATATTACAAATCGGATTTCCTCAAGTAAAGATTACAAGTATTCGCCCAGCAGTTCATTGGTTTCATGGTTCAAGAGCTATTAACCCGAAAGAATATAGCAAATATGGAATATTACCACTTTCAGATATGTATCCAAAAATCAAACAAATGGTCGATGGCATTGCTTCAAAATTAAATTTTCATCCGAAAGAATGTGTAAGTGACAATCAGAAGCGGAGTCGTTGGTTTGCAGAAATGAAATTAAATGATGTGATAAACCATGGCGGACCGTTTGCTGTGTTGATGTACGAAGCGGCATCTACCCCTGAGAAGTTTGGAAATCATAGTTATATAGACGAGCCGGAAATAATTTCAAATTATGCCTACATGACATATGATAAAGGTGCGGAACTGATTCTAAAAGAATTTAAGAGAGTTTCCAAACCAATTATAGTAGAGTTTATCGAACCGTGTAACTCCGATTTAACGCCTCTGAGGATTTTGATAACTACTGTCATTCAGTATCTATACGGTACAATACACAATAAAGAAGAAATATCCTGCGGCAGTACTTGCTTTTCAAATAAGGGGAAATCCATTCCGCCAGAATTAATTGTCAAAATACATAGAATATAGACTACTTGATTCATGCAATAGTAAAACATTCTTTTTATGGAGTAACTCAGCTATTCACTTCTATAATTTCTGGAGTTGATTTTTTTCAACTGCATTACATCACATTATGCAAAAGCATTTTTCATTATTCAATAGCGAACTTTTGCGGAAAGGTTAATTAAAAATATGAAAGATCTGTTAAACAGCGATGAACCTATAACCTTAGAATGTCTCCGAGAATTCTTCCACGAGCACGATTTTTCGACAATGCCAGTAAAAGACCCGTCCGAATACAACGAAGATGAGCTGGAGCTGTATAATGTGGTTCTTAAACATATAAACGCCGAATGGCAGGAAATCTCAAAGTCACTTGGGCTGAATCACCCGCAGGATTGTTACTCGAAGGATTTCCCTCCCGAACTGATCAGAGACAGAATGCAGCGTATCGTTGCGGATCAGGTCGTAAAAATTTACAGCAGCGACAAGACACTTGAAAATATTATGGAAGATTTTATTTTCCCGCAGATGGTTATCGGGATAGAGGGTGATGATGTTCTGTTCAGTGAGGATTTGGCGAACGAGGCTTTACATAACACAGTCAACACCCTCATTCAGACACTGGATATCGGAAGTCTTGCCGAAACAGCTAAAAAAATGTCGTGCGACGAGGACTTCAATCCAAATAAAGCGTTGAACTATCCAAGAATGGATCACTATAAAAAATACTATCATTCCCGTTCTCCGATCAAGGTTGGTTCACTTGACGAATATGTTGAGGAAGGAAACGATGCAGCGGGAGATATTGATATCGAATTGACAGCAGATGTTTACATTCTTATTGAAAAACTTCGTGAAAGCGCTTCGGAGCAGGAGAAAGAGATAATAGATTTGCTGTCAGCAGGATATAATCAACGTGAAATTGCACAAAAACTCGGCGTTTCTCAAAGCACAATTTCACGAAAATTAACAAAATTTAAAAATTTCTTATCAGCGAGTGAATAAAAAGTATTTCTCATGTCGGTAAGGTTGTAGAGGACAATCCCGTCGTTCATCGGCGGGATTTTGTTTTCGGAAAATTTATTTGACGGGAGGAATTTAATGGACGAAAGAAAAAAGTTAGAACTTATCAGCAGTGTGGAAATTATGAATACACCGATGAAAAAGCAGCGATTCATAATTGACGGGATGATTTATCCCGGCATCCACATTCTGTCCGGTGACCCGAAAATCGGTAAATCTTGGATGATGCTGGATATGTGCTTGGAGGTTGCGAAGGGCGAGAGTTTTCTCGGCAGGAAAACCGAGCAGGGGCAGGTCGTGTATATGGCACTGGAGGATACATTCGTCAGTTTGCAGTCTCGAATGTATGAGCTGACCGACGAACCAAGTGAAAATTTATTCTTCACCTTGCTTGCTAACTCAATCGGCAATGGATTAGAAGAAGACCTGCGAGAATGCAAGAAAATGTTTCCCGATTTGAAGATGGTAGTTATTGATACGCTCCAAAAAATCAGAAACAACATTGATATGAAGTACGGCGCGGATTATCGGGAGCTTTCCGTTCTGAAAAGTATCGCAGATAGTCTTGGAATCGCTATTGTTCTTGTTCATCACAACCGTAAGGCTCATGACTCCAATCCAAATAATCTGATTTCCGGAACGAATGGCATAGCAGGCTGTGCGGACGGACTGCTTGTGTTCACTCGCAACGGCGAAAACGCGAAACTCCATATCAGCGGCAGGGGCGCTCCGTCTCTGGAGTTGAATCTGAAAAGAGAGAAGTCGAAATGGATACTACTCGATGACGCGCCCGAGAGCGAGCCGGATATTTTCTCTTTCACTATCCATGATTTTATGCTGGAGAAAAATTCTGTGGGCGGAACCGCATCGGAAATTTGCTCTATGCTGAAAGAAAAATTTCCTAAACAGGAATTTAACAGCAACTGGCTCTACCGCGATTTGCTCCAGCACGATGATGAGATTCGTTCGTTTGGAATTGACTACGGTAAGACAAAAAGCAACGGCATACGCAAAATATTTATCAGCTACGCTGCGGACAGGGACAGCAGTGGCGGTAAAATTTTGTGTACGGAAAATGCTGTCCCTGCCGACCCTGAAAAAGTCATGAGCACTGATGACAGCTTGATTGAGATTGAGAACGCTGAATTACCGAGTGAAGAGAATGTCGTCCCTGCTGTCCCTGTTAAGCAAATGCAAGGTGATGCGCTCATAGCTATGGCAGCGGAAATGATGAGAAGAAGTGTTCTCAAACAAGGAGTAACCGTTCCCGCCTTTTCCGCCGATTGATGGGCGGTTTGTACGGAGTTTGCCGCCGAGTAGGGTAACTGCTCGGCCAACCCGATTGCAGCGAAATTTAAGCCGTTTCTGCGCGAGTTTGGGCAGAGCGGTTCGCAGAGCTGATTGCAAGCAGATAACACAGATATTTCACGGCAAATTCGGGCAAATTGGAGTGCATTGTTCTGATGCAGGTTAAAGCAGCGGTGCTGCAATCACAGCGGACGGCAAAGCCGACCGCATTGTAAAGCCATTTGTAGGAGGTGAAGTTTGATGTCAAGAAAAGCAAAGGTATGAAACATAGGTGTCACTCTGAAAAGAAAAACACATCAAAAGCGGTAACGATGGGAAATGCGGCGGCTCAAAAAGGTTATACCGCGGGAAAGAGAGGTTCAATGGCAGAAAAAATAGGTATCAGTCTGGATAAGGAGACATTGCAGCTATGTGATAAATATTCAGCGGAACATTTGCACTCGCGCTCCGAATTTATCGCGGCGGCAATTCAGAAATATGTCTCCGACTTGGAGATCGGCAGACAGAAAAATATTATCGCAAAGGAGCTTGCCGGAGAGATCGTCAAGGGCAGCGAAGCGGGGGTAACGAAAATATCAAAAGGACTTTTCCGTTACGCTGTTGAGGTTGAAATGATCATCATGATCCTGTCGGAGCTGGCAAATATTCCCCCAGAGATCATGGAGGAATATCGAAAGGAAGCGATCCGAAATGTCCGAAGAACGCGCGGAAAAATCAATCTTGACGATCTGATCGCGAGAAATAATCGGGAGTTCGCGGAGCAAAAATTATCCGTAAAAGGCAGCGTAAGCGATGACATTGTCGACGAATATATGATAGACGATTACGATTTTATGGAGGATGGTATATGACAAAATTTAATAGAATGAAGATATTTTTCAAGTCCTGCCTGTTGTTTTTCAGCAGACGAGCCGAAGCAAAACTCGATAAAAATACACCAGTCAAAGACGGATTTTCCGTGATAGATAACGTGCTGTACTACGTCAGCGGTAAAACGAGAATCAAGATCAAGGAGCACTTCGCCGAAACAAAGGTGACGGCTCTTGACCTTGTAGAGAGCGCGATAAAATACGAGAAACGCACCCAAGCGGCGGGATAATTTTCTCAAAAAACCGCTGGACATTACGCCCGCATTATGGTATAATGTTTTTGTAAACAATGTGTTGTAATGCGGGTTGTTTCATAACAGGAGGTAAAACGGAATGAAACAACAATATAGCACAGCACTTTATCTAAGGCTTAGCCGCGACGACGAGCTGAAAGGCGAGAGCGGCAGCATAGGAACACAACGTGACATATTAACGCAGTACTGCAAGGAGCAGAACCTCAGAATTGTCGGCGAGTATGTTGACGACGGTTGGAGTGGTACGAATTTCGACAGACCTAATTTTCAGCGGATGATCGACGATATCGAGGACGGAAAAATCAACTGCGTCATCACGAAAGACCTGTCAAGGCTCGGCAGAAATTACATTCTCACCGGACAATACACCGACATATATTTCCCGTCAAAGGGCGTGAGATATATCGCGGTCAGCGATGGTGTGGACAGCGAGAAAGGTGAAAGTGAGATCGCACCATTCCTCAACATTCTTAACGAAATGCACGCTCGGCAGACCAGCAAAAAAGTCAAAGCAGCCATGAAAACCCGCTTCCTGGGCGGAGCGCACTACGGAGCGTATGCGCCAATCGGCTACAAGAAGCACCCCGAACTCAAGGGGAAGATTATCCCCGATGAGGACACAAGGTGGATCGTTGAAAAGATATTTGACCTTGCCGCGCATGGCATGGGAGCCGCCAAAATCCGCCGCACACTGGACGAAGAACATATCCCGACTCCCGCATGGCTGAATTACCAAAGATACGGAACATTCGCTCACATCTTCGAGGGGCAGCCCGAGAGCAAACAGCACCAGTGGACGACAGCAAATATTAAAACAATCCTCTCAAACGAGGTGTACATCGGCAACAGCGTCCACAACAAGCAGAGCACCATATCGTTCAAGAATAAGAAAAAAGTTCGCAAGCCGAAGGACGAATGGCTGATTGTGGAAAACACACACGAGCCGATCGTTTCAAGAGAGCTCTGGGAGCAGGCTCACATGCACATCAACAGCCGAAAGCGCCCCATTAAAAACGGCGAAATGCAGATTTTCGCGGGGCTTCTGAAATGCGCTGACTGCGGCTGGGGGCTTCGGTATATGCACAACAACACAACGGCTACCCGAAAGGAAAAGAAGTGCTTTTTCTGTACGACTTACAGCGAGTATGGAAAGGACAAGTGCTCACAGCACTACATTCGATATGATGTGATATATGCCGTAGTGCTTGGCAGACTGCAATATTGGATTTCACAAACGCACGAAAAGGACGACGGCGAGCTGCTGCAGCGGCTGCTGAAAAGCGGCGACAAGCAGCGGGCAAAGGAGAACGCGAGTGCCAAAAAAGAGCTGGCGAGAACCGAAAAGCGGCTTCTGGAGTTGGACAATTTGTTCGCCAAGATGTACGAGGACAGGGCGAAAGAAGCAATCACCGAACGAAACTTCGCAATGCTCTCGGTAAAATATCAAAAGGAACAGTCGCAGCTTGAAAGTAAAAAGCAGGAGCTCCAAGCCAAGCTTGACAAGTCGGCACAGGACACCGACGGAGCGGAAAAATGGCTGTCGCTTATCCGCAAGTACGTCGAGCTGACGGAGCTTACCGCGCCGCTGATGAACGAGTTAATCGACAAGATCGTGGTTCATCAAGCGGTAACCGATGAGAATGGCAGCAGAACGCAGGAAATCGAAATTTTCTACCGATTTGTAGGGAAAATCGATTAAAAACTTTGGCGGTATCCTTAAGTTTGGGAAAACGGAAAAGGACTGCCGGAGGTTTCTCTTATGCTGCCGCTTTGTGATGTGCTTCACATAACGGTGAACGACCTTCTTTCCGGCGCTAGGGTCTCCCCAATTAATTATCAGAAGAAAGCGGAGGAAAATATGATGAATTTGATGCAAGAAAACGAAGAAAACAAGAAAAGAATGGCATTATGCGTAATTTGTGGTGTAATAACGATAATCGCGGTCTGCTCGCTTGTTGTTATTGCGTCTTACATTGAAATGCCAACGATTGCGAGAATTGCCTTGATCGCGTTTTCCGTTGCCACAGCGGCAGCGGGCATAGGAGCGGCGGCAGCGCTTGAAGCTAAAGCGGGGCATTTTGAGTGTCCGCATTGCAAAGCGCTTTTTGTTCCAACGATGAGCGAGTATGTGAAGGGGTATCGTACTTTTACAAAACGCAAATTGAGATGTCCGGAATGTGGCAGATCGGGAATGTGTAAGCACCGAATTATAAGATAGTGATAAATTCCGTTTTCAGCTTGTAGATAAAGCCAGTTTTTACATTTGACGTAAAATTTTGAGTTTTAATGCGGTTTTCCTCGCTGGTGGCGGGGAAATGCAAGTTATTACACAGACCGGACGCGCCGCCTTTGTGCGGCGCGTTTTTTGCCGTTTTGCTCGGGAAAAGCTATTGACATTAAATAAATAATATGATATAATCTAAATGAATTACGTAAATCGCAGTGAATGCGATGAATGTCTGTTTGGAGCAATAATGTATTCGGCTTTGCGAACATGGTTCAAAGTGGGAGTAAATATATGAAAAACGCAAAAAAGACTTGGAAAAACGCGATCTATATTTTTGTTGTACTTATAGCGGTAGTTTTGTTGTTTCAGTGGTATGCCGCGGCAAATAAAAAACGTATCGAAACGCAGAACTTGAACTACGCTATGGATTCCGCGCAGCAAACGGCAAGCCGTATCAGAGATGAGCTTAAAAGCGCGGATCAGCGTATACGAACATACGCGTATCTGATGAATGTTACGTCGGATGACGGCGTTAGCGCCGAAATGCTGAAAAATATGGAGGGAAGCGCCGTATTCGATTCGTTTTTGTATGTGGACGCCGACGGAAACGGGCTGTCGCCCGACGGCACTGCGTTTGACAGCACCGATCGTTCTTATTATATAAACGGTATGAAGGGCGAAAGCGGCAGTGCCGTTATTGAACATTCGCGTGTCGGCGATGATACCATAGCGGTGTTCTACTCCCCGTTGGAGCGCGACGGCGAGATATTGGGCGTGCTGTTGGGCTTGTATTTTGCCGATGAATACTTGCAGAGAATGATCACAACAGATTACTTTGGCGAACCCGCGGACGTGTATTTCTGCACCTCCGACGGTTTCGTTGTGGCAAGCTCGAACGGTGAAAGTTATGATAAGCCCCTGCCCGATTACCTTTATGAAAACGGCGTTATAGGCGAGGAGACCACAGCCGGCGCGTGGGATGTCTTTAACAAGCAGGCTGACGAGAAGTCGTTTTTCTGCAATTATAACAACTCCAATCGCACGACGGATAATATCTGTATTGTTCGTATCCCCGATTCCGATTACGTTCTGGTGCAGACTTTCCCGCTTAACGTAACGCAAACAATGATAAGAAACGCAAACCGCACAGGCATGATCCTCCAGTTTACGCTTATCGGACTGTTTGCGGTGTATATCGTGGTTCTGGTCGTGCAGTCGAGACACGAGAAAACGCTGCTTGAAAAGGAAAACCGCGAAAAGGGCTATGTTACCAACGGAACGAGCGCCCTGTTCAACCGCTTTATCATGGTCGATTTTGAAGAGGACACCTATCGTTATTTGTTGGGGACGGCTCCGTTGAACAAGGAGTTCCCGCCCTACGGAAAATATGATGATTTTGTGGGCTATTTGTGCGCGGATATCGCCGATGAAGAGGACCGAAACAGCTTTCCTTACTATTTCGCAAAGGACACCGTTATCGCGGAGCTTGACGCGGGCGTTATCGATCTGCAATATGAATACCGCATAAAACGCGGCGATGAGTTCACATGGGAACACATGAACGTTATCTGCATCGAACGCAAAGACGGCAGGGCGGCAAAGGTGCTTTTCCTGCGGCAAGACATTACCCGCCTTAAGGAGCACGAGTTGGAGGCCCAGGCGGAAATAGCGCTTGCAAATCGCAGAGAGCGCCAGTACGTCACCGCTACCATGTCCGACGCTATATATAAATATGAGATCGATCTTACCCGCGATCTGATAAATCAGGATATCGTTTATCAGCGGGAAGAGGACGGCAAAGAGGTGAGCCTTGCCGAACAGCTTGGCATAACGATACCGTGCAGCGCCACCGAATGGTTTGGGGCATGGAAAAAGTACGTGGCAGAGGAGTCCATGGAGGAATACTGCGCGGGCGCGGACGTTTCCGCTCTGCTTAAGATGTTCGACGAGGGCAAGCACGAGTTCTCTATGGATTATTGGCGAACCGACACGGGCGGAAAGAAAATATGCGTTCGGCAGTCGTTCTTTATGACATGGGACGATGAAACAAACGATATTATGGCAATGGTTGTCATTAAGGAGATCACCGGGCAGGTGCTTAAGCAGCGCGAGCAAATGCAGGCTCTGCACGACGCGCTTATGCAGGCACAGCACGCAAACAACGCCAAAACGACGTTCCTTAATAATATGTCGCACGATATCCGCACGCCCATGAACGCGATAATCGGATTTACGACTATCGCGATAAGCCATATCGACAACAAAGATCAGGTGTTGGACAGCCTTCAAAAGGTATTGTCCTCCAGCAACCACTTGTTGAGCCTTATAAACGATATACTCGATATGAGCCGCATAGAAAGCGGCAAGGTGCAGATAAAGGAGCAGGAGTGCAATATCTCCGAGCTGACACACAATCTTGTTAACATCATTCAGCCGCAGGTGAAGGCAAAGCAGCTCGAGCTGTTTATAGATACGTTCGACGTTGCGAACGAGGACGTTATCGCGGACTCGCTGAAGCTGAGCCAGGTGTTCGTAAATCTGCTGTCCAATGCCGTGAAATACACTCCCGCGGGCGGCACGGTAAGCTTCCGTATCAAGCAGGAGACCACGTTCCATCACGGCTTCGGCGACTACACCTTTATCGTTAAGGATAACGGCATAGGAATGTCTCCCGAGTTCGTCAGTCATATCTTTGAGCCTTTCGAGCGCGAATCGAGCGTTACGAAAACGGGTATTCAAGGCACGGGGCTTGGCATGGCGATAACGAAGAACATCGTTGAGATGATGGGCGGAGAGATAACCGTAAACAGCGAGAAGAACAAGGGCAGCGAGTTTATAGTGAAGCTCTCCCTTAAGCTTCAGGACGTGGAAAAGAACGCCGCGCAGATAAAGGAACTGGAGGGCTTGCGCGCCATGGTGGTGGACGATGACCCCGACAGCTGCGACAGCGTTACCAAGATGCTGAAAACGCTGGGTATGCGCGCGGAGTGGACGACTTCCGGCAGAGAAGCCGTGTACCGCGCGAAAAACGCTTACAATGAGGGCGATTCCTACCACACCTTTATAGTAGATTGGCAAATGCCCGAGCAGAGCGGCATAGAGACCGCCCGCAAGATACGTAAAGCGGTCGGGGACGACGCGCCTATCATAATTCTGACGGCTTACGATTGGACGGATATCGAGCAGGAGGCGAAGGAAGCGGGCGTTACGGGATTCTGCGCGAAGCCGATGTTTATGTCCGACCTGAAATCCGCGCTTTTGGCGGCAAACGATCTTATCGAAAAGGAGCCTGAGGAAGCTCCGTGGGAAAAGGTGGACTTCAAGGGCAAGCGTGTGCTGCTGGTTGAGGACAACGAGTTAAACCGCGAGATAGCGGAGGTTATTCTCGGCGAAACGGGACTGACGGTGGAATCCGCACCCGACGGCACGGACGCCGTTTCTATGGTGGAGAAAAGCCCCGAACACTATTACGACGCAATCCTTATGGATGTGCAGATGCCCGTTATGGACGGCTACGAAGCGACCCGTACCATTCGCGCAATGCCGCGCGAGGACGTGAAGAATATGCCTATCCTCGCTATGACGGCGAACGCCATGGAGGAAGACAAGGAAATGGCGCTGACAAGCGGTATGAACGCTCATATCGCGAAGCCCATAGATACAGAGCTGCTTATCTCCCTTTTAAGCAAATACCTTGGCGGCTGATCAGTGTTCGGTTTGAAGAACAGACGTTCTCTCCCGGCAGCGGGAGAGAACGATTTTATTACGCGGTCTGATACTAATTTCAAAACAACATATAGACATTCGGTTGATATCCCCTACCTGTCAGCACATCAAATTTCG
>DKXD01000161.1:23055-23235 GCA_002492075.1 Ruminococcaceae bacterium UBA7135
TCAGCACATCAAATTTCGTCTACATTATGAATGGGAATTAGTATGAGCATTATCTTCGCGCAAAGAGGGAGATTGTAACCTAATTTAAGTTACATATCAAAGCGGGCTTAAGGGTATTGTGAAAGCGCACAAAAGTTTTGATTTTTTTGAATACTTTTAGACAAATCTACGATTTTTTTA
>DKXD01000161.1:23534-37840 GCA_002492075.1 Ruminococcaceae bacterium UBA7135
GACAAATCTACGATTTTTTTAAATTTTTTTTTGAAAACCCCTTGCATTTCTCGGAGTTATGTATTATAATAAATACACAAAGAGAAATTAAGCATATCTCTCTTTGGGGACCCGCCAAACGCGGTGATAAAATCGGATATAGCCCCGCCGGGGTTATACATAAATAATTTTTATTCTATTTAGGAGGTCTTTATTATGGTAAGGAAACTTCAGGCTCTCAGAGCCAAAAAGGGCTTCACGCTCGTTGAGTTGATCGTTGTTATCGCTATCATCGGCGTTCTTGCTGCGATCCTCATCCCCACTCTTTCTTCGCAGATCACCAAATCTAAGGTTACTTCTGCAGACTCCACCGCTAAGGAGCTTGTAGGCTCCGTTGAGGCTTGGCTTGCTGACAATGTTGCAGCAGGCGGAGACGAAGCTTCGGCATTGGATCTGACGATCACTGCTAACGGCGCAGGTAACGTAACCGTTACACCTGCTACGGGTACCGCTACTCGTGCAGATGAGGGTGCTGCTACTGCGACTCTTCCCGCACCCGGCAAGGGCATGTTGACTTTGCAGGATAAACTCAAGGAAGAGTATTCAACCTCTAAGTTTATCGCTAAGGTATTCTTGAACAAATCCGGTCACGCTGTATACTGCGGCTATCAGCCCGATAAAACTGAGTATACCGGTCCTGCATGCTCCGACTTTGAAGATAACTCTTTCGCTTGGAAAGACGGCAAGAACAAGGACGGTGTGACAACTGCAGGCGTTATCACCGGCACAAGCCCCAAGCTCTATAAGGCTGCCGCTTCTGATGAAGAGTAAGTTTGACTTGCAAGCCTGATTGGCAACACATCGTGTAAAACACACAATATTCCTCGACGGCGCTTGCCGCCGAGGAATTATGTGTATTTTTTAAACAATGCTTTTGCTTGTGCACGGATCACCTGCGGCGAACCTACGGTGCGCTTTGTAAAAGCAAGAGCTTTGAATGAACTCCGAGGAGGACTTTTTATGATACATACTTTGCAAAGGCTAAAGGCTAAACGCGGTTTCACTATGATAGAACTCATTGTCGTTGTCGGCATAATCGCAGTTATGTTAGCCACCGTGCTTGTGGGCACAAACAACAGGCAAAATCGCATAAGTTCCGCGAATTCTGCGGCAAAGGATTTTTATTCCGCTTTGCAGACGGAGTTCACGAACTTCCAGATGTTTGACGGTCCGCTTACTATGACGCTTGACGGGGTATACTCCACGCATAAGGACAATATCTCCGCTATCGCCGCAAACAGCCCGAACGGCGGCGTGAAATATTATCCCGCGGCGGGCGGCAACTATCCTTATGCGGGCGCCGCTGACAGTGAAACTCACCTTAACGGCACGCCCAAGTCGGCGGAGCTTTATCTGGAGTTCCACGCTGTAAACGGCAATATAGATGTTCGGTGGGCGAATACCATATCGGCTCTTATCGGCACGGACGCACCCGCAAACAGCGAGCTTAGCGCCGTGCTGGAGCGGGAGATGCAAAGACGTATCGAATACAACGACGGCTACTATTACGCAAAAGTATCGTATACTCCCCCTTCGACCAGCATTTCCGGCTTTACAAAGTATGATTTCCGTACCAGTTCCGTAAAGGTGGATTGGGCGGCGTACACGAGGAAGCAGATGAGGAGCGCGGATCCGTCTACATACACATTCAAAATGCAAAACCTCCTTTCCAACGGGCAGGTGTGCGGTGTTGTTGCAGGCAGCGGATCGACGCTGGGAACCACCGGCACATCGTTCGTGCCGACGGTCACACCGTAACTTGAACAGCTATCAAAGGCGCGTTTTCGGACGCGCCTTTTTTGCGGCTTTACCGCGGGGACGAAAGCCCGCATTT
Source organism: Ruminococcaceae bacterium UBA7135 (assembly GCA_002492075.1). Taxonomy (GTDB): domain Bacteria; phylum Bacillota; class Clostridia; order Oscillospirales; family Ruminococcaceae; genus CAG-115. The sequence goes on from DKXD01000161.1 coordinate 25,408, forward strand.
TGTCTTCTCCCGCGCGGCGGGGAGGAGCGGGTCTCGGAAGATCTTTTAAAATGAGCGATTTTTTGGTAAAAAAACATACTTTTTCGCTAAAGAATTTGAGTTGACTTGCCGATATAATCAATAAGGAGTAAGTAGGGCAATTGCGCCCAAATCGCAATACTTGCCTCTTACGTATAAAATTATTTAACATCTAAAGGGGGTCGGCACTATGGGGATAAAGGGTCTTGGAGGAATAATTTCCGCGTATAAAACGACAAAGGCGAACGCTCCCAAGAAAGTAAGTGCTGCCGTATCCGCCAAAAATAACACTGATAGAGTTGAGTTTGGCTTTGCCGCCGCTATCACCGCCGCTATCACCGCCGCAAAAGCGGAAATAGCGAACGAAGTGAACGCCGATGCTACTCCGCAGGAGATTGTTGAAGCGGGCAAATCGGCGGGCGATTTTTCGAGGGAAGAGCTTGCGGCAATGATCTTAATGGGGTGATTTGATGGATAGGAGAACGGCGAACGCGGTCGTAAAATGTCTGGAGATCGACGTGGATTTTTATCGGGAGCTTACTATATTCCTGATGAAAAAGCACACGAAGATACTTCAGGACGATTTGGAGTGGCTTACGAACTCGCTGAACGACGAGCAGGCGTTTCTGATGAAAAGCCGTTCTTTGGAGGATAAGCGGCTGGCGCTTTTCAAGGGCTTGGGCATAGAGGACAGAAAACTGCGGGATCTCGCCGCGGAAGCGCCCGAGGACTACAAGCCGAAGATAAGAATGTTGAGCGATCAGCTGACGGAGCTTATCGAGAACATCACCGAGATAAATAAGGAGACTACCGAGATAGTCAAGCGAAAGCTCGACAATGAAAAGGCGATAGTCGACCAAACGGGCATTGTAAACAAGCCCGAAACATACAACAGAAACGCTTCAAAGATAGCGGGCGGCACGTCCGCGGCAAAGGCGTTCAGAAACGTTTGATACGCGCGGGGAAACGGTATCTTCGCGGTTTAAGACAGGAGGATCACGGAAATGCGTCCTACTTTTTTAGGATTTGAAACTCAAAAGCGCACTCTTATGTTGGTGCAGAAGCATCAGGACATTGCCGGAAACAACATCAGCAACATCAATACGCCGGGCTACACCCGCCAGCGCGTTGATATCTATTCGATGTATGTAAGCGGTCTGGGCGAGCCGAGGTGGTCGTCACGCAGCAATATGCTCTCTATGCAGGGACAGGGCGTGAACGCTTACGGTGTAAGCCAGATTCGCGACACTTATATAGATAAGCGCTATCGTGAGAACGTTTCTATCGAGGCGGAGACCGATAAGAAAATGAATATTCTCAGCGAGATAGAGGATATTATGGACAACTTTGAATCGACGGGCTTGCAGCTTCAAACACAGAAGTTCTGGAACGCGCTTCAGGATTACTCCGAGGAGAAGCCCGACAGCACCGACGTCGCGACTATCTGCGTAAACGCGGCGGTGAACCTCTGCCAAATGCTCAACGATTACCATACGCAGATCAGAGAAGTCGAAACGACTTATGTAAACGAGCTTCAGGACAGCGTTGAGTACTTCAATAAGCTGCTCAGTGAGATGACGCAGCTTAACCAGCGCATAGAAAAGGAGAAGTTCCACTACGCCGAGGAGTACGGTCCCAACGAGCTGTACGATCAGATGAACCTCTACATCGACGAGATATCCACTTATGGCGAGATAGAGTTTCACCAGAACGCGAACGGCACGTTTAATGTTAATATGGGCGGTGTGAATATTGTAAACGGCACCGAGCTGAAAAACAGCCGCATTATAATGAAAGACTACGAGCTTTACGGTACGGCGGAGCTTTATTTCGAGAACGGTCAAGACGTTTTGCTGACGCGCGGCACATTCAAGGCTTATCAGGATATGATAAACGGAAACGGCGTTTACGCGGCAGGCGGTCAGAGCAACGCGTATGGTATCGCGTACTTCAAGTCCGCGCTGAATATGTTCGCAAGGACAGTCGCCGATACGCTCAACACCGCAAACGGTGCGGATCAGTTCCCCAATGAGAGAACGATGTTCGAGCCGGCAACGGAGGGCGCTCTTATCACCGCAGGAAATATCCGCGTTTCGGACATCTGGCGCGAGGATCCCACAATGATAGGCAAGACACGCCGTCTCAACGAAATGACAGGCATGTACGAGTGGGGCTACGACGAAAAGGAGGACGCGCCCATTACTCAGATAAAGTACAGATACGCATACAAGCCCTTAAAGGACGCAAACGGGAATATCCAATACGGCAAGGACGGGCTTCCGCTTCCCGCTGCCGGAGGAGAGACCGATCTGGACAGAGATGAAAACGGCAATGTGTATCTGCTGAAGGATCAGAACGGCAAGCTTGTTCCGGAAACGGACGATGACGGAAATATCGTTTATGAAACGGTTGACGGCACGGCTTCGGGCATAGTGAATTTGCAGAACACCAATGTCAAGTATCTGTTCTCGCAGTTCGATAATAGGAATATCGAGTTTGGCAACTGCCACGATTTCCAAGGCAGCTTCTTCACTTATATCTCGTTTATTTCAAACCGTTTGGGTCAGACCATAGAGTATGAGACAAGCCGCAACGAAACGGCGGTCATTACCGTAGATGAGCTGCTGGACGCTCGCGACGACGTGTCCGCTCCCGAAATGGACGAAGAGGGCATCAATATGCTGAACTACACAAAGTGGTACAACGCGTCTTCAAGAATGCTGACTACATTGGACGATATGCTGGATAAGCTGATAAACGGCACGGGCAGAGTAGGCCTGTAATATTCGGAGGTAAGTAGTATATGAGAATAACGAATTCTATTATATTAAGAGGCTACAACCGTGACCTCAACCGTCTGATGACGCAGATAACCGCTTGCGAAAGACGAATAACCTCCACAAGAAAGTTTTCGAGAGCGTCCGAAAACCCGCTTTCCGCGGCAAAGGCGCTGAATGTTCGCAGATCGATGTATAACCTGGAGCAGTACCAGGAGAACCTTAAGACCGCAAACAAGTTCTACACCGAGGCGGAAACCTCGCTTTTGCAGGTTTCCGATAAAATGGCAATGGTAGGAGAAGAGCTTGTCGCTGCGTGCAACACCACCAAGGACAGCCAGGAATACGCCATATATGGCGAGCATCTGGAGACCATAGCCAGAGAGCTGGTTTCGATATTTAACACCGACAGCGCGGGACGAGCTATTTTCGGCGGTGAGAGCGACAGCGCCACACCATTCACTCTGCTGGAGGACAGCACCGGACATCTTGCGACTGTGTGCTATCACGGCGTGCCCGTAAACGCTATGGATGATTATAAGAGTTATCCGTATTCAAATCCCGTCACCGTTGATATTGGTCTGGGTATGTCGATGGATCAGAAAACCCAGGCAGTAGATTCGCAATCCGTGCTTGATATTTCGTTCAACGGCGCGAAGATAACCGGCTGCGGCGCGGAAAAAGGCACGGCGGATATTGACCTTAACTCTATAAAGCCCGACAGAAAGTATTGCCTGGACGTTTATGTGGGCGGTTACAAAAAAACGATAGAGTTCACGGGGCAGAAGGCTGACGACGGTTACGATCCCAACGTCGCCGACGGCAAAATGAACGCTTATCAGAAGAACGTCAAGGTCATAAACGACGTTCTTAAAGAGGCGTTCAAAAAGGAAGTCGCTTACGATAGGATAAAGCAGCCTATGGTAGACGCGCAGGGCGTTATATATTCCGAGGGCAGCATCGTGAGCGCAGTCAATAACGAGTATCACAAGACAGCCGAAAAGCTCACCGTTGATAACGATTCGGGCTATACCGACAAGTTCAAGCTGAATTTCGCGTCGCTGAATCCGGATACCGACTATTCTATAGATGTAACGAGAGGCAACATCACAAAGACGATACGATTCCGCACAACCGCACATCAGGACGATCCCTCCAAAGAGGCTGACGAAAACGTTAAGCTCGTGCAAGAGCAGCTTGACACAGCGTTCGGCAAGGACGAGAACGGCAACAGCCTTGTAGCGATCTCCACAAATCCCGCCACAAAGGGCTGCTTTTCGGCAGAAGGCGTGGTCGTTACGGTTGCGGATACAATGAAAATGACGGGGTCGAATGTGAACACCGTTAAAGTTGAGTCCTCGCATTACGATCAGATAGACCTTGCAAATCTCAATGCCGGCAATAAATATATGGTGCGCATTGGCAATACAGACGTTACATTCGAGGGCGGTCAGACCGTTGCCGAAACGCTCAAAAATCTTAAAGACGCGAGCGGGCGCAGCGATTTCTGTGAGCCTCAGGGTGACAAAAAATCCGTTGGCTTTCCCAATGCCGTCCCGCCTGTTGAAATAACAAAGGTCAAAAATCTTTCGGCTGATGTCACGGCGATAACACCTACCAAGGGCGCTACATATACCGTTGACCTTAACCATATGAGCGAGGGCAAGGAATACTCCCTTAAAGTGGTTTACAACAACCGAGTAAAGGTGATAAACTTTACGGGCAGCGCGGATCCCGATACTTGTGCAAGCAATATTCAGGGCGCGTTGGCAAGCGCTTTCGGAACGGAAGGCGTCCACAATAAGATATCTATCGACGCGGACGGAGTCGTAACGACCTACGACGGCAACCCCATAGCTGTCACATCAGTAGAACAGGGCACCGACAAAGACCCCGCGTTGATCGAAAGAAACAAAATATATTCGAACAATTACATTCAGCTCACGCTTGACGCGGCAAGAGCGCTGCGCGAGGGCGATATTGAATACGCCAACGGCTGTATCGACCGCATAGTCGAAGCGAATGAGCATCTGCTTGTACAAATAGCAGACCTTGGCTCCAACGAGGATTTCATCGACTTCAATATCGAAAAGCTGACCACCAGAGACCTAAATCTGTCAGAGCGTCAGAACGACCTTGAGGTCACCGACGCGGAGAAGGAGATAACTCTTTGGAAAACATATAAGGCGCTTTATAACGCGTGCCTGCAAATGTCAAGCTCGGTAATACCGAACAGTATTTTTAATTATATGAGGTAAGTAAAATCAAAGCGAGCCGCGTTCGCGCCGCTATTCCCGCGGGAGGCGGGGGAAACGGCACAGGCAAGGCGATCGAGGTTCGCTTATTATTACACAGGAGGTGTTATAATTGATCCCTAATTTACTGCAAATTACAACGATCCCGATAAAAATCGAGATCAAGGTGACCAACGCGAAGTTTGAACACTCCGAGGAGTATACTCAGCCTAAAGTAAATATTCAGACCAGAAACGGCGGATATGTTATGCAGGCGGAGCCGCTGAAGCTCAACATCGATACCTATGAGGCAAGAAAGAGCCTTGGGTACGGTCACATGAACGACGGCGATATGCTTCAGCAGAAAGCTCAGGACGGGTTTTCAATCGCGTTTCAGGGAACCGCAAAGGTGGCTGCCGAGGGCGATCAGCTAGCGCGCGGTATGTCTCCCAGCGAGATAGCGCTCAATAACGCGAGAGCGGGAGCGACCGTGCAGACGATCATGGAGTTTTTGCCCAAAGAGGGCGCGGATATCACGTTTGACGAGGGAACGCTGAATATCGAGTATCAGATGGGTTCGCAGGACTTCGACTGGGATATCCACCCCGAATCTCCGCTGGAATTTATTCCGGGCAGCGTAGAGTTTATCGTTCGCGACAGACCGCGCATAGAGATCGAGTATGTGGGCGATCCTATTTACGTTCCGCCAAGCGCAAATCCCAACTACGAACCTCCGCTCTTTGATATTAAGGGCTGATTTGTCAAAAGGAAAAAGGATTGAATATGAAAATTGTAACAAGAGATTTCGGTGAAGTTGACATTAACGAAAACACTATCATAACCGTGCCGAACGGGATAATAGGCTTTGAAAATACTAAGCGCTATACGCTGCTAAGCCCGCTGGGCGAGGGTGTTTTTCCGATGTGGCTTCAGGCGGTGGACAGCACGGAGCCTTGCTTTGTGGTGTATGACCCGTGGCAGATATATCCCGATTACAGGTTCGAGATCGACGATGAAATGCAGTCGACGCTCGAAGCCTCGGAGGACGATGCGCTTCAGCTTCTCGCCGTGGCGATCGTTCCCGATGATTACAAGAAAACCACGATAAATCTCCGCTGCCCCATAATCGTGAACACGAAGAACAACATTGCGGGTCAAACGATTTTGGAGGATTACGAATTCAAGTATCCGGTTTATTCGGAGGAGGCGTGATATGCTGGTAATTACCCGAAAGAAGGACGAGAGCATAACAATCGCCGACAACGTTGAGATAACGGTTTTGGACGTGTCCAAAGACAAGGTGAAGATCGGCATCAACGCTCCCAAAGAAGTCAAGATCTATCGAAGTGAGCTTAAAACGCTCCGTCAGACGAACGAGCAAGCGGCTCAGTCGTCCGAGGAAGCGATAAAGCAGCTTCTCAATTCACATAAACAGGAGGAGATATAATTATGGCAAGCAGTCGGATGCGTATAAGCGGCGTCAACTCGGGTTTTGATACCGAGGCTATGATACAGCAGATGATGTCCGCGTACCAGACAAAAATCGACAAACAAAATCAAAAGCTCCAGAAGCTTCAGTGGCAGCAGGAGCAGTATCGCGACATTACCTCTAAGCTCACGGGTTTCAAGAGCAAGTATTTTGATATATTAAAGCGCGATACTTATTTGATGAGCCCGTCGTCGTTCTCAAAATTTAAATCCACTGTAACCACCAAATCGGGCAAGGAGAGCGGTCTTAAGGTAACGACCGACACCAAGTCGACGGCAGGTTCTCATAAGATAAAGGTGGACAGCCTTGCGACCGCCGCGGTAACAAAGGGCGGTCAGGTCTCCGCGGGCAATTTCAAGCTCGATGTTGACAAGGCAATGGCGGACGCAACAGCTGATGAAAACGGAAAGTATAACTTCTCGCTGGACGTTAAGGTCGGCAATGTAGCAAAGACCGTTGAGTTTTCCGGAGCGGACAAGGACGAGATTCTTGCAAGCCTCAACACTGAGCTTGAGGACGCGTTCGGTTCGACTTCAAGCGGCAAGGCGTTTATATCCGCTTCGCTCAACAACGGTGCGCTCGCGTTTTCCACGGCGGGCAACGCTATGGCGACCGTGACCGAAAGAACGGGCAACTTCGGCATGGGCAAGCCCTCGGCGAAAGTTGCTATTGATCCTGCGGCGGCTCTTACGGGAACAAGCTCAATATCCGTTACAGTTCCGAATTACTATTCCGGAGATGCCGTTACGAAGAACATTGAATTTGCAACGGTTTCCAATACATATTTTGATGCGCGCACGACCGATGAAAATATAAACGCAGCGTATCTCAACCTTAAAAAGGCTTCGTATGCCCAGAAGTACAATGTAGATGTTGACACCGTTACCGAGGAAATGATGAACGACGCTAAATTCATCTATTCCAGCGCGGACGCAGCTTACGATCTGAACAAGCAGACAATGCTTTCGGCTCTTAACGGCGCTTACGGTATGGAGCAGGGCATTACATTCTCGCTTAACGGCTCGTCGATGACGGCTACATACGCTCAGGACGGCTCGGCGGTTGAGTTCACTATGACATCTACCTGTGACGCGACTTTCGGCTTGAAGAAGGGTTCCGCAACAAGCTACCTTGACGAGACCACCAAGCTCTCTGATATGGGGATCACACCGAACAAGAGCGCGGAAAAGAAAACCGATTACACCATGCCCGCCAAGTTTGCGCTGAATATTGACGGCGCGCTTGCCAAGAAAGGCGGCTCGGGTACTTTTAAGCTCGATATAGGCGTTGACGGCAATGCAGCCAAGGAGATAACGTTCTCGGGCAATGATAAGGCTTCGGTTATACAGAGCCTTAACGACGCTATCGCCGCGGACGCGGAGCTCAGCGCGACAGGCTTGAAAGCGGTCGAAAAGTCCGACGGCAGCGTAAGCTTTGAAATGACAAGCGGCAAGAGCCTTTCGATTAAAGAAAAGGACGGCGATTTCTCTCCCGCTACCGATAGAATTTGGGAAGATCCGCTGAACGTTGTTTCCGAGGACCGCGTGTTGAAGCTGACAGCGGGCGGCGTTGAAAAGACCGTAAATATCCAGGGTTTGATGATGCCTTCCAATCCCACGGATCCCGATGCCGATAAGCTGGCAAGAGATCAAAATAAAGATACCGTTTTGATGCAGCTTAACGGATACTATGAGGGCACGGGCGTAACGTTCTCATATGACGCTACCGACAAGCTTATCGCTACCAAGGACGGCGTTTCCTCCGCTGTTGACACCATTGAAGTTGTTACTCCGTATGAGGTAGACAGCGGCGCGGAATACAATTTCCCCGAGAAAACGGTATCCGAGGGTGGCTACTCTATAAATATAAACGGCAAGGAGATCACGGTTGGTGAGAACGCGACCGTTGCGGATCTTATGAACGCCGTAAACAAGAGCGACGCGGGTGTTACGATGTCGTATTCAAAGCTGGAGGGTTCGTTCAGTCTTACGGCAAACGACAAGGGCAGCGGCGGCGACGTAGACGTTTCGGGCGCTTTGGCGGACGCTTTGAAGATATCTGACAGCACGAGAGCAAGCCATACGGCAGGTACGAACGCGATCATCACCGTTGACGGCGTACAGGTCGAGCATAACGACAACACCTACGAGATAGACGGCATCAAGATGGATTTCTCCGACGTCGATCCCACTTTGGGCGAAGAAATATCCGTAAACGTAGATAAGAGCTATGATGATATCAAGCAGACCATCAAGGATTTTGTCAAGGACTACAACCAGATGATCGACGATATCAACGGCTATACCCGGACCGCACGTCCCAAGGACAAGAACAAGAATTATTACGAGCCTCTTACCGACGAGGAAAAAGAGGATATGTCCGAGGACGAGATCAAGAAGTGGGAGGAAGCCGCAAAGAAAGGCTTGCTCTATCACGATACTACGGTATCGAGCGTTATGTCAAGGATCAGAACCGCTATGTACAGCGCGGTCGAGCTTGAAGACGGCAAGAAGTTCGGTCTGTACAATATGGGTATCAAGACCGTAGGCTACCTTGACGAGGGCGGCTCGGAGGGCGCTAAGTACGGCAAGCTCAAGATAGACGAGGACGCGCTCGATAAGGCGTTCGAGGAACACGCGGACGACATTGTTAAGCTTTTCACCGATGCCGACAACGGCGTTATGGCGAAAGTCAATAAGGCTATCGAAAGTGCTACAAAGGATTCCGCTATATCTAAGGGTACGCTTATCCGCAAGGCGGGTCTCGCTACGGGTACGTCCACCAAGGACAATATGATATACAAGGAAATGGAGCGTATCAACAAGCGTATCGAGCAGCTCCAGGACCGTTACGACAAAAAGGAAGAGTACTGGTGGACGGTGTTCACCAACCTTGAGAAAATGCAGGCTCAGTTCAATTCGCAGCAGAGCTACATTCAGCAGTTCACTGCAAACGGCGGTTATTTGTCCTAATTCCTCAGTAAAGGTGGATAAACAATGGTAAATCCTTATGCGCAATACAAAAAGCAGTCGGTCGAAACGATGACGCCGGTCGAGGTCGTTATCAGACTGTACAGCGAGATCGAAAAGCAGTGCGCCATTGGAAAGGATTTTGTGGAGAAGAAGAACTACGCGAAGTCCAACGACGCGTTCATTAAAGCGGAGGATTGCATAGACGCGCTCCGCGAAGCGCTTGATATGTCGATACCGATATCGCAGAATCTCGACGATCTGTACATATTCTTTTACAAAACGATCGTCAAGGCGAACATCTCCAAAGAACTCACCGACTTAAAAAAGGTCGTTCCCATGATTGCCGAGCTTCGCGACGCGTGGACTCAGATAAGCCAGATGACGCGCGAGGAGATCGAAGCGCAGGATAAGGCAAACAAGAAGAAAAAGTGACCGTCACCGAATATAAGCCTGCGGCATATTATTGATTGAAAACGTATCAAACAACGCTTCAAAAGATATAAGCGCCGTTAGCTTGATATTTTATAAGAAAAGAGGGGAAGATAAATGGCAGAGCTTTTTGGACGTGAAAGAGTGCTTGAGCTTATGACAGATATACTGTCTGCGCTTCAGGAGTACGAAAGGGAAACCGATAATATGGTGAACGCCGAGATCGAGGTGCTTCAGGAAGCTCTTATCGCCAGAAACGAGCTTATTGACACCCTCGAAGACCTTAAAGCGGAGCTGCAGTCCGTGGTGGAATGTGAATCTCCGGAAGAACAGGCGCTTTTAAAGACGTTGATAAACGGCAGCTTTGTGAAGGGAGAGCTTGACGATCTTCACAAAAAGATACAGCTTGCGCAGCGTAATATCACCGTTACCAAACAGCGCATAGTCGATAAAGACAAGGTGATCTCCGAGCAGTTTAAGGAGCGCCGCACGGATTCCCGCCGCGAGCTTGAACAGCTTAAAGCTACCAAGCAGAAGATCGGCTATTATAACAGCGCGGTCGTTGGCAGAGCCACCGGGCAGTCGCTGAACAAAAACCTGTAAATTCATCACCTCCCCGGTTTGGGGAGGTGAAATTTACACTAAACAGGAGGTCAATATGGACGGAATAGTTAAACTCGGTTCGGCGGAGTTCTTCAAAAACAACAATGTAATGTCCGTGGAGGAAATTAAAGGCGAGACAATAGATATTACAGGCGTGGATATAAAGTCACTTCCGACTGTCCGCTACGATACGGTGGCTCTCTCGGACAAGGCGATCGAGGAACTGAAAACCATTTCCCGCGAAGAAATGGTAAGCATAGCCCCGAGCTTCAGAGAGCTGAACGCCGCCTATCCCGATAAAACGCCTTACAGGAAGCTCGCCGACGATTATGATGTGAAAGATCACATCAACAGGGCGTTCGCCGCGTATGGTATGCAGATGTACGGCGTGGGCTACGAATACGCGGACGAGGTTCCCTCTATCGAGCGGAGCTGGGCATACGCGAGATGATAATCGCGGTTCGCGACAAGGGGTTCGGCGAGGACAGCATAGTGAATATCGCCGCGAAGGTCGGCAAAGAGGTGGACGACGCTTACAAAAACGGCGCTATGTCCGAGGAGCTGTATGTGCGTTTCAACGACGAAATAAAGAGCGCATCAGGCGCGTGGGTCGATATGCTTTACGACCGCCGCGCCGCGTTGCAGGTAGACGACGAGCGCCACCAAGATTACCTCAACCACAGTCTCACTCCGATGACACCGAAAGACCTTAACGAATACACCACGCAGCGCAAGCTGCGGCTTATGAGGGAAGACGGGTTTGATTTCGAGGAGTTCTTCAAGCGGATAGCTGCGGCGAGATACGGCGAGCTTGCGGTCGGCGGGAAAGAGCGTTAAATTAAAGTTTTTAAAAGCGTGAAAAATCGCCGCTTTCGGGCGGCGATTATTTTGTGAGAGGTAGAAATATGAAATGCGAGCTTTGTCCGCGAATGTGCGGCGTTGACCGTTCGGAAAAGCGCGGCTTTTGCGGAATGGGCGATAAGATAACGGCGGCAAAGGCAATGCTGCACCTCTGGGAAGAGCCGTGTCTTTCGGGAGAGAGCGGCAGCGGCGCGGTTTTCTTTTCGGGCTGCGTGATGAAGTGCGTGTTCTGTCAGAACTATGACATCAGTTCCGAAAACATCGGGCGCGAGGTGTCCGAGGAACGTCTCGCCGAGATTTTTCTGGAGTTACAAGAAAAGGGCGCTTTAAATATCGACCTTGTGAACCCCACTCACTTCGTGCCGCAGATTCTGCGGAGCATTGAAACCGCGAGAAAGCGCGGTTTGTCCGTGCCGATAGTGTACAATTCCGGCGGATATGAGCGCGTGGAAACTCTGCGAATGTTGGACGGAGCTGTGGACGTTTACCTCCCCGATGTGAAGTATTTTTCGGACGAGCTTGCCCAAAGGCTCTCGTCCGCGCCGAATTATTTCGATACCGCGATGAACGCCGTTGCAGAAATGGTAAGGCAGACGGGAACGCCGCGGTTTGATGAAAACGGTATGATGACAGGCGGAGTCATCGTGCGGCACTTGGTATTGCCGTGGCAATACCGCGATTCGATAGATGTGATAAAGCGTATCGGTGAACGTTTCGGAGGAGAGATACTGTTCAGCTTAATGAGCCAGTATACTCCTTTCGGACGAGTGAAAACAGAACCGGCGTTTGAAAGAATGAACCGCCGCGTCACAACGTTTGAGTACCGAAAGGCTCTCGAGGCGGTGTACGCGGTGGGACTGGAGGGCTATACACAGGAGAAAAGCTCCGCCGCCGAGGAATACACGCCGAGCTTTGATTTTGAGGGGATATGAGTAATGATGACTTATTGTTCGCTCCCGCCTATGGCGGGGGTAAATTGTCGAAAGCCTCTCGCCGGCTTGAAAAAATACTCTTTTTCTACAGATTTCACTCCTCCGCAAAGCGGGGGAA
>DKXD01000161.1:38122-39198 GCA_002492075.1 Ruminococcaceae bacterium UBA7135
CCGCAAAGCGGGGGAAGTGAAAGATATACTTTCCCCCCGCCACAGGCGGGGGAAACAATAAAACAGAAAGCATTTGATCGATGAGGTAATATAAGCGAAAATCAAAGTGATTTTTCTTAAAATCCACTTGATTTTTAAAGTAATGTGTGGTAAAATAAACTAAAGCGGCAGTGCCGCAAACGATAAGATCAAAGGAGAAAACAATATGCATGATAAATATCTGGCGCTTACGCCGCCGCTTGGTTGGAATTCGTGGAACACCTTTTCGTGGGAGATAAACGAAGAGCTTATCAAAACCGCCGCCGACGCTTTCATCACCGAGGGTTTGAAGGACGCGGGTTATGAGTATGTTGTCATCGACGATTGCTGGAGTGAAAAGCAGCGCGACGCGAACGGCAGGCTCGTCCCCGATCACTATAAATTTCCGAACGGCATAAAGGCTGTTGCGGATTACGTTCATTCTAAAGGTCTGAAGTTCGGTATCTATTCATGCGCGGGCACGCACACCTGCGGCGGTCACCCCGGCTCCTTTGAACACGAGTTTGACGACGCGGAGACCTTTGCCGAGTGGGGCGTGGACTACCTTAAATATGATTACTGCTACAAGCCGGAGCATGTTCCCGGAGAGGTTCTGTATAAAAGAATGAGTACCGCTCTGCGCAACTGTGGGCGTGATATTGTGTTCTCCGCCTGCAACTGGGGCAAGGATAACGTTTATAAGTGGATACGCGAAAGCGGCGCGCATTTGTTCCGTTCTACCGGCGATATTCAGGACAACTGGGAGTCTATAAAGAACCTTGCGCTCTCGCAAATGGGCAACGAGTGCTACGGCGGAAACTACTGCCACAATGATATTGATATGCTTGTTGTGGGAATGTACGGCGGCTCGGTCAACCAGTGGATAGCTTCCGCGGACGCGGAAGGCGATGTTGCGGTTGCGGGCGACGCGGCAAGCACGACTACGGGAACTCGACTGGGCGGCTGCACCGATGTGGAATACAGAACGCACTTTTCAATTTGGGCGATGATGAACAGCCCGCTGATGATAGGCTGCGATATCCGCAAGATGACCCCCG
>DKXD01000161.1:39488-39897 GCA_002492075.1 Ruminococcaceae bacterium UBA7135
GCGATATCCGCAAGATGACCCCCGCGACAAAAGAGACCCTTACCAACAAGGACGTTATCGCGATAAATCAGGATATCGAGTGCCGTGCGCCGTACTGCATAAAGCAGTGGAACAATCCCGAGAACGTATTCTCGCTTGTAAAGCCCATGAGCGACGGCTCTTACGCAATCGGAATGTTCAACTTCGGTGATCGCGACGGTGAGATGTCTTTGCAGTTCTGGGACATCGGACTTACCACGGCTGCGGGGCGCGGTCTTGATATTTACGATTGCTGGGAGCATAAGGAGCTTGGCACGTTCACCGAGCGGTTCTGCACTACTTTGCCGCCGCACGGCTGTATGGTGCTCCGCGCGAAAGTTGTTAAGGTCAAGTAATACTAGTTCTCAATAAAAAGAGTACAAAATTTATT
>DKXD01000183.1 GCA_002492075.1 Ruminococcaceae bacterium UBA7135
GTTTTTAATGAGAAATCAGTGTCGGCGAAAAATACTGAAAAGACCGTAAAAATATTTTAAAAACTATTGCTATTTTTGAAGAAATATGTTATAATCATTTTGACTGTAAATATAATGTGTGTAAACGCAAAAAAATAAAACTTCTGTATGCAGAGCGGCTTCTCTGCGGTTTTTGACGGAAAGGATGATGTTAGGGGTGGAAAAAAAGCTGTCGCTGTATGGCTTCAATAATCTTACGAAGACGCTCAGCTTCAATATTTACGATGTGTGCTACGCGAAAAGCGAGAGAGAGCAAAAGGACTACATCGCGTATATAGACGAGCAGTATAATTCCGAGCGTCTTACGGGAATATTGTGCGCCGTGACCGAACGCATAGGCGCCACGGTGCTGAATATCTCGAAACAGGATTACGACCCGCAGGGCGCGTCCGTGGATGTGCTGTTCGCGGAGGGAAGTATAGATCCCGAGCATATAGACAGCTCCTGCAATAAGGGAATGAATTATTTTCAGTCGGCGGGGTGTTCGGTGAATGCGCATCTTGATAAGAGCCACATCGCCGTGCATACGTTTCCCGAATATCACCCGGACAAGGCGATATCGACGTTTAGAGTGGATATAGACGTTGCGACATGCGGTGAGATCTCGCCGCTTAAAACGCTGGATTTTCTTATCGGAAGTTTTGATTCCGATATTATTATAATAGATTACAGAGTTCGCGGATTTACCCGCGATATGACGGGCAAGAAATGCTTTATGGATCAGCCGATGCGCTCTATTCAAGAGTTTATTTCTCCCGAAACGCTCACAAAATATGACGCTATGGACGTTAACGTTTATCAGTCCAACATCTTCCATACAAAAATGCTGATAAAAGAAATAGAGCTGCAAAATTATCTGTTCAACACTGACGTTTACGAGGTCCATCCGCAGGAGCGTCTGGCTATTACGAACCGTCTTCGCAGCGAGATGATCGAGATATTCAGCGGAATGAACATATACTGATAGTTGTTAGTTATTGGTTTTGCCGTATTCCGTGAAGCGGAAACAATAACCGTCAACTGTTAGAGAGCGTGTGCAAACTGTGCAAGCAAGCGGCGTTGGCAGGTCGAAACAAAGTGAGCGCAGACCTGCCAATGCCGCTTGGCTAGCGAACGGAGCGAAGCGAAGAGAGCGGTGCGCAGTTTGCTTTTAAAATAGGGGTGATAAATTGGAGCTTGATCAAGATCGCGCTCCGCTGTATGAAGCGATGAAGGAATACCGCACCAACCGTGTGGTGAAGTTCGACGTGCCGGGGCACAAGGGCGGACGCGGCAACAAAATTTTAAGCGATTTTCTGGGGGACAGCTGTCTTAAAAGCGATGTTAATTCGATGAAGCCGCTTGACAATCTGTGTCATCCCGTGTCTGTGATAAAAGAAGCGCAGGAACTGGCGGCGGACGCTTTCGGCGCAGCAAGCTCGCTGTTTATCGTGAACGGCGCTACCGGCGCGGTTCAGGCGATGATAATGAGTGTGTGCAAATCGGGGGACAAGATAATCCTCCCCAGAAACGTTCACAGAAGCGCTATTAACGCTCTCGTTGTGTGCGGAGCGGTTCCGGTATACGTCAACCCCGGAGTGAACGGGGAGCTTGGCATACCTCTGGGAATGACTCCCGAAGAGGTGGAGCTTGCTATTGTGCAAAATCCCGACGCGAAAGCCGTGCTTGTAAACAACCCTACCTACTACGGCATTTGTTCGGATCTGAAAAAAATAGTTGAGATCGCGCATAGGCACGGTCTTTTAGTGTTGTGTGACGAGGCGCACGGCACGCATTTTTATTTTGGAGAAAACTTGCCCGTTTCGGGAATGGCGGCGGGCGCGGATATGGCGGCGGTGTCCGTTCACAAGACGGGCGGCTCGCTTACGCAAAGCGCCATTCTGCTTATGGCAGACACGGTAAACCCCGATTACGTTCGGCAGGTGATAAACCTCACGCAAACTACATCCGCAAGCTATCTGCTTATGGTATCGCTTGATCTTGCAAGGCAGAACCTTGCGCTTCATGGCAAGGAGTTTTACGCGAAAACAGCGGAGTTCGCCGAGTACGCAAGACGTGAGATAAACGCGATAGGCGGCTATTACGCGTTTGGAGGGGAGCTTTGCAACGGGCGCGAGTTCTACGCGTTCGATAAGACAAAGCTGTCCGTTCACACAAGAGCAATGGGTCTTGCGGGAATTGAGGTCTACGACCTGCTCCGCGACGAGTACGATATACAGATAGAGTTCGGCGATATCGGCAACATACTCGCGATAATCACTGGCGGCGACCGTGCGCAGGATATCGAGCGTTTGGTGAGCGCATTATCCGAGATAAAGCGTCTTTACGGACGCTCTCCCGTCGGACTTTTCGATCACGAATATATAAATCCCACCGTTGATATGCCGCCGCAGAAAGCGTTCTACGCGAAGCGCACGTCTTTGCCGATAAATGAGACAGCGGGGCGCGTTTGCGGCGAGTTCGTGATGTGCTACCCGCCCGGAATACCCATTCTCGCGCCGGGAGAACGCATAACAAGGGATATTCTCGATTATATAGCGTATGCCAAGGAGAAGGGATGTTCGCTTACCGGACCGCAGGATATGAACGTGGAATATCTGGAGGTGGTTGAGTAATGGAAGACGTCCTCAACGATGACTTCTTTACAAATCACAGCGCAAACATTATTTACAGGCGCGAACACACGACGCTCATCAGCAAAAAGCCTTACTCGTGCTGGGAAGAAATTCAAGATGAATTTGAAGATTATCAGACAAACTTGAATTATACTTACGCGGATATTCTCGACTTTCTAATTGAGGATTACGGTATTGATGAGGACGAGCAACAACAGATTGTTGAATTCTTCAAATCGGACTACACCGTTTTTGAGTGGGGAATTCCGAATAAGACGTACTGATTTTGAGGTGTCAAAATGGGCAGACGAAACGCCTCGCGCACCAAAAGCCGCAACTACCGCCGCAAAATGCGCGCTTACAGTACTCGAAGCCGCTTGTTTAACGGCAACGTTTACTATCCGGGAGAATTTATTGCCGTGTGGGTGATACTCCTTGCTTTTATAGTCGGCTTGTGGATAATGTGTATGAACACGGGGCTTCATAAGCGCGACTATGTTCGGACGAATTTGGTTTACGAGGGCAGTTACCGTAAGGAAGACCGCATAGTGCTTACGCTTTCGGGCAAGGAATACAAGGCTTGGGCAAGCCTTTGCGACTTGGAGGGTATTAACAAGCTTAAAGAGGGCGAGAGCCTTTCCGTAATCACATCTAAGGACGAGCTGGTATGTATACGTTACGATAACAAGGAGCTGCTCTCGCAAGAGGACGCGGAGAGCCATGATGTCGAGGATAAGCGTCAGATTTCGATATTTTTCGGAATATTGGCGGCGTTCTGGTTGATCTATGTGGCGGCTTCCGTTTACGTTATGTGCAACGCGGAGCGTTTTCCGCGGCTTGTAAAGTGGTTTGTAAAACCGAGTTATCTTACAAGACCTCCCCGAAAATAAGAAAAGTATATTGATTTAATGATGTTCCTCTCATCGCAAGCGGTGGAAATAAGGGAAACACTGATTTAATGGCGGCTTTACCCGCCGCAGGCGGGGAA
>DKXD01000116.1:0-399 GCA_002492075.1 Ruminococcaceae bacterium UBA7135
GTCGGCGGGGGAACAACCAAGACGCGGCTACGACATTTGCATGTATGTTTTCCCCGCCGCAGGCGAGGAATCATACAGAAATAGTTTAATTTGCGGATACATAAAAAGCTTAAAAACAAGAGGTATTATATGGACGTTAAAGAAAAGGCATTGCAAAAGCATTACGAATGGCATGGGAAAATAGAAGTCATCTCACGCGCGCCGATCGAAACGCGCGAGGATCTGTCGCTGGCATATACTCCGGGAGTGGCACAGCCATGCCTTGAGATAGCCAAAGACCCCGAACTGTCATACAAGCTGACGCGCCGCAGTAATCTTGTGGCAGTAATAACAGACGGCACGGCGGTGCTGGGCTTGGGCGACATCGGCGGACTTGCCGGAATGCCCGTTATGGAGGGC
>DKXD01000116.1:714-864 GCA_002492075.1 Ruminococcaceae bacterium UBA7135
CCCGTTATGGAGGGCAAATGCTGCCTGTTTAAGGAATTCGGCGGCGTTGACGCGTTCCCGCTTTGTGTGAAGAGCAAGGACCCCGATGAAATAGTTCGCACCATAGAGCTTATCTCGGACAGCTTCGGCGGCATAAATCTTGAGGATATC
>DKXD01000116.1:1180-5421 GCA_002492075.1 Ruminococcaceae bacterium UBA7135
CTCCGCGCCGCGCTGCTTTGAGATAGAGGCGAAGCTAAAGGAGCGCTTGGATATTCCGGTATTTCACGACGACCAGCACGGAACGGCAATAGTAGTCGGTGCGGCAATGATGAACGCTGTGAAATGCGCTGGCAAAAATCTCAGCGAAATTACGGTAGTCATCAACGGCGCGGGCTCGGCGGGTATCGCTATCGGAAAATTCTTGCTGAAGCTGGGTATCGGCGATCTGATAATGGTGGATATCAGCGGTATTCTTAACCGCGGCGAAGAGTATACAAATACTGCTCACGCAGAAATGTCGCGGCTTTCAAATAAAAATAATATTAAAGGAACGCTTGCGGACGCTTTGCGCGGCGCGGACGTGTTCGTGGGAGTATCCAAACCGAATTTAGTAACTCCCGAAATGGTGAAGTCTATGGCGGATAAGCCAATTCTGTTCCCCATGGCGAACCCCAACCCCGAAATAACCTACGAGCTTGCCAAAGAAAGCGGCGCGTACATAGTCGGCACAGGGCGCAGCGACTATCCGAACCAGATAAACAACGTGCTGGTGTTCCCCGGTATTTTCAAGGGAGCGCTCGCTTGCAGAGCAAAGGCGATAACTGAGGAGATGAAGCTCGCGGCGGCTTACGCTATCGCGGCGCTCGTTCCCGAGGACAAGCTTTCCCCTGAATACATAATCCCGTCCGCACTCGACAAGAGCGTCGCGGAGGCGGTCGCAAAGGCGGTCGCGAATGAATGGAACAAATCAAAATAGGAAAGGAAGATCAATATGACTTACGAATTTACTCCGCGCGGGGTCTGCTCTCAAAAAATGATAATCGACGTAGAAGACGGCGTTGTGCGCGAGCTTCAGGTGTTAGGCGGCTGCAACGGCAACCTCAAGGGCATTTCCTCGCTGGTAAAAGGAATGAAAATTGAGGATGTTATCGAACGTCTTGAAGGCATACGCTGCGGAATGAAACCCACCTCCTGCCCCGACCAGCTTGCTCGGGCGCTTAAGGAGATGAGCAAATGAAGATACGAGAGTTGTTCAAAAGCGGAAAAACCGTGTTTTCGTTCGAGATATTCCCGCCGAAAAAGGACGGCTCTATAGAAACGGTCTACAAAACCTTGGACGAGCTTACCGACCTTCACCCCGATTTCATCAGCGTGACCTATGGCGCAGGCGGGAGCGTTCCGGGCTGCTCCACTCGGGAAATAGTGTCCGCTATCAAGAAAAAGTACCACACGGAATCCATAGCTCACCTTACCTGCGTGAACTCGACAAAAGAGGATATAGACCGCGTTATAGTCGAGTTTGAGCAGCACGGCGTTGAAAACGTTCTCGCCTTACGCGGGGATATCAACCCCGATATACCGCCGAAGGAGGACTTCAAGCACGCCTCCGAACTTATTACATATATGAAAGAACGCAGCTCGCTTGGATTTTCGGGAGCGTGCTACCCCGAAGGACACCCGGAAAGCTCCTCGCTCGACGAGGATATCGAAAACCTCAAACGCAAGGTAGACGCGGGCGCGGAGCATTTGATGTCGCAGCTGTTTTTCGATAATTCGCAGTTTTACGGATTTTTGGAAAAGGCTCGCGCGGCGGGGATAAACGTACCGATAGAGGCGGGAATAATGCCGTGCGTAAACGCGAAGTCCATTCAGCGAATGGTGGGGCTTTGCGGAGCGTCTCTGCCGCCGAAATTCACAAAGCTTATAGCCCGTTTCGGCGACAATCCCGAGGCAATGCGCGACGCGGGTATTGCCTACGCCAACGAGCAGATAATAGACCTCGTTTCAAGCGGCGTGGACGGTATTCACCTCTACACAATGAACAACCCATACGTTGCGCGGAAGATAAGCGAGGGAGTTTCGAGCGTTATCAGAATATAAAAAGAAAGTCCGAGGGCAAACCTCGGACTTTCTTTTTATTCAATATCTATAACTCCCTCAAAGAATTTCACATCATTCATTACGGAAATATCGTACTTCGGGTTTATATTGCGAAAAGGAACATTTTCGCCATCGATATAATAGTGGTCGTCGTTAGGCTCTATGTGCAGCTTTGGGTCTATATATCGCTTTATGTAAATCAAAGCCCTGTCTCCGATCTGAACCTCCGTCTTGTCAATGCGCATGATCTTCATTTCGGACAGCGCATCGGGTTTCTTCGCGTATGCTTTGATAATAAGCGACAGATCATATTTATCGAACGTATAATAAAGCTCGTTTGTTACGATGTTCTTCAAAATCGGAGAAATCATATACTTGCTTCCGTGCTTTATAATAAGACAGTCCTCAATCACACATTCCACGGCACCGTTGTTTTTTATTGCATCGGTGCTTTTCTTTGAATAGGTTATGCCGTAAATAACGGCAAACGCCAATAAAGCCGCGCCAACTTCAAGTACCAGCCATTCGTGACTCAAAAGAAAGATCCCGACCATAGGGAACAACAAATATGCACAGATAATAAGCGTGCCCTTAGTGCTTGACGATCTTATGGTGTTAATAAGACGCTTTTGTTTATCCGTCATTTCAAAAATCCCTCGATTATCTTCTCCTCCGCCTCCTCGCGAGTAAGACCGAGCGAACATAATTTCAGTATCTGCTCCCCCGCTATCTTGCCGATAGCGGCTTCGTGAATAAGCGCCGCGTCCACGTTTGCCGCGTTGAGGGCGGGCTGCGCGTCTACTCTGCCGTTTTCCGCGATGATAGCGTCGCATGCGGAATGACCCGTGCAGCGGTTGTTTCCGTCCACCGCCGAATAAAACGCCTGATACGAATTGCCGCGAGCCACGGAGCGCGACACCAGATCGACGCCGCTGTCCGCGCCGTTCAGCTTTACATGGAACTTCGAAACGGCTTCCTCGGCGTTGTCCGTCATAATGCGTTCGCGGACGACTATCTTCGCGTTGTCGCCCAACTCCGCCGAGGTCGTGCGCGTGGACTTGTCCACTCCACCCAACTGCACCGTATCCATTTCCAGATACGAATTTTCCTTCATAAAGCACTCCGCCACTGGGTCAATCTTTTTAAGACCCGCGCCGTTTCCCGTACCGATATGCTTTTCCTTGTATACCACGCGGGAATTCGGCTCCAGAAAGAAACGATGTATGCCGTTGTGCCGAGCCTCTTCCTCGCCCTCGTTGTGAACGCCGCACCCCGCGACTATCACAACGTCCGCGCCCTCGCCGATATAGAAATCGTTGTACACCAGATCATCGACAGCCGTATGAGTTACACACGCGGGAATGAAAACGGTCTCGCCCTTGGTATGCGGCTTGATGATAATATCAATGCCGGGCTTGTCGGTCTTGGAGTTTATCGTGATGTTCTCCGAGGACTGCCGTCCCGCACAGGCGCTGTCCTCGCGGATATTATACGCGCCCTTAAAACCCGTCGCGGGATCGTAATCGCTTATCACTTTAAGCATTTCTCCCGTTATGCTGTTAAAATTTACATTCATGAGTCCGTCGCTGCCGCTCATAAACACTCCCCCATTCTTCTCGGACAGGCGCAGGTGTACTCGCCCGAAAGAAGCTTCGGCAGCACCTCGTCCTTTGTTCCCGAAATGCGTATCTTTCCGTCTGCGACAACTATTATATCATCAGCTATCGAAAGTATACGCTCTTGATGAGATATCACCACAAGCTCGCCGTCGGATTTGGAGCGTATCTCCTCAAACGTCTGAACGAGCCGCGAAAAGCTCCACAGATCTATGCCCGCCTCCGGCTCGTCGAATACGGAGAGTTTTGCCTTACGGGCAAGCACAGTAGCTATCTCGATACGCTTTGCCTCTCCGCCCGAAAGCGATGTGTTCATCTCTCGGTCGATATACTCCTCGGCGCACAAGCCCACCTTGCCCAACAGATCACAAAGGTCGCCCGTGTTCAGTGAATTGCCTGCCGCCATCTCTATAAGGTCGCGAACGGTAAGCCCTTTGAAACGCACAGGCTGCTGAAACGCATACGCCACGCCCTTTTTGGCGCGTTCGGTGATGTCAAGCGCGGTGATATCCTCGCCGTCAAGCAAAATAGCGCCCGATGTGGGCTGTTCTACTCCAGAAATAAGCTTCGCAAGAGAGGTCTTGCCGCCGCCGTTCGGTCCGGTTATCACCGTCAGCTTTCCGCGTGTCTTGAACGACACGCCGTTTATTATGGAGCTGCCGTCGGGTAGACTCCAGTACAGGTCTTTTATTTCAAGCAAAAAAATTGCTCCTTTCTTTAGATAAATTATAGTTTAGCTTACAG
>DKXD01000083.1 GCA_002492075.1 Ruminococcaceae bacterium UBA7135
GCGGCTCTGTCGCTGCCCGTATTCACACAGCTTGCTGGGCTTATCACATCTATGATGAGCGGATAGGAAAAGATATGAGGAAGTTTTTTGTTGTACTGCTTGCCGCATTGGCGTTTATGCTTTGCGGAGCGAAAGCCGCCGCCGAAGATTTTGATTACGGCAGAGAACAGCTTGAAAGCGCTTTGCCCGATGATACATTGGGATATCTCGAAAGCGAGGAAATAACGCCTGATTCTCCGAAAATATTTTCCTTTTCGGAAGCAGTGGGAAGTTTTTGGGATCTTTTGAAAAGCAAGGCGACAAGACCCTTGCGTATGCTGTTGGGGCTTTGCGGAGTGGTACTGTTTTGTGCACTTTCCGAGAGCATATCGAACGAGGGCAATTTAAAGGGAATTTTTTCGGCGGTGGGAGTACTGTGCGGAGCGGGAATAGCGGCGGGTGCGATGTACGAGATGTTGGAAAGCTCACTTGCGGCTATCGGTGCGGCGGCAAATTTTATGCTTGTGTTCATTCCCGTTTTGACAGGAATATCGGCTGCGCTGGGTCATACTATGACAGCCGCTGCGGTAAACACGTCGATACTGGGCTGTACACAGCTTTTCTCGCAGCTTTCGGCGAACTTTCTAGCACCTCTTTGCGGTGCTATACTTGGGTTATCGACGGCGGGTGCGGTTCATCCGCAGCTTAAAATGGACAAGTTGGGCGAGCTTGTCAAAAAGCTTATCATGTGGGGGCTTACGCTGATAATGACGATCTTTATGGGCGTTTTGTCATTGCAGACCGCCGTTTCCGCAGCTTCCGACAACGCCGCGATAAAGGCAGCGAAGTTTGCGGTATCGCAGGGAGTGCCGATAATCGGCGGTACGATCTCGGATTCGGTGAATACGCTGCAAACCGGATTGGGGATACTTAAAAGCAGCGTGGGAGTGTATGGGATAATCGCTGCCGCAGCAGTTATACTGCCTGTTTTGGCAAGCCTGTTATGCTATAAGCTGGCGGCACTTTTGGCGCAGAATATGGCAGAGATGTTCGGACTTAAGGAGCTTACCGCTCTGCTAAAGAGTTGCGGCGCAGTGATAACGATAATCATGGCGATAACTTTCAGCGTTTTGCTGCTGAATACCATTGCCGCGGCGATTACACTTGGCATGACGGGATATGCGGGATAAATCAAAGCTTATATTGTGCGGCTTAGGGAGAGTAAAAACTATGGGATTTCTGACAACGATGTGCATAGCAGTTCTAAGCAGCGCCCTGTTTCGGATGTTGGTGCCCGAAAACAAATTCTCAAAGCAGCTATCTTTGCTTGTGGCGGGAGTGTTTCTGCTGACGGGGATAACAGCGCTTAAAGGTGCTGACCTGAAAATAGATACGGAAAGGTACATTACGGAAGCGGAGGGATACGGTTTTGAGATATCCTCGAATGCCAACGAGGAGCTAAAGCAGCAGATTTGCGGGGAATTGTCGGACAAGATATACGCAATGCTTAACGAGCGCGGAATTTACCCAAAAGAAATTCACGTTATCGTTAATATTTCGGGTTTGTACAGCATAGATATTACACAGGTAGAGCTTGTATTTGAAACCGGAGAACAAGCGGCGGCAAAAGCGGCGGCAGACGTTCTGAACGGCGAGCTTTCACCGGATATCGAGATCGTGACGGAAGTAAAGGAGTGAGGCAGTTGAAATGACATGGAAAAGCCTATTTGCAGGTGAAAAGGGAAAAAAGATACTGATATTCAGCATGGCGGCAGTGATCGTTTTGCTGCTGTTGAGTTCGGTAACGCACGGCACGAAAAACGCGTCAAGCGCCGCTCTAAACGAAACGTCCGAGGACGCAGCGGAAATCGAGCAAACGCTGGAGCAGCGACTTGAAGAGCTGCTTGGCAGAATCGAGGGTGTGGGCGCGGTGAGCGTAATGGTGACGCTCGACCGTTCGTCGCAGACGCTTTTTGAAAAAGACGAAAAGACCGAGATCAATACAAAAAGCGAATCTGACGTCAGTTTGGAAAACGCCGCGCAGGAAACCGAGGTCGTGCTCGCGGGTTCGGGAAAGGAGCCGCTGCGTGTCGGCACCGTTCAGCCAAAGGTTCGCGGAGCGGCAGTAGTATGCGGCGGCGCGAATGACCCGGTGATACGGGAAAAAGTGGCAAATACCGTTGCCAAAGCGCTGAATATAGGTATCTCAAGGGTATATGTGACCGAATGAAGGGAGTAAGTTATGAAAAGGTTGAATTTAATCATTGGGAAAAAGCAGATCGTGATAGCGTCGCTTACCGTTCTTCTCGGAGCGGCAGTCGCTGTGAATTTCGCTGTTGGTTCGGGCAAGAAGCCCGCTACTGTGAAACCTAACTCACAGGACACCACTTCCGGAAGTGTTTCAGCAAGCACGAATTACGGTGATACATCGTTCGTTTCGGATAAGTTGTCGGACGGAGAAGCTTATTTCGCAAAAGCGCGTCTTGACAAGCAGCAGAGCCGCGACGAGGCGGCGGAAGTGCTTGCGGGAATGTATCAGGGCGGCGATATGACCAAGGACGAACTTACCGTCGTTGAAAAGAACGCCAAAACGCTCTCCGACCGTATGAACAGTGAATCCAAGATAGAAACAATGCTGAAAGCGCAAGGCTTTGCGGACGCGCTGTGCTATTTGAGCGACAGCGGCGCGAATATTATCGTTAAGACCAACGGACTTGACGCGGCGGGCGCTGCCAAGATCAAGAACGCGCTGCTTTCCGAGGTCGAGGTTGCGAGCGACAATATCACAATAGTGGAGGTCAAGTGACTGTATTCCGCATAAAACGATAAGCTCCCCCGAAAGGGAGAGCTTATTGTATAAGTCTTATTTCCTCGCCGCCGGCGGGGAATTTGTCATTGCTTTTCAAACGGCTTGTCGGTCAGTTTTTTCAGCAGCGGGAACAGCATACCGCCAACCGAATTTCCCAGAATAACGATAGGAAGATAAGCCGCGGTTTGTGTTAAGCTCCCCGAAAGGAATATGTAGAACATATCCGCTATGCAGTGGTTGAAGCCGCAGAGAATGAATACCATAATGCAAAGCATAGTGCCTATCGTTTTCTCAACGTGACCGCCGTTCGCGTTTGAAAGCCGCGCGTTGTCTACGGCGGCGAACATCAAAATGCCGCAGAATATCGCGAGAATAAAGGCGCTTATAAGCGAATCACCCGTCTTTACATCAACGGAAGCCGCCGCCTTTTCGGATATTGCGGCGAAAACGCGTGTTTGCCGAAGAAGGATCGCGTCAATAAACGTTCCCGCGGTGTTTCCCAGCAGCGTGAACAGACATTCAAGCAGATACGCCGGCTTTCGCAAGGGAACATATCCTATCTTGCCCGTATACAGCCCATAGCCGAATTGTATTATCGCGAACAGTCCCAGCGAGAACAGCGCCGAGCCGACATATTTGTTATCGCATGACAGTGATACGCACCCGCCTATTCCTATCATCATTCCGCCGATAACGGCGTTTATAAACTGTGAAAGCGCGGTTTTTGCTTTTTCCATTTTTTTTGCTCCTTATATAAATATAGATCCATTATA
>DKXD01000041.1:0-8569 GCA_002492075.1 Ruminococcaceae bacterium UBA7135
TGAGGTTTGTGCGGCTCCGAATTGAGGAGCGTTGAATAAAAAAATAATGGAGGTTCGCTATGATAACAGCGGGAGATTTCAGAAACGGTATGACATTTGAAGAGGACGGCAATGTAATGCAGATCATCGAGTTCCAGCACGTAAAGCCGGGCAAGGGCGCGGCGTTCGTTCGCACCAAGGTGAAGAACGTTATTACAGGCTCCGTGGTTGAAAAGACCTACAACCCGTCCGCAAAATTCCCGACGGCATTCGTTGAGAGAAAAGATATGCAGTATTCCTACTCCGATGGAGAGCTGTATCACTTTATGGATCAGGAGACATACGAGGATGTTCCCGTAAGCGCAAACGATCTTGGAGACAGCTTCAAATTCGTTAAGGAAGAGATGATGTGCAAAGTGCTGTCTTACAAGGGCAAGGTGTTCGGCGTAGAGCCCCCCAACTTCGTGGAGCTTCAGGTAACGCAGACCGATCCGGGCTTCGCAGGCAATACCGCTACCAACGCTACCAAGCCCGCAACTCTTGAAACGGGCGCGGAGATCAGAGTTCCGCTGTTCATCAACGAGGGCGAGATCATTCGTATTGATACGCGTACGGGCGAGTATATGGAAAGAGTTAAGTAAGGAGAACCGTTATGTCAATAGGTGAAAAGGTATCGTATTTAAAGGGACTTGCCGAGGGGCTGAAGTGCGATGACAAGATCGTGAACGGCATACTCGATGTTCTTGCGGACATTGCGGCAAATCTTGAAGAGGTAGACGAGGAGCTTGACGACGTGGCTTCCGTAATGACCGATATGGAGGAGAGCCTTGCGGATATTGAGGACGACCTCTACGGCGATGATGACGACGATTATTATGACGATATCGACGATGAGATCGACGATATGTATGAAACTGTCTGCCCTAACTGCGGAAATTCCATTCGTTTCGACTATGAACAGGCGAACGCGGGCGGCATGGACTGCCCTAATTGCGGAAAGCGTTTGGTGTTCGAGCTGGACGAGGACGATTCCGAGGAACTGTAAACAGTTGATAGTGTATGGTTGACAGTTGACAGTTATTGTGCAAATTTGCCTGTTCTCTGTTGAGAGCAGGCTTTTTATTTGGAGGAAGTATGAGCTGGCGGGATAATCTGATAAAAATAGAACCGTATGTCGCGGGAGAGCAGCCGAACAAGACCGATTTTATAAAGCTGAACGCGAACGAAAACCCTTATCCGCCGTCGCCTATGGTCGCAAAGGCTGTTCGGGATTTCGGCGCGGACGCGCTGAAAAAGTACCCGAGCGCGAACGCCGTGCCGCTTGTAAACGCGATAGCGAAGCGCGAGGGCTTGAAGCCCGAAAACGTGTTCGCGGGCAACGGCACGGACGACGTGCTGTCGCTTGCGTTCAGAGCGTTCTTCAACTCGGATAAGCCGATAATTTTCCCCGATATCACATACTCATTCAACACGGTGTGGTGCGATATTTTGCGAATACCGTATGAAACGATACCTGTGGACGGGGATTTCAACATAGACCCCGCCGATTACGCGCGACCCAACGGCGGCGTTGTTATCGCGAACCCGAACGCTCCCACCTCTATCGGGCGCGGTCTTGATTTTATCCGCAAGATACTCGACAGCAACTGCGAAAGCGTGGTAATCGTTGACGAGGCTTATGTGGATTTCGGCGGCGTTACCGCCGTGCCGCTGCTCCAAGAGTACGACAATCTGCTGATAACAAGGACGTTTTCGAAGTCGCGGTCTTTGGCGGGAATGAGACTTGGCTGGGCTATGGGAAGTCCCGAGCTTATCTCCGCGCTTTACGCAACCAAAGACAGCATGAACAGCTATCCCGTTGACAGTATAGCGCAGGCGGCGGGAGTTGCGGCTATCGAGGATGAGGAGTACTTCCAAGCGACCTTAAAGCGCGTTATCGCGACGCGCGAACGGCTCACAAAGGAACTGCGGGGAATGGGATTTACGCTGCCCGACAGCCAAACGAACTTCGTGTTCGCAACGCACCCGAAATATTCCGCAAAGGCGATATTCGAGTATCTGAAAACGCGCGATATTTACGTGCGGTGGTTCAACAAGCCGAGGATAGATAATTTCCTGCGGATAACCGTCGGCACAGACGAGGATACGGACGCGCTTATCGCGGCGCTGAAAAACCTTATCGGCTAAGTCAGGCGTGAGAAGAGCTGATCGGAAAGGAAATTGACAGTTATGGAGGATAAAACCACATTATTTTACAAGCTTAAACTTAAACGCACCCGAACGCCCGCCGAGGTATTTGAAAAGATGAGCAAATCGGTGAAAAAGAAGGGCGCGACAAAAAATTGGGTCTGCACCTATGATGAGGAAAGCTTCGCGATAGATTTCGGCGATGAGAAAAGCGAGACCTTCCGTATCGGATTTAATGAGAAAAAGGTCTGCGATGGGTTTTGCAAGGTTTATTTCCCGCTGTCGGGAGATGAATTCGATGATGAAAAAAAGAGCGAATTTAAGGCTCTGTTAAATATGATATATTCCGTGCGGACTTCATTTTCCGAAATGAAGATCAACGATGATTACGGCATTTCCGAGAGCTTTCTGGACACAAAGGTGAACAAGGTCGCGCTGCGGGAGCTGACGGAGGAGGAAACCGAACGTGCGGCACGGTTGTTTAAGGACGGACGCACGGAGATAAAAGATTTTATCAACGCGCTGATGTTCGATTACCGCGAATTGCCGTATTCCGAGGATTTTATCCCGTATATCAACAGGCGGATAGGGCATAGCTATATCGGATTTTGGGATCAGAACGATTCTATCAAAGATTTTTACGATTCGTTTGTGGACAGTTTCCTATATGAAACGACAGAGTATCAGGACAAGGGAAGACTGCGTAAGGTAGCGGATTATTACGGTGATTTAAGCGGCGTGTATTTTTCCGTTTCCGCGTTTATCGACGGAGTAGAGAACCTGACGGGGCTGCACATCAACGAAAAAGGCTGGGACCCCAAAAGCACTCAGGTTCTGCGGTTGTATTACAACAAATACCTGCCGCTTTTTGAAGCGGAGAACGATGCTTTCGGAAAATGCGTTCTCGCTTATCGTTTCTTTGTTTCAACGCTGGATTATCTTGGGTTCAGGATCGCCGCGTGCGAACGTTCGGAGGATTCTTTTATAAGCGAGGAGCTTGCCCGTGCCGCAAAGGATATGTTGGACGGCAAGAATTACGATGAGTACCGAAAAGCGGTGAGTAATGAACTGTCGAGGAAAAAGTGAGAATACATTTACGGGACAACCGCTGTCACGGACGCGCTTATCACGGCGCTGAAAGACCTCACGGGGAGGTAAATGAATGACCGAAAAGCGCACGTTGTCGAAAAAAACGCGCTTATTATATTATGTACTCGCGTTTTACTGCGTCTGGACGGCGTGGGAGCTTTGGGTAAAGGATTTTATAAACGCCGCCGCTCCGAACGAGTATTTTTCGCAGCTCATAAAATCGGGAGTTATAAAGAGTATCGTCTGGGTTTTGCTGGGTATGCGTTTTGAGAGCGAAATGTTTGTCGGCGTCAAGGAAATGTTCACAAAAAGGGTGAACGTTTTGAATTATCTTCCGATATTTCTGATATTTACCGTTTATCTGCTTGTCGGCGCGCTTCTGCAAAAGGGCAGTCTCGCGATAAGCGAAAGGTTCGGGCTTGACAAGCTGATAATCGTGCTTTTTGTGGGAATTACGGAGGAAACGGTATTCCGCGGCTGGCTTCTGAACGCGACACTCGGTGAGAGGAAAAAGCAGCTGTCCGTCGCGGCAAACGCGGTGATGTTCTTGCTTATTCATTTCCCCGTTTGGATACACGACGGCGTATTTGTTGAAAATTTCCGGAATTTCGGATTTTTGAGCATATTGATTTTAAGCGTTATATTCAGCGTAACGTTTATAAAAAGCAAAAGCATATGGGTGCCTGTAACACTTCATATGTATTGGGACTTGCTGATGTTTTTGTTCTATTAGAGCAAGGAGGTTTTTCAAATGAAACACAGAGTAAGGGTGACTGTTATCGATAAAAAGCTGTACCCCGAATTACAGCGGAAATACTGCCAAGATCCCGAGGCGGGGGCATGTCCTTGCTATAATGTGGGAGACGAGTTCATTTTCGAGAGAGACGAGCAAAACGACCATTTCTGGCACGGCGGCTTGAACACGCTTGTCAATACGACCGCCGATCCCGATACAGTCGCGGGCGGACCCCAAATGCCGCACTGCTCTGAGGCTTGGGACGCGATATCAAGGTATATTTATGCGGGACTTCAGGGTGGCTCTATAATGAAGGGCTGGATGAGGGACGAAAACACAATGATAGCCTGCTGTTCGGATGGAACGAGACCTGTTGTATTTAAAATCGAAAGAATTGATTATAAATAATATGTGGCAGAATGCCGAAATCAAAATAAGGAGAAGAAAAATATGAAAATCGAAACCAAATGCTTACACGAGGGCTACACTCCCAAGAACGGCGAACCGAGAGTTATGCCGATAGTTCAGAGTACGACCTATCGCTACGACAGCACGGACGACGTGGCCGCGGTGTTCGACGACCCCACGAAGTCGCTCATTTACTCGCGGTTTGAGAACCCGACCACCGACTGTGTGGAAAAGAAGATCGCGGCTTTGGAGGGCGGAGCGGCGGCTATGTGCACGTCAAGCGGACAAGCGGCTTCTCTGCTGTCGATACTGAACATCTGCGAGGCGGGCGACAGCTTTATCGCGAGCGCGTCAATCTACGGCGGCACAATAAATCTGTTCGGCGTAACGCTCAAAAGAATGGGCATTGAGTGTATCTGGGTGGAGCACGACGCGACCGAGGAGGAGCTTAACGCGGCGTTTAAGCCGAACACCAAGGCGGTTTTCGGTGAAACGCTGGCGAACCCAGCGCTTACCGTACTCGACATCGAGCTGTGGGCGAAGTGCGCTCACGCGCACGGAGTTCCGCTGATAATAGACAACACGTTCGCAACGCCGATACTCTGCCGCCCGATTGAGTGGGGCGCGGACATCGTTGTACACTCCACGTCCAAGTATATGGACGGTCACGCGGTGCAAGTGGGCGGCGTTATCGTTGACAGCGGCAAGTTCGACTGGACTAACGGAAAGTTCCCGTGTATGACCGAGCCGGACGAGAGCTATCACGGAATAGTTTACACGGAAAAGTACGCGTTCGCGCCGTATATCGTAAAGGCGAGAATGCAGCTTATGCGCGACTTCGGGTGCTACCCCGCGGCGAACTCGTCTTTCCTGCTCAATCTGGGGCTGGAAACTCTCCACGTGAGAATGAAGCAGTACTGCGAGAACGCGCTGACAGTCGCGAGGTATATCCAAAGCACGGGCAAGACCGAGTTTGTGACGTACCCCGCGCTCGAGGGCAGCAAGGGTCACGAGCTTGCGAAGAAGTATCTCCCGAACGGCACGAGCGGCGTTATTTCGTTCTCGATAAAGGGCGGCAGAAGCACGGCGGTCAAGTTTATGGACAGCCTTAAACTCGCGTCCAACGAGGTACACGTTGCGGATATCAGAACCTGCGTACTGCACCCCGCTTCGGCTACTCACCGTCAGCTCACGGACGAGCAGCTTGTCGCGGCGGGCATTGACGGCGGACTTATCAGATTGTCGGTAGGTCTGGAGAATGTCGACGACATCATAGCCGATCTGGAGAATGCGTTCGCAAAGATATAAGTTCGGAGGATAATAAAATGCAAAGCATAAGAATTTATGAAATGCCCGTTTGTAAAATGGTATCTTCGGGGGTAGGTATGTTCGGAGAGGGCAATTTCGGCAAATTTGAAGAATGGTTCTCCTCACAAAAGCGCGCTATGTTTCCGAAAGATTTCCTTTACTGGACAGGCGAGGGCTTTGTCTGGCTTTATATGTATGAGGACGGAATGACAGTCCCGCCTGAGTTTGAATTGATTGATTTCCAAGGCGGTCTGTATGCCGTTGCGACCGATATTGATCAACAGACGGACAAGGAGCTTATGAATAAGGAGATCGATAAGTTCCTTAGTGAAAGCGGCTTTGAACGCGATACATCGCGTTCGGAGCTTGGAAATGTGATAACATCGCCGCTCGCACAGAAGATAATGGGATACGGTCAGATGGACTACTATTTTCCGATCAAAGCGCGATAAAAGACCCGGAGAACACATTCGCGAAGATAGGAGAAAGCATTATGACATTCAGGATAATAGAAAAAAACGGCATAAAATGCGCGGCAGTGTGCGGCGATAAAAAAGTCATAAAGGACGCGCAGTCCGCTCTGGACTTGCTTATGAGCGCGAAATATGAGGCGGATACCAAGAATATCATTATCGATAAGAGGTTGATAGCGGACGATTTTTTCGTTCTCAGCACAGGGTTTGCGGGCGAGATATTGCAGAAATATATAAATTATGGCGGCAGGATCGCGATATACGGTGATTATTCAAAATATAAAAGCAAGCCGCTGAAAGATTTTATGTATGAGAGCAACAAGGGCAAGGACGTGTTTTTCGTTTCCGACGAGGAACAAGCGGCGGAGATGCTGGCGCGTTAGCCGCGATAACTGTTTGATAACGGTAAGCGATGTAAGCGTAAGAATGACGGCGTTATTGGGGTGATTGTATGAGCGATGATATCCACGCAGAGCTTAAAACCGTGCTGAAAGCCAAGCCGAAGCGGTTAACGGATTTGGAGCAATGGCTGTATGTGACGGTAAATACCGCTAAAGCAATAATTGACAATTCCGATAAGGACGGTTTGAACGCTGTGTCTGTGCTGGCGGAATGTGCCGGCACTGCCGAGCTCCAACAGCGTTTTGACATAATACAAGGCAAATTCGGACGCGGCAACTTTTCCGAAAGACACAGCCCCGATTATATTTATCTTTGTTCATTGGTTGCCGATTTTCCCGATAAGGAACTGACCGACGCGGACAGGGAAACTATCGGGCGGTTTTGCAAAATCAATTCCTATCTTTTATATGAAATATAAGCATTTATGTTTCGGACATGGAAAGGATGTTATTTTGAAGAAAATATTTATTATAATGACCGCGGCGTTTTGCGTATTTTTTACGGGCTGCAGCAACAGGTTTGCCGAGGAGCAGTATTCGGACATTTCGGCGATAGCGGCGGGAGATCGCTACGCCGAGACGGGTTTTACAAAAACCACTACCTACAACGAGATACACGTTAAGGCGAAAAGCTTCAACGGGCGCGAAACGCTTCTGACAAATACCAATCCCAATGAAGCTTTCGATATAACGGCGGTAACATCGTTCAGCCTTTCGGGTGGAACGGCAAAGCTCGTGTTGATCGACGACGACGGCAACGTGTCTACGGTAGCTGAATGTTCGGCGGAGAACAGCGCGCAGCTTATTGAAACACGGATAACTATCCCCAAGGGTGAAGGAGTATTCAAGCTTGTGGGGCACGGCTGCAAAAATGTGGATATGCTGATGACGCTTGATTATGATTCCGCAGGTGTTAAGCAATAAGAACAGACGGGAGACTATAAACAACAGGTGACGTATATGGAATTAAGAAAACTTTCGGTTGACGATATAGAGCCGATAAAAAACGTTATATTTGACGCGTTTACGGGAGAGCCGTGGAATGATGAATGGAAAAGCCCCGAGCAGTTTCACCGATATATCTCGGGGCTTATAAGCAACGCCAATTCGCTGTCTTTCGGTTTGTTTGAAGATGAGCGGCTTGTAGGGGCGGCGGTCGGAAGAATAAAATATTGGTATACGGGCGATGAGTTCTGGATAGATGATCTCTGCATAGTGTCGGACTGTCAGGGAAAAGGCTATGGAAGCTGTTTTTTGGGGCTTATTGAGGACTATCTCCACGAGAACGGCATTACGAAAATCGTTTTGCTTACGGAGAGGGAATACCCCGCGTATCGTTTTTATGCCGCGAACGGATTTACGGAAAAGAAAAACCGCGTGGTATATGAAAAGAACGTCAGATAAGAAAAAAAGATAGGAGACAACGATTTGATAACAGTAAGCGATGTAAACGTCAGCTTCGGCGGACAGGTATTATTCAAGGACGTGGATCTGCAGTTCAACCCCGGCAACTGCTACGGAGTTATCGGCGCGAACGGCGCGGGCAAATCGACGTTCTTAAAGGTGCTCTGCGGAGAGCTGGAGCCGACAAAGGGCACGGTAACGCGCCCCGCGGAGCTTCGTATGAGCGTGTTGCGGCAGGATCACTACGCGTTCGACGAGTTCACGGTGCGGGACACGGTGATAATGGGCAACAAGAAGCTTTACGACATTATGCAGGAAAAGGACGCTCTTTACGCGAAAGAGGACTTTTCGGACGAGGATGGCGAACGCGCTAGTCTATTGGAGGGCGAGTTCGCGGAGCTTAACGGCTGGGAAGCCGAGAGCGACGCGTCAAAGCTCGTTCAGGGTCTGGGACTTCCCGAGGAGATAATGCTCAAACAAATGAGCGAGCTTACCGGTAACGAGAAAGTAAAGGTGCTGCTGGCACAGTGCCTTTTCGGAAATCCCGACATCATACTCATGGACGAGCCTACCAACCACCTCGA
>DKXD01000041.1:8869-9015 GCA_002492075.1 Ruminococcaceae bacterium UBA7135
ACGAGCCTACCAACCACCTCGATGTTGAGGCGGTGTCGTGGCTTGAGGATTTCCTCGCGGACTACTTCGGCACGGTAATCGTGGTATCGCACGACAGGCATTTTCTGAATAACGTTTGCACGCATATCGTGGATATCGACTACGGC
>DKXD01000173.1:0-308 GCA_002492075.1 Ruminococcaceae bacterium UBA7135
ACTTTTTCTATTGAGAATCGGTATTAAATTCGCCCTAAACGGTCTGCCGCCGTGCCGTTTCCCGTTGATAACCTCACAAGCCTGCACCGCAAAAACCGCAAAGCGATATATGATACGCCGCCCGCCCTCCCCGGAATTTATCCGTTTATCTTGACGAAAAGATCTTTCTTATCGCCGAAAACCCGTCGCCGCTGCCCGCGCACTCCGAAGAAAACTGCGGTATCTCCTGACGCACAGCCTTGAAATGCGGGTAAGCGTTGATGATCTCGTTTGCGGCGTTGTCGGGCGATTTTCCCGCCAGACACAGC
>DKXD01000173.1:609-1014 GCA_002492075.1 Ruminococcaceae bacterium UBA7135
CGTAAGCCATTGCCGCGCCGTCCTCTAACTTTTCGGGAAGTATTCCCAAAACAAGCAGTCTTACCTTGATCTGTTCCTTTAAAAGCCCTGCTTCAAGACCTGCGATCTTATCCAGAAGCCTCTGCTTTTCGGCGTTATCGGTTTGCTCTTCCTCGTTTTGAGAAGTCTCCGCCGCCTGCTCGTCGGACAATTCCACGGGGTTCACCTCCGTAAGAACGTCGTCCTCCGCGTTCTCTCCCGACATAACATCGGAAACATCATTAGCCATTGTTATCCTCCTTTTCCATTGAACTTGCTTCTTCAAGCGAAATTCCGTATATCTCGGAAAGCGCTCTCGCCTTCGAGATCAACCCGCTTGAATAAAGCAGCCTTGCGCGCTCTGTTTTAGTGCCCTCGTCCTCGCAC
>DKXD01000173.1:1332-2111 GCA_002492075.1 Ruminococcaceae bacterium UBA7135
CGCCGTCCGCAAACCGTATCGAAACTTCCTCGCAAGCGTTGCGCGACAGCTCGCCCGATATTTTGCCAAGCACGCAAACGTTCTCGGCAACGCGCGACAGACCCTTTGCAATCAGCTTGCGATAGAAGCAGGCGGTGCGGTAGGTGCGGCTGTTGCGGCTGACGACCTCGGTCGCGGTGCGCAGAGCGCCGCTCTTGAACGACAGCGTACCCTCGGACATTCCCGCCTGCATACACAGCAGATCAAGCAGCTTGTCCAGAGCTTCGATGTGTTCCGCTACCCGCAGCGAGGCGGTATTGTCGGTGATCTTCAGATCCTCCGCGTCTGACGTGGAAAAAGCTTCAAACACCTCGTCGTTCACGTTGAAATATCGCCTAAGCTCACCGTTTTCATCATACTCGCCGCGAACCGCATAAGACGGCACGATAATACGCTTTTTGCCGAGAATAAACTCGCGCGTCAGGCTGTCAAACACAACGTCTATCGCCTTCAGCGTGTCCTCGGCGTCCGCGTAAACGGACGCGCCCAGCGGCGGACAGTGCCGATTTTTTCCCGAGCCCGTGCCGAAATACACGAACAGCGGTTTAGATATTCCCTTGATGACGGTCTTTTCGCGCATTTTCGGATACAGCTCCGAAAGCTCCCGTTCTCTGCCGCTTTCATTATAGAGCTTATTTTCGATAACAAGCCCCTTTTCGGTCAACTCCTGAGTTTCGGCGAGAATATAGCTTTTGCCGTTTTCCGAAATGTACGAGCCGAACGCCCCACCGTTAAATCCC
>DKXD01000173.1:2380-6402 GCA_002492075.1 Ruminococcaceae bacterium UBA7135
CCCCACCGTTAAATCCGCGCCCGTCCCACTTTGTGGGGACGAAACAGTCGGCGGTGATAAAATCCAAGCGAACTCCATGCTCGCCGCCGTACACCTTGATAACACCGCCGCCCAGCGCGAACGCCTTTTCAAGAAAATCGGGGAAGCGTTCCGCAAAGCCGTTATCGTCAAGCACTTGCGCAAGGTGGCTTTGGGTCTCGCGGTCGCGGCACATAAACTCGGCACCCTCGGCGAAGCACAGCCTCGAAAGCTCGGCACACAGCGCCTTTGCCGCGCCCAATGCCGCAAGCTTTCGCGTGCCGCCGTTCATTCCGCCTTTTCTTGTATAGCGCCAGTCTCCGCCGCCGTTGTAGATATCCAGCCACCTTGCGACGTCGCTGCCGTTTTCCGCCGCGACGGCGGAGGCTGCTGCGCTTTTTGCGGCATCTCGTCTGCCGAAAAGCAAACTTTTAAAGTCCAATT
The DNA here is from genome assembly GCA_002492075.1 of Ruminococcaceae bacterium UBA7135. GTDB lineage: Bacteria > Bacillota > Clostridia > Oscillospirales > Ruminococcaceae > CAG-115. The sequence goes on from DKXD01000173.1 coordinate 2,843, forward strand.
CCATTCCTCCTTATTTGAGCCTGTTCGCATTGCCCGAAATGTCAAATGCGGTAATGTGAACACGTTCCGGATTATTCGCGGACCGGTCGCTCCGCTGCGCTGCGTTTTCGACTGAAAACACTCGGTTTGCAAGCTTTGCGAAGCCGCCGCAGCGTTGCTTTCCTCCGCTGAACACATAGTAGCATTGCGCCGACTGCAAAAAACTGCACCGATTTTGCAAGTTAAAAAAACTTTTTCTGCAAAAACACTTGAAAAATCCGAAATAAAGTAGTATTATATATAGTGGAGTTCGGAAATAATACCAATTCTCAACAGAAAAAAAGACAATAATCTGTTTGCTCTCCCCCAAGGAGCGGGGGGCAAACAAAATAATTTGCTTGATTTTAATGGGAAATTAGTATGTACGGCAACAAAACTCCCCAAATTTTAAAGCAGAGGTAACAATAATGAATGACGACCTTTTAAAAACGATAGAAGACAAAATGCCGAGCTTTTCAAAAAGTCAAAAACTGATAGCGAACTTTATTTTGCAGCACTATGAAAAAGCCGCGTATATGACTGCTCTGAAGCTGGGAAACGCGGTGGGCGTGAGCGAATCCACGGTAGTGCGCTTCGCGATAGAGCTGGGCTATGAAGGCTATCCGCAGCTTCAACGTTCGCTGCAAAGCCATATTAAAAACAAGCTGACCTCTCTGCAAAGAATGGACGTAACGCGCAGCAGGATAGGCGACGACGACCCGCTTACGGGCGTGCTCAATCAGGACATCGACAAGATACGCCGCACTCTGGAAACGGTCGACCGAGAGAGCTTCGACAACGCGGTGGCGACCATAGTCGCGTCAAAGCGGATCTATATTCAGGGCGCAATGAGCTCGGGGCTGCTGGCGGGATTTATGCACTACTATCTGCGCCTTATTCTCGAAAAGGTTACGCTTGTGGGCGCGGTTAGCACTGCGGAGCTGTATCAGCAGATGATACACATAGGCGAGGGCGACCTGCTGATAGCGATGAGCTTTCCGCGCTACGCGTCAAGCACGATAGAGGCGTGTCGTTTCGCTCGCGAATCGGGGGCGCATATAATCGCGATAACGGACAGCGAGAGCAGTCCGCTGACGGAATTCGCGCACACGTCGCTGTTCGCCGCGTCGGATATGGTGTCGTTTATAGACAGTCTTGTCGCTCCGATGAGCCTTATCAACGCGCTTATCGCGACGGTCTCCACCACCAACCGCTGCCGCGTGGAGCAGACGTTCGGTAAGCTTGAACAGCTTTGGGCGCGGAACGAGGTCTACAAAAAAGACGTTTAGTTAAATTCCGGTGTATCCAACATTTTGAACAAATCGTATAAAAACGAAACGTTCTCAATGATTTACAGGAAGGTGAAACAATGCGCAGAATAGAAACAGAACGCTTAATTTTGAGACCGCTTACAGCGGAGGACGCGGACGACGTGTTTGAATGGGTAAGCGATCCCGTTGTAAATAGATTTATGCCGTATGCTCCTTATGAAAATGTTGGGCAGGTAAAGGAATGGATAAGCGGTATCAAAGCGGAGGAAAATCACTTCGGTTTCGAGCTCGCCGCAACGGGCAAGGTCATAGGCTCGGGCGATGTGGAATTCGACAGCGAAAACAACGCCTATCATTTGGGCTACAACTTAAACCGCGCATTTTGGGGACAAGGCTACGCGACCGAAGCCGCCAAAGCTCTGATACAATGGGCGTATAAGAACGCGGGTGCGAGAGATTTTGTAACGTGCCACGCAGCCGCGAACACCGTTTCGAAAAAGGTGCTGCAAAAGTGCGGCTTTCGGTTTGAGAAATACGGACAGTATTCGCGGTTTGACGGCAGCGAGACCTTTGACGCGGCGTTTTATTCGCTTCATTTGGACGAAAATTCGGAAAGTTAAAAGGATTTGTCGGATAAAATAGATGTGTAAAGACAACGGGACATATTATGAAAGAGTTAAAAAGTTTTTCGGAGTGCGACGGGCATATTGAAAGCATCTTGATAGGCTGCCGAACGGTGAAAGTGTCGTTTCAGACATGGAACGCCAAAAAGCTTATTATTATTTACGACGATGTGGAGAGTCTGAAAGAACAAAACTCAATATTCGGAGATATTTCTGAATATACAATTTCAAAAACGGACGATGAATTTACGCAATACACGTTTTTTGACGCGGACAACAATTCGGTTCTGAGTATTCTCGCGAGGTCTGCCGGAATATTTGAAGTGGGAGAAAACGCGGATATTAACAGCGCCTTATTCGACGTCGGATATGAATATATCGGCGGACAAGAGCCGTTAAGACCCGATTGAACAGAAAGGTGAAACATTGGCAGATGTAATAGTAGTCGGCGGCGGCGCGGCGGGAATGACCGCGGCGATATTCGCCGCTCAAAACGGAGCGGACGTGCTGCTGCTCGAAAAGAACGAGCGGCTCGGGCGCAAGCTGGGGATAACGGGCAAGGGGCGGTGCAACGTAACCAACAACTGCGACCTGCAAACGCTCCTCGAAAACATACCGAACAACGCGCGGTTTTTATACGGCGCGTTTTCGCGGTGGTCGCCGAAAGATACGATGACGTTTTTCGAGGAGCTTGGCGTTCCCCTCAAAACCGAACGCGGACAGCGAGTTTTTCCCGTCTCGGATAAGGCGGCGGACATTGTGAACGCGCTCACAAAGCGGCTCAAAGAGCTGAACGTCACTGTAAAACGCGAAAACGTGCGTTCCCTTATAATAGAGGACGGGCAGTGCCGCGGAGTTAATACCCATAACGGGCAGCTCCGTGCAAAGGCGGTCGTAATCGCCACGGGCGGCAAGTCCTATCCGAAAACCGGTTCCGACGGCTTTGGGTATACCCTAGCCAAACAAGCGGGGCATACAATAATCGAGCCGCGCCCGTCGCTCTGCCCGCTTGTCACCGAGGAGAAGTGGGTGAACCGCACGTGCGGCTTAACGCTAAAGAACGCCTCCGTGACGCTGATGTGCGATAACAAGCCCATTTACAAGGACTTCGGCGAGCTTATGTTCACGCTTGACGGCATAGGCGGCGCGACGGTGCTGAGCGCCTCCGCTCATATCCCGAACGGCGCGGAAAACCGCTGCGCGTTCGTTATCGACCTCAAGCCCGCGCTCTCCGAAAAGCAGCTGGACGCGCGTATTCTGCGGGATTTTGACGCTCTTCACGGAAAAACGCTCTCCGACAGCCTCCGCAAATTGCTCCCAAAAGAGCTTGTCGAGCCGTTTTGCGAGATCACGGAAATTTCTCCCGAAAAAAGGATTGACGAAATGAACAAAATCGAGCGCAAAACTTTGGTAAAAACGCTGAAATCGCTGGCTTTGCATATTAGAGCTTTCCGCCCGATAGACGAGGCGATAATCACGCGCGGCGGCGTAAACGTAAAGGAAATTTCCCCGAAAACAATGGAAAGCAGGCTTTGCGGCGGGCTTTTCTTCGCGGGAGAAATTATGGATATCGACGGCTATACGGGCGGCTTTAATCTTCAGATAGCGTTCTCTTCGGGAGCGCTCGGCGGTGTTTCCGCGGCGAATT
>DKXD01000121.1:0-9445 GCA_002492075.1 Ruminococcaceae bacterium UBA7135
CGGGGAGAGAGTCATTTAAATAAGCTTTTCCATAAACTCTTTGAAATTGAACTTATCGTTTTCATAAGGTATTTATCACTTGAATGTGCTTTAACAAATTTTTTCAGCGGAACGATATTCCCGAGCTTTTCAGGATATTCCTCGGCGTAAGTATCAAGATATATTTTCAGCGTATTCTCCGTTCTTCGCATATTTTCGGAATCGATATGTCTGTTATACATACTCTTTACGACATCCAGAAATTCCTTATCGTAGGTATCGTTCACGCCGCGGCAAAAAACATTGCAGGCGTCGGAAAAAAGCTGACAGAGTTCTTTATCCGAACCGGCATTACTCCGGATCTCATTCAGCAGAAGTAAATATTTATTGCCTCTCCAAAGCAGCATTTTATCATAGTCCGCGAATTTATTGAAATCTCTTATGGTTTTCTTGTTATATTCGCTGTAAATAACATAGGTATTATAATTCGCAAGCTCAAAGAGCTTCAGAGCGTCTTCTTCCCGGCTTATCGGAAAGCTTTTGCGGCATCTGTCGTCCATTTCGGCGGCTATGGATTTAAGCTGTTTTTCAGTGTCCTCGCTCAAATTGCGTCTGTATATATAATCATTCTCATAGAAATCTATTCCTTCCTTTACCTTGTCGGCAAGCGTTTCGTACTGCCCCGGTATTCCGAAATGATATGTTCCTTTTTCAAATTCATAATTATTATCGACCTTGAAAACACTTCCGCTGTCGGTAATTACAATATAGCTGCGATATTCCATACCGCATCGTGCTATGCCGTCGGAAACATAATAAATCAGAGTTAAGAATATCCCGCTTTCATTGTCGTAAACGCCTGTTGTCCAGTTTATATTCATTACATTCAGATCGTTATTATATGTGTATTGGGGCTTCAGAAAATCGAATATGCTCTCTCTTTGCTCATTCGTTGTGAATACGAACCGAAAGCCGCTGCCATTTTTATAAATGTATTTTTCGAGTTCTTTTCGGGAAAAATCAAGCCGTTTGAAGCCTTCGCTTTTCATATTTTCGGTTATGAAATCAAGCAGCGGACGCAGCTCTTGTATACTGTCGGGGAAAGACAAAATACAAGTGCCGATATATCTTTCAATAAAGCCGGTATATCCGCAGCTTATCACGCCGCTGTGATACGCTTTCTTTATCACTTCAAGCGTCTTATCCGCGTATAGGCAATCTGTGCCTTCGCCGAATATACCACCCGCGTTTCCAAAGTCTTCCGAGATGTGCTTGTAATCTTCCTCGTTAAGCTTATTGGGATAAGCGGAAATGCCGGTGAGCAGCGCCCAATATTTTTCTCCCCTTACAGCGCGCATTTTCTTGTCGGACATATACTTATCGAACTCGGAAACGGTATTTTTATTGTACCTGCGGCTTATATAGTTATAATTAAAATTATCCCGCACAAAAAGTTTTTCGGCGTCCTCATAGCAGCTTATCTCAACGCTCGGTCTGCCCCTGTCCTTTATCTTTTCGATTATTCCGTTGAGATGCTCTTCCTGTTCATTTGAAAGACCGCTGTCATACTTTCTCCTCTGTATTTCGTTTTCGTAAAGCTTAATTGCGGAGCGTACAACATTCTTATATGGAACAAGCTTTGCCGGTATCTCCGAAAGCGTATATTTATACCTTTTGGCGATAACGTAGTAAATACCACAGTTCTCGGTTATGACAATGTATCGGGAATTATCGTTCTTTTCCCATTTTATAAAGGTAATAAATAATTTGAGCTCGTTGTCATAAACTCCGTAGACCCAGTCAATAAAATCAACGTCAAAATCAACAGTACCTTTATAAACCGGCTTTATGAAATCGAACATTTTCTCTCTGATCTCGTCCGTCGATAGTATAAATTCAAATGCCATAGTAACCTCCGGTAAATTCAAAACGCCCCAACGAACCCAAACGATCTATGTTTTAATTATACCACTTTATTTTAAATTTGTCAAATTAAACGTTCGTTAATTTCTCGTCGATAAGGTTTACAGTTCCTTACGAAATGTGTCCTTGGCGACTGCAAATTGCACAGAGCTATCACCAAATGGAGCCGCAAAAAAGTAAAAAGCCCTTGATTTTTCGTAAATGATGTGATATAATATATGAAACGATACCATATCAAAAGGGTGGGAATTCATATGAACATATCTGAATTTGCGAAAATCGCGGGGGTTTCCAAATCGGCGGTCAGCAGATACTTCAATAACGGCTATCTCGCCGAGGACAAGCGGCAGCTTATCGAAAAGGCAATTGAAAAGACGGGATATTCGCCGAGCGTTTCGGCACAGAATATCCGCACCAAAGTGACTAAGCTGGTCGGAGTTATTCTTCCGAAGCTGTCCAGCGAGAGCTGCGCGCGCGTTACCGAGGGTATAAGCGAGGTGCTGAGCGAGGAGGGATATGAGCTTCTTCTCGTCAACACTGCGAATGACTATCATAAAGAGGTCGAGTATCTTGATTTATTCCGTCAAAACCGCGTGGACGGTGTCATTCTGCTTGCGTCGGTTTTCACGCCGCTTCATCAGAGTGTGCTGAATAAAATGCGTATCCCAGTGGTTATCGTCGGGCAGTCGTACAAGGGATATAACTGCGTATGCCACGACGACCGCGGCGCGGCATACGCGCTGACAAAACTTATGCTCGATAAAGGAGCGAAACAGCCCGCTTATATCGGAGTAACTCTTGAAGACAAGGCAGCGGGCGAGGAGCGAAGAAACGGTTTCAAAAAAGCGCTTGCCGAAGCAGGGATAATCCTTTCCGAAAAGCACAAGGCAGTCGCCGAATTCAAGATACAGTCAGGCTATGAGCAGGCAAAACGTATTCTTTCAAAAAAGCCGCGCCCCGACTGTTTATTCTGCGCAACCGATGGCATTGCGGCGGGAGCGCTTCTGTATTGCCACGAAGCGGGTATTGACGTGCCAAACGAGCTTATGGTATGCGGCGTGGGGGATTCGCAATTGGGACAGATAGCGTCGGTTCCGCTTACCACCGCGCATCTTCACTACAAGACCTCGGGTGTCGAGGCGGCGCGTATGCTGCTTTCGGTTATAAGCCGTCACGATTCCGTACCAAGAATAATGAAGCTTGATTTTGAGATAGCAGAACGGGAATCCACAAGTCGATAATATGAAACTATGTGAAACCGACAATTATTTCTTTGAAAGTTGATATATTACGTCAATAGACAAAATCCTTCCTGTGGTGTATAATATAATCACAAGGTGAAATTGATTTCACAAATATTATAAGAGCTATTATAAGGAAAGAGGTTGATTCTATGGACTACAGACAATGCGCAGCGGAAATATTGTGCGAGCTGGGCGGCAAGGAAAACCTTATCAGCGCCGCGCACTGCGCGACAAGACTCCGCTTGGTCATAGCGGACAACGGCAAGGTAAACAAAGGCAATCTCGAAAACATAGACGGTGTAAAGGGCGTTTTTGAAGCATCGGGACAGCTTCAGATAATCATCGGAACCGGCACGGTAAACAAGGTTTACGATGAGTTTATTGCGCTCGCCGGGATTTCCGCAGCTTCAAAGGACGAGGTGAAACAGGCTGCCGCCGCCAAGGGCAATATCTTCCAGCGTGTGATCAAAACCCTTGGTGACGTATTTGTTCCGATAATTCCCGCTATCGTTGCGGGAGGACTTATTATGGGTATAATGGAAGCCTTGAATTTTATGGCGAACAGAGGCATTATATCTATAAATCAGTCCGGTTATCTGTTTCAAATAATAAATATGCTCTCCAATGCCGCGTTTACGTTTCTTCCCATTCTTATCGGTTACAGCGCGACTAAAGTTTTTGGCGGCAACCCGTATCTGGGCGCGGTTTTGGCTATGTTTCTGATACACCCCAATCTTCAGAACGCCTACACCGTATCAACCGAGGGTGTAGCGCAAAGCTTCAGCATTTTCGGCTTGTATGATGTAAATATGGTGGGCTATCAGGGACACGTTATTCCCATCATAATGGCTTCATTGATACTCGCGACTGTGGAAAAGAAGCTTCACAAAGTTGTTCCCGAAATTATAGATCTGTTTGTGACCCCGCTGGTAAGTCTGCTTGTTTCAGGACTTCTTACGTTCACCTTTATCGGACCGCTGTTTGTTGCGATAGAGAACGGGGTGCTTTGGTTCGTCCAATGGCTTATTACCATTCCTTTCGGCATTGGCAGCTTTGTTATGGGCGGCATTTACTCAACCACCGTTGTCGGCGGCGTACATCATATGTATACGGTCATTGATATGGGGCAGATCGCGCAGTACGGATTTACATACTGGCTGCCCATAGCTTCCGCCGCAAATGTAGCGCAAGGCGGAGCTTGTCTTGCCGTTGCCATCAAAAGCAAAAAAGCAAAAGTCAAGAGTGTTGCCTTTCCGTCCGCACTTTCTTGTATGCTTGGCATTACCGAGCCTGCAATTTTCGGCGTAAATATCAGATTTGTGAAACCGTTCATATTCGGTTCCATAGGCGGAGCAGTTGGCGCGTGTCTTGCGTCTATTATGCATCTCGGCGCAAGTGCAACGGGCGTCACGGGTCTGTTCGCTGTACTTTTGCACCTTCACGCTCCGATAAAATACATTATCGTGATCGGCACAGCGGCGGCTGTAGCGTTTGTTTTAACATGGTTCTTCGGATATAAGGATAAGGAGGACGCTCCCGCAGATAGCAAATCCACGGCTTCAAAGGAAATAGTCGTTCCCGAAAAGGAGTATAATAATGATACCGTCTATGCTCCGCTTGAGGGCAAAGTAGTTGCTCTTACAGATGTTCCCGATGCAACGTTCGCCGAGGGAGTGCTCGGGCTTGGCGCGGCAATAGAACCCGCTGTCGGAGAAGTCATTGCTCCCGCGGACGGCGAGATAAGCTCGATTTTCGATACTCATCACGCGGTAGGACTTACTCTCGACAACGGAATGGAGCTGTTGATCCACGTCGGCATAAACACGGTCGCGCTGAACGGCGAGGGCTTTACCGCTCATGTCAGCGAGGGCGACAGAGTAAAGCGCGGTCAGCCGCTTATCAGCTTTGACAAGGACTTTATCACGTCCAAGGGATACCCGATAATAACTCCCGTGATTATTTCCAACGCCGACGACTATAAGGAGATAAAGACCACAACAAGCGCGGAGGTCAGGCGGCTTGATGAACTTCTTAAAGTGGAAAGAGGGTGAGCATATGAATAAAATCAACGGAAAATGGCGGCAGCTGCTTCACCTTGAACCGCCCCGAGGCTGGCTCAATGACCCCAACGGGTTGTGTTGGTTCAACGGTAACTATCATGTGTTTTTCCAATACGCGCCCGACGATGTAAACGGCGGCGTCAAGAAAAGCTGGGGACACTATCAAAGCCCCGACCTTGTAAAATGGGAGTTTACGGGAACCGTGCTTGCTCCCGATATTCCCGAGGACAGAAGCGGCGCGTATTCGGGCAGCGCGATAATAGCAAACGGCGTAATGGAGCTTTTCTACACGGGCAACGTCAAGGAAGTCGGCGACTACGACTACATTACAAGCGGACGAGGCGCAAACGTTATCCGCGTATCGTCAAAGGACGGTCGGAGCTTTTCCGAAAAGCGCGTTCTTCTGCGTAATTCCGATTATCCCGAATACTGCTCCTGCCACGTCCGAGACCCCAAGCTGTGGGAGGAAAACGGAAAATACTATATGATACTTGGCGCGAGAACTCTCGCCAACGAGGGCTGCGTGTTGATTTACGAATCCGACGATTTGGACGAATGGCGGTTTGTGAAAAAAATATCCGTTTCCGATTTCGGATATATGTGGGAGTGCCCCGATATGTTCGACGTCGGCGGTAAAAAGCTGCTCAGTGTTTCGCCGCAGGGATTGGAGCATACCGAGACCGCTAATCAGAACCTGTTCAGCTCGGGTTATTTTCCGATGGACGGAGATAACCTCGGCGATTTTGAGGAGTGGGACTACGGCTTTGATTTTTACGCTCCGCAGACGTTCTCCGCTCCCGACGGGCGCAGAATTTTGATAGGCTGGCTCGGAATGGGCGACGGCTCTTACACAAATCCTACCGCGCAGCTTGGCTGGCAGCATTGCCTGACCTTGCCGAGAGAGATCACCGTTTCAAAGGACGGCGCGGTTCTGCAAAAGCCGATTCGCGAACTGGAGCTGCTGCGAAGTGGGGAGTTTGCCGTTTCGGACGGGGAATTCAAGATCGTTCCGCTGCACTGCGATTTATACGGAAAAGCAAACGGTAGCTTTGAAATAACGCTTGACAGCGCGATTTCTCTTACATATGACGGGAAAATATTCCGTCTTGAATTTACAAATGACAGCGTTGGTTACGGAAGAACCGTCCGTAATTGCGCAATCAAAAAATGCGAAGATATCCGAATAATTGCGGATATATCCTCGCTTGAAATTTATCTTGACGGCGGCAGAAAAGTTATGAGTACTAGATTTTATCCCGAAAACGAATCGGTTAATTTGATCGCGCACGGAATATCTTTAAAGGGTTGTCGTTTGAACGGTATGGAGGTGAATATCCTTGGCGAATAAAAGACTTATCGCGATAGGCGAAGCGTTGATTGATTTTATTCCTGATAAAAACGGCTGTGAGTTTTACGAAGTCACGGGATTTTCGCCAAAACTCGGCGGTGCTCCCGCCAATGTCTGCGGAGCGTTCGCAAGGCTGGGAGGGACGGCGCGGCTGGTAACGCAGCTTGGTAATGACCCGTTCGGCGACAAGATAATGCGCGAGCTTGCCGATTGCGATATAGATACCTCTTGTATTTCGCAGACCGACAAGGCGAACACTGCGCTTGCTTTCGTAAGCCTTGCCGAGGACGGAAACCGCACGTTTTCATTTTACCGAAAACCCTCCGCGGATATGCTGCTCTCACCGGAGCAGATAAAGGAGGAGTGGTTTGAGAATGTGTTCGCGCTCCACTTTTGCAGCGTTTCTTTGGGGGATTTCCCGATGAAACAGGCGCATTACCGGGCAATAGAAGCGGCGCGGAAAAACGGCGGAATGATAAGTTTTGATCCAAATCTGCGCTTTCAGCTCTGGGACGATCCCGACGAACTGAAAAAGACGGTGCTTGAGTTCATTCCTTTTAGTGATATTCTGAAAATTTCCGATGAGGAACTGGAATTCGTCACGGGCGAGAACGACTTCAAAAAGGGAATCCCTAAGCTGTTCAAGGGCAATGTCAAGATGATCGTCTACACCTGTGGCAGCGAAACCGCGTATGCGTTCACCCAAAATAATGCGTCCGCAAGCGCTGCCCACAAGGTGAGTGTCAAGGACACCACGGGCGCGGGCGACGGATTTATAGGCTCATTTTTGTGGAAGCTTCAAGAGCTTGGAATAACGGCTCAAACGCTCGAAAGTATAGACGAACGCGAACAGCGTGCGTGTCTTGATTTCGCAAACGCCTTCTGTGCGGAAAGCGTTCAGAAATACGGCGCGATACCGTCATATCCGACTTTGGAAACAATAAGGCAGCAATACCGCTCCTTATAATTTATATTTAGAAAGGAAGATTGTTATGAAAACATTTGCTTACACCATTAAGGACGAGGTAGGAATCCACGCAAGACCCGCAGGTCTGCTTGCGAAGAAAGCCAAGGAATTTGAGAGCGTGATTACTCTCGAAAAGGGCGGCAAGACCGCTGTTGCCACAAAGCTTATGGCAATTATGGGTATGGGCGTGAAGTGCGGCGACACCGTGAACGTTACCGTTGAGGGCGCGGACGAGGAAAAAGCCGCGGCTGAAATGGAAGCGTTCTTCAACGCGAATTTATAATTCATTTACGGCAAACTCCGAATTAAAGAGGTGAGAGTATGAAGAAGTTTCAGGGTAAAGGCGTATACGGCGCGGTAGCTTTGGGAAAAATATCGATTTTCAAAAAAGCGGACGCGGCGGTAAAGCGCGTTCGCATAACGGACATCGACAACGAAAAAACTCGTTTTGAGCAGGCTAAAACGCTTGCGGTAGAGCAGCTTCAAGAAATTTACGATAAGGCGTTAAAGGAAGTCGGCGAGGCTAACGCGGCGATCTTCGAGATACATCAGATGATGCTTGACGACGAGGATTACAACGATTCTATCAACAACATTATCGACAGCCAAAGCGTCAACGCGGAATATGCCGTTGCGATTACCGCAGATAATTTCGCGGATATGTTTTCCGCAATGGACGACGCGTATATGAACGCGCGCGCCACTGACGTCCGCGACATCTCCAACCGTCTGATAAATATTCTTTCGGGTAATGTTTCGATAGAAAACGAATCCGACGAAAAGGTAATCATCTGCGCTTCTGATCTCGCTCCAAGCGAAACGGTAGCGCTTGATAAAGACAAGATCCTCGCGTTCGTGACGGCGCATGGCTCATCCAATTCTCACACGGCTATACTTGCCCGCAATATGAATATCCCCGCGATAATCGGTGCAGGCGACGAGTTCTTAAGCGAGATAACGGACGGCGGAGAAGTGATCGTCGATGGCTATACGGGAGAGATCTTTGTCGACCCAGATAACGAAACGCGTACAAGGCTCCTTGAAAAGCAGCGCACGGACGAGGAGAAAAAAAGGCTGCTGCAAGAGTTAAAGGGCAAGGAAAACGTTACTCTTGACGGACGCAGAATAAACGTTTTTGCGAATATCGGTTCGGTCAGCGATATCGGAAAAGTTCTCGCGAACGACGCGGGTGGTATAGGACTGTTCCGCAGCGAGTTCCTCTATCTTGAAAATTCCGATTATCCCACCGAGGAGCAGCAGTTCAATGCGTACAAGAAAGTGCTTGAAAGTATGGCGGGCAAGAAAGTCATTATCCGCACTCTCGATATCGGCGCGGATAAAAAGTGCGATTATTTCAATCTCAAACCTGAGGAAAACCCCGCGCTGGGTTATCGCGCGATACGCATTTGCCTTACGCGTCCGGAGGTTTTCAAAACGCAGCTTCGCGCGTTATACAGAGCTTCCGTGTTTGGAAATCTCGGAATAATGTTCCCGATGATAACGAGCGTTTCCGAACTTGAAAAAATACTCGCAATATGTGATGAAGTCAAGGCGGAATTAAAGGAACAGGGCGTTGATTTCTCGGATAATGTGGAGCTGGGCATTATGATCGAAACTCCCGCGGCGGCGATCATAAGCGACAGATTAGCGCCTATGGTGGACTTTTTCAGCGTAGGCACAAACGACCTCACGCAATACACTCTTGCTTGCGACAGACAAAATCCCGATATTGAGCAGTTCGCAGACACACACCACGAAGCCATTCTCCGGCTTATAGAAATGAGTGCGGAGAATGCTCATAATCACGGCGCTTGGATAGGTATCTGCGGCGAGCTTGGCGCGGACACGACCCTCACCGAAACATTTCTTAGAATGGGTATCGATGAGCTTTCCGTTTCTCCGACATTCGTGCTAAAGGTTCGCG
>DKXD01000121.1:9764-22621 GCA_002492075.1 Ruminococcaceae bacterium UBA7135
GGTTCGCGGTATTGATTTGTCGAAATGATTTGTTGCTGATCGGAATAATAATTTTACTTTTTAGGTCCTGCCTTTGTTCCATAAAACATAATTTTTTGCCCGACCTTTAAAAGGTCGGGCAAGCGTACTCTTAGGAATTTTCTTTAATTCAACGCCAAAGTGTTTAGCAACGTTAAACATTTTGGCTATGCTGTGAAAACTTTGCGCACGATATCGGACAGCCGAGTAAGTTGATATAACGAAAACGGATGGAGAGCGAATGAAAAACTCATATTGACAAACCTCCGAAAAAATTTTATAATAATTCTGTAACGTTTTTGCTTCTTTAATTGTCTAACATTACAGAGGTGATGAAAATGGACGAAGACTTCAACGAAATATACAGACTGTATGCCCAAAAAGTGTACCGTTATATTTATTCGCTCTGCCGCGATAAGACCTTGGCGGAGGATATCTTGCAGGACACAATGTTGAAAGCCTTAGACAATATCGGCAGCTTTGCGGGCGGGTGTTCTGTTAAAACGTGGCTTTGCTCCATTGCAAGAAACGAGTATTTTAATCACCTCAAAAAATCAGATAACAAGAACGTTTCCCTTGACGAAAACACGTCCGGCAAGAGCGATAACGCGGAGGAAAGAGCAATTTCAAATCTTTCGGCTATGGAAATATTAAAGCTTGTCCATGCGCTTGAAGAGCCGTTCCGCGAGATATTCACGCTTCGATTTTACGGGGAACTGAAATTTTCCGAGATCGGGGAAGTGTTCGGTAAAAGCGAGAACTGGGCGCGGGTAAATTTCTTCCGCGCACGAGAAAAACTCGCTCAAATGCTCGAAAAGGAGGACTTAATATGAAATGTGAAGTCGTAAGAGATCTTATTCCGCTGTATGACGAAAAATTGTGCAGCACCGAGAGCGCCGCGCTCGTCGAGGAACATATCAAGACCTGTGACACTTGTAAAAGTCTGCTGGAAAAGCTCCCCAAGAAGGAGCTTCCCAAAGTCGATACGGACGCGTTGAAGCCGTTTGTAAAGGTCAAGCGCAAGCTCCGCACGAGGATCATCATTATGATCGTGCTCGGGGTCGTGCTGTTGGCAGTCTTGATACCCGTGGGATATCTGACGGTAAACCAAATATTCCACATCAACGGCGGCACCGACTTCGAGGATCTGATCTATAAGCACGGGATGAGGCAATTCGCCGAGATGATAGTAGAAGGGCGCATGGAGGAATACACGCAGCGTTATGATAATTTGAATCTCTGTGACGCTCCCGACGGCACGGCGGTCACTTACAGGAGCTTTTACCTTGAAAAACTGAAAGCCGCCTACGAAAAAGTGAAGAAGTATGCCCCGCGCGTCGGCGAGATACACTCTAGATATCATAAATTTAAAGACGGCGATTTTATCAGAGATGTGTACTTTACGCTTGAATTTACGCTTTCCGACGGCTCCGCTCATCAGATAATGATATTTCCCGGGAATTATGACAAAAGCGGCTATGGCATACCCGAGTGGAACGATCCGCGCTTTATGATACTGCTGCCGCAGCTTACCGACGAAACCTCTTATCACGAAGTTTATTCCTCCATTTCCGAGGACGACATCCCGACCGACCGCCGCGAGATATACGCGTATCTGAACCTGCTGTATCTCGGCGACGGCGGCGATGATGAGATCGGAGTTATCAGCGGTTTTTTGCAAAAAGCGACCGCCGACGCATTTCCGAGAGATAATGTTGAGGACGCCGAACGTCTTTTTGAGGATATGGGATATCTTTTGGCAGTACGTTTCGCGCCTTCCGATTATAACAAGGTCTATAACGGTTTTACCGATTTTTTTAGTACGAACTATACACTCGAAACGGCGGTCGGCAAAAAAAAATTCGATGAAGAACGGAAAATGTTCTATTATCCGATCGTGATGATAGGCTCTGACGGGGAGCGCTCGGCGGGCGTTTCGGTAAAGCTTTATTACGACGAATACGGATTTCACTCGCCGCGCGCGGAGGATATAAAGGGCATTACGAGCGGCTCCGACCTTGAAACAAAGCTCGCAAAAATATTCGGCTGACAAATTTACCGATCAAGGGAACATCACTTGGAAAAAGAATTTTACCGTTTTCGCCGGATAGCATGGTAATAGCGGTTACACTATAACTGAGAAGCGAGGGAGTTATTTACTCTCTCGTTTTTGTGTTCAGTTTGCCATTGTGATTTTGAAAGCATTAGCGGAGGGAGGATATTTCAAAGGGAAATGCTTCTGTTTTTCAAGGCATATTTTTTTCAAGAAGATCTTGTCTCTCGGTGATATGATCGTTAATTAAATAACATAACAGCACGTTATTTTTCGCCTGTTAAACGCGTTTTTCAACATATATTTAGCGGTTGTATCTATGGATTTTTCGGACTTGGGATTTTATTCCAAACGTTTTGTGTAACGTGTTTACAAATGCTTTGCAATAAGCAAAACGGACTTTTTTCGGAAGCTTTTCAACAAGCCTGTTCGTCAATGTGCACATTTTTTCTTCCCTTTGTTGTTTAATTTATACGATATCACTAATCTTGACAAACAATTATCTTATATGGTATATTTAAAGTAAATTAAGCGGAATTTACTCCGCTTGAGGCAACTATTTGTTTTTCTAAAGGAGGAGATCAATTGATGAAAACAAAAAGCAGATCGAGATTTGCTGCCGTTTTCCTGGCGCTGGCGATGTTGTTGTCGTTTGTGCCGGTGGAAATGTTTGTCAGTATGCGGGCAAACGCTGACACAACAGCGGCAGCGGCGGAAGATCCGAAATATGTGCTTGAATCAAAAAATTTAACGGCTTTCGCCAGCGGTAAGGGCGACGGTGATTCGGAAAAAGCCGGCACAAGTGATTATTTTACTTTGTACTACAGCGCCAAATCAAAGGTTGACAGCAGTAGTAAGAATTTTGATGATGGATATTCCAGCGGTCAAAGAGTAAACTTTGGCGGAAAAGCGGACGCAACAACTCCAAAGAACGTTATTTCGTTCAAAACAGACAATGCTGCTACTGTTAAGGTTTGGTGGGTAGAGGGTACTTCAAGCAGCAAACCAAGCGAATATCGTGAAATGACTATTCTTGGCAGCAACGGTTCTGAGGCTGCGAGCACGAATGAACACGCTGAAAAAGGATCGTTATGCATTTCAACTCTTAATTTGTCAGACGCAGGTACATATTACTTGGGCGGCAAGCAAAATAACAACTATATCTTCAAGGTTGAAGTCACTGAGGGCGCCAGCAGTGCGCCCGTTGAGCGCGGCGACTGGGCTGATGTTGACGCACCCGTAATCGACTCTGTTGCACAGACTTCCGGCAAAGCAGAGATCAAGGTCAACGTAACAGCTGATGTAAGCGCAGCGGGCGGCGATGAGGTCGTTGTCAAGATGTATAAAGACGGCGAAGAAGCGGCTTCCAAGCGTTCTATTGCCGAAAAGACCTCTCATGAGCTTACGTTCAATCCTACTGCATCCGGCACCTACACATTCAAGGCAACACTTTCCCGCGACGGCGAGACCGACAAAAAATCCGCAGCGGACGGCACGTGCAGCTTTGTATTGCCTCTTGCAAAGCCCGCGATCGCTTCCGCGACCAACAAGGGAAACGGCTCGATCGAAGTAAAGTGGGGCGCTGTTGCCGAAGCGACAGGTTATGAGATCTATATTAACGGAACAAAGGTCGGCACTTCCGCCACGACAAGCTACATCGCAGCCGGGCTTACTGTCGGTACAGCGTATAAATTCACGGTTGCGGCGGTGCGTAACGCGGAAATCGGCTCGAAGTCCGATGAAGTCTCCGCAACAGCCAAGAGTGAAGAAGAACGCGAGTGGAGCACTACCTATTTCGGCGCTTCAACCGGTAAGGATAAGAACAAGGTAGAAGGCGACCTTAACAATGACGGCAAGATCAATGTCATAGCGACGGGCAATGGCGGAAAGGTTGTTCCCGGCGGCAATGGCAGCGGTGTAACTTATTATTACACCACCATTCCCGATTCTCTCAACTTTACTCTCAAGGGTACATTTACTCTTAAGGAGCCATGGACACTCAGTAATGGTCAGGAGGGCTTCGGTCTGCTCGCGCTTGACAGACTGCCCGCTGAAAATCTCAACAATACGGCGCCTTTCTGGACTAACCAGTATCTTATGGGCATGACTAAAAACGAATATCGCTGGGACAGCGAAAAGGGTCAATTCTCTTATGACGATAACGTAGGCGACAAATACTCCATGAAAAACGGCGTTTGCGTCAGCGCGGTCATAGATGGACTTACCCCCGAAAACCTTTCCCAGACAAGCGATACGAATTTTGTAAAAACAATCGCCCCCTCGCATACATTTTCTCTTGAAAAATACGCGGTCGATATGGGACAGCCCGCGGGCACCTACAATGTTATAGGCAACTCGACCGCGGAATTGAGCGGTACTATCAAATCGCTCACAACATTTGTTTTCGAGCTGCAAAGAAACAACACCGGTTACTTCATGACCTATTATGATGAAAACGGCAAAATCGTAGGACAGCAGAAATTCTACGACACGCAGGCATTGAGTAAATTGGACAGCGCAAAGGTCTTTGTCGGCTTCTTCGCGGCAAGAAACGTGAAAGTAGAAGTAAGCAATGTTTCTCTTACGACCATAGCTCCCAAGGATGACGCTCCGGCAGAAGAAAGACCCGTAGAGCTTATCGAACCGAGCCTTGGCGTCCTTTCTGCGACAGTCGCGAACGGTTCCGATTACACCCTTATGCTCAACTCCAATGTAGCGGGCACTGCCGAGATATCCGTTAACGGTAAAGCGGCGGGTTCCGGAGACGTGGCAGCAAAAACATTGTTCAGCAAGGCTCTCGCGCTTGATGAGGGCGTCAATAAGATCAGCGTTGTATTTAAACCCGATCCCAACCAAGTGCTTCCCGAGTATACAAAACTCGCGAACACCGACCCCATAACCGCAGAGATCAATGTAACTTACAATGCACGTTTTGCCAATCAGAAAAACCTGTATGTTTCTCCCAAAGGCAACAAATACGGCAATGGCGGCAAGGATTATCCGCTTGATATTCACACTGCGGTAAGCGTTGTTCGCCCCGGACAAACAATTGTCATCATGGAGGGCACATACAGCCTTACATCTCCCGTTCGCATAGAGCGCGGAATGGACGGCACGGCTGAAGCTAAGATCAGAATGGTAGCCGATCCCGAAGCAACCTCAAGACCCGTTTTCGATTTCAACAAGGTATGCGAGGGCTTCAGACTTGGCGGAAACTATTGGTACGTAAAGGGCTTTGATGTTACTAACACCGGAAACGGACTTGCGGGTTTCCGTGTATGCGGCAACTACAATACTCTTGACCTCATAGAAGCTTACAATAACGGCAACACGGGTATTCAGATAAGCGCGTTCAGAGACAGCTCCGACCCGCGTGAGCTCTGGCCGCACGACAATCTCATCCTCAACTGCACATCCTACAACAACGCCGATTCCGGACGTGAGGACGCAGACGGATTTGCGGCAAAGCTCACCATAGGCGAAGGCAATGTTTTTGACGGCTGCGCGGCATACAACAACGCAGACGATGGTTGGGATCTCTATGCGAAGGTTTCCAGCGGTCCGATAGGTTCCGTAACGATACGCAACTGCATAGCTTACAACAACGGTATTATGCTTGATGGTTCCAACGCAGGCAACGGCAACGGCTTTAAGCTCGGCGGCGAAAATATCTCCGGCAAACACAAGCTTATTAATTCTTTCGCGTTTGGAAATAAGGCGCATGGTATAACATCAAATTCCTGCCCCGATGTTCAAGTAATAAACTGCACGTCCTACAACAACGGAAATACAGCGCACAGCGGCGACAAGGATAAGATTTGTAATCTGACTCTGTATACAAACAATAAGGATAACACGACAAGCTTCGTAGTCAACGGCTTTATCTCGTGCGCAGGAAAGAGCCCCGATGAGATAAAGAAGAACACAAATGATACAACCGTTGAAAGCAATATCAAGAACGTAACCGCAGACGCGTTTATTTCCACGACATTTGGCGGACTTGAGCGTAATGCGAACGGCACACTTAAGCTTGGCGATTTCCTTAAACTCAAAGACGAAGCTGATAGGGCGATCGGCGCGGACTTTGAAAAAACCGGAAGCTCACAGCCCTCTGCGGATATCGGCGAAATAGTTTCCGATGAAAACCTGCCCGATCCGCTTCCCGTCGAATTTGAAGACAGCGATATAAAGGTAACAGCTCCGATCGACGCTTTCGATGATGTTGAGAACGTCAAGTTTAATGCAAATCCTGTTCTCGATGAAACAAACGAGGAGCAATTCACCTTCGACCTTTTCTTCACTGACAAGGACGGCAACAGAATTCAGCCCAAAACGGCTGTAACTGTTAAGATTCCCGTTCCGGCAGCTCTTAAGGACAAAACGATCTTCGTTTACCATGTGGAAAGCGATGGTAAGTACACCGAGATCGACTGCAAGATAGAAGATGGTATGGTCGTATTTACGGCAACAAGCTTCAGTAAATACATCATAACAAGCAAGAAGCTCGCAGAGTCCGACAATACCTCCGACGACAACCCGCCGACCGGCGTTACAATTCCGATTACCGGCTTTGTTGTATCCTTCGCCATCGCGGCGGTGTCGTGCGTATTCAAACGCAAGAACAAGTGATCCGCAATGTGAAGATGACAAAAAGGTTCTCTATATCTGGATAATTTAAACAGCAAACCGATCTCGTTTTTCAAACGGGATCGGTTTTATTTTTCTCATAAAAAGCAGACGTTTTTATGGCAATACCGCACAAAAGACTCGAAAAAAACGCTAACACCGTGTCATTTTTGCGGTATTTCGCGAAGCGAAATCGCGGACGACTGTCCGCGAGCAAAAATGATGCAAGCAAAGAGCTTTCGTGTGCGCCGCAAAGCAGTGTGCGCGAAAGCCTTTGCGTTGAACAAACGCCCTCGCAAAGCGAGGGCGTTTGTTCAACTGGTACGCCTGAAGGGATTCGAACCCCCGACCCTTTGGTTCGTAGCCAAATACTCTATCCAGCTGAGCTACAGGCGCGTACTGTTGCAGACAACTCTAACAACAGTAATAATTATAACACTTTTTTATAGATTTGTCAAGAGCTTTTTTGAAAAAAAACGGTAAAAATCATTCTCACATCAAGCAGATATGGGAATTATTCCTGCTTTTGGTAAATACTGTGCAGCTTTTCGGGAAGTTCGTCCCATTTTACCTCCTCCCATGTGACAACGCCGCCAAGATTGGTATACTTCAACTTCAAAAACGCACCGCCGCGCAGTTCGCGAGTGGTTTTAAACGAGATGTTTTTTAACGAGCCTTTGTCGTTATACGAATCAAGCTTGTATTCATACAGGTTTTTATCATCATCGATTGTAATTGTGTATTTTGTGTTGTCGATTTGCGTATAAAAATATTTGTATGTATCCCTAAACAAGAATATGATCGCGATAATCAAAGCAACTAACAAAACCGATCCCGATACGATCGAAATAATTTTCCCCTTTTTCATTATTCCTCCTTATTGATTACGGCTAGATTTCGCGTCCATAAAAAACGCCGCCGCTATCCCCGTTATCGTAAGCATCACAAGTAATACCATAACGTTCTCCATAATATCACGGCTGTCGCAGAACACTTTGCACGCTTGCGGGCAGCTCTTCCCATTTTACCTCGCACCAGTCAAGAACTCCGCGCGTGGCGGTGTATTCCAGCTTTAGGTACGCCTTGTCCTTAAGCACCCTGTCTGTCCCGAACGTTATCTCCTTTTCTTTTCCATCGGACGCGTAGCTTGGGAGCGTGTAAAGATACTTCATACCTCCCGTAAAGTCCACAACACCGCCCGAGGAGTTGTTTGCCTTGTATTTCAAGTTGTCTATTTGCGTGTAATAATCCGTCCTCGGAGGATTGATAAACAGTAAAAACGCGCCTGTAAACAAGGCAATCACAATTACTGTACCGATAAATATCTTCTTCATAATAATTCCCCCCTTTTATCCCTGTGCTAACACCTCTTGGGCTTCGTCCTCGGAGAGCTTTTCGTTCGCCTGCATGCTGTCAAGCACCTGCGCGACCCTTTGTTCTGCAAGCTCGGGTGATCTGTCGGGCGAGTAAACAGAGGGCGCGTTGGGAAGCCCCGCGAGCATCGCGCATTCGTAATCCGTAAGCTCAGACGGCTCCTTGTTGTAATACCCCCGAGCCGCCTCCCCGATGCCGTAGTAGCCGCTGCCAAAGTAGATAGTGTTGACGTAAAGCTCAAATATCTCGTTTTTGGAAAGCTCCCGCTCCAGATCGAACGCCGCCCACACCTCTGCGAATTTTCGCTCTAAAAGCTTTTCTTCCGAAAACCACACGTTTTTCACGAGTTGTTGAGTGATAGTCGAGCCGCCTTGATCAAGCGATTTCGATTTGATGTCGTAAAGCGCGGCGCGGATAATCGACTTCACGCTTATCCCGTTGTGCTTAAAGAACCGCCTGTCCTCGACCGAGATAACAGCGTCTATGTAGAATTGCGGAAGCTCGTCGTATTTTACAAACTCCTCGTCGGCGAGGATATCCTGCGCGGCTTGCGTTACGGAAAGCTCCTTTTTGGAATTGCTCCACAAAACCGCGCCCTTTATCGCGAAAAATCCCGTAACAAGCACCACAAGTGCTGCCAGTATCAGTACGATGCGCAGAATTATTTTCAGAACCTTTTTCATATCGAACCCCTTTTGTAACCGACCGCCGCGCTTTACTTCGCAAATGCCCCTTTGCGCTTTCCAAGCACTTCTATCCCTATCTTCGCGAACGTCAGCGCACTCCAAATCGCTATGCCGATAAGCATAAACGGTATGCAGAATATTCTTAGAATAAACGTCAGCGTTTTCTTGAATTTTGAGTTCATTTTAATCACCTTTCCTTTTGACAACGCCGCAATCGTTAAACCGTATATTCCCGATAACGAATTTCTTCTGCGTTATCCGTTCGGCGAGCAGACGGCTTTCGATAAACTCGTCGGTGACCATAACGAAATACTGTTTGTCGGGGAAATTTACCAAATAAAACGCCTTGTCGATGTTTTTCATATCGTTTAGAAATTCGGGAATTCCGAACGGCACCGCGTCACCCAAAAAACCCAGAACGTTGCCGATAACGCGCTCCGTTTTTGTGAGTATCTGCTTTGCCATAAGCCTGTGAATTTCGCCGCCCTTAAACTTTTCGAGAACTATGTTGTCCTTTTGGGCGGTTCGTTTTGTAATTCCGCCGCTTACGGTTATCTCCTCACGCGTTACGCTTAAATCAAGCTGCTCGCCGTTATCGAGAAGATAGTCAATGCTGACATTCAGCACCTTTGACAGCGTTTTCCAATTCTCCACGTCGGGAAGTCCTTTGTCGCTTTCCCATTTTGTCACCGCCTGACGAGAAACCGCCAGCTTTTCCGCTAATTGCTCCTGAGTAAGCCCCGCCTTTTTGCGCGCGTCTTTTAATTTCTGCCCGAATGTTAAGTTTGTTTCCATAACGAAAACCTCCGAGATGTTAGTCGGCGTTTGCCGCTGAAATTATCGTAACACATCCGGGCAGAATATTCAAGAAATATGCCGTAACATTTAAGCAACGTTCCGTAGCATCGGCTTATCAAGAGGGCTGACGGTTATTCCTCTCCTTTTTCTCGTTCGCCCCGACTATCCCCATATAGCTCTTTGAGGTTATCTTGTAGAACAGCACATACAGCAGTCCGAAAACCGCGAAACCGATAAGGGTAACCAAGCCGAACAGCTTGACGTTGTAGAAGTTGAAAACGTTCAACATTCTGGCGATCATCGGGAACGCGAACAGCATATGAACCCCCGCGGCGGCAAGCGGCAGAAAGAAAACTTTCAGCACCTGCGAGTTTATCGCTGAGCGTATCTCGCGGCGTGTCATTCCCACCTTGCGGAGTATCTCAAACCGCGCCGCGTCCTCGTAGCCCTCGCTTATCTGCTTGTAGTACATTATAAGAGCCGCCGACAGCGCGAACACTCCGCCCAGCATTATCCCGAGGAACAGCAGACCGCCGTAAAGCCCGTAGTATTCCTCGATAAGAGTAGCCACGGTATCCACACTAAAGGCGAACTCGGTGTCCATTCCAAATCGTCCGTCGCACTCTGTGTGCAACTCGTTTCTCAACATATCGACAAGCTCCCAAAGGTCGCCTTCATATTCGCCTTTCTCGTTAGAAACGTCAAAGCCGTAGATAGCATTTAGAAACGGAACCCAATACTCATTTACTCCAAGTGCCTTGTTTGCGTCTTCTGCAAGCTTCCGGTATTCCAAAAGCAGCTTATCCAGAACGCCCTTGTCGCGGACGTAAATTTGCGCGTATTCCTGATTATCATAGAATATTCTCGGCGCAAGGCTATCGGGCGTTGTTTCTATCGGAATAACGTTCAGCGTGTATTGCCCGAACTTCACCGTTTTCTCCGAAGTGATTATCTTCAGCGACGGCTCGAACACGGCAATGTCGTATTCGCCAAGCTCCAAACCCAAAGCCTTGATGTTTTCGTCAGCCTCGCTTATCGGCGCAAATTCGCCGTCCACGCCGAGACTGAGCGAATCAAACCCAAGCTCCGCAATGCGCTCCTCAAGCCCCATCGCAAGCTCCAACATTCCCGGTCGAAGCTGTAAATAATGTTGCATTTTGGCGTTGTGAAGCGGCTTTCCCGCCTCGTCAACGACCCTGTTCGTTTGCTCGATAAGCCAGTCGGTATCCACGCTCCCGTTCGGCGATTGAACCCATATCGTGATGTCGTTGTCGTATTCCGTTCCCACCATATCGGGAATACCCGCATAAAGCGAGATAGTGCTTGAAAGCGTCACCAGAACCATTGTCGAGAGAATACAGATAGACGCAAGCCCCGCGCCGTTTTTCCTCATACGGAAAACCATTTGCGACAGCGAAACGAAGTTTTTCGTCTTATAGTAGCTGTTCTTGTTCTTTTGCAGAGTGCGGCATATCACCACGCTCCCCGCGATAAACAGCAGATAAGTCGCGATTATAACGAGTATTACCGCGATAAAGAACAGCCCTATCGCCATGCCCGGCTCTTTTATCCTGAGCGCCATATAATACGCGATACCAAGCGCCGCAAACCCTATCACCGCTGCGGGAATATTGGTGCGCGGCGGTTTTTCCCCCGTGTTTTCGCTGTGGAGAAGCTCTATTGGGCGCGAGAAAAACAGTTGACGGAGCGAGTTCAGCAGAATGACCGCGAATATTGCCGCGAACAGTATCAAAGACGTTATCACCGCTATAGGGTCTACGTAAAACGAATAGTTCAGCCTGCCCCGAAGCATTCTTGACGCCAACATTTCCGCGAGCTTTGAAAACAGTATGCCGACTCCCAGTCCCACGACCTCCGCGATAAGATACACGAAAATCGTTTCGCGTACAAGCACCTTAGCTATCTGCCCCTTGCCAAGCCCCAGAATGTTGTACAGCCCGAACTCCTTTTTTCTTCTTTTGATAAGAAACGAGTTGGTGTAAAACAGAAATATCGCGGAGAATATCCCCATAACCACCATACCGAACTGAAGTATCATAGCCATTCCGCTGCCGCCTGTCATCTGTTTGAGCATACGGTTCGCGGAAAGGAACGTTATGATGTAGAACACCGAGATCATCAGCGCGGCGGTGAGAATATACGGAATATACGATTTCCCGTTTTTCCTGATGCCCGTCGCC
Organism: Ruminococcaceae bacterium UBA7135; assembly: GCA_002492075.1. Lineage (GTDB taxonomy): Bacteria > Bacillota > Clostridia > Oscillospirales > Ruminococcaceae > CAG-115. The sequence continues at coordinate 21,521 of DKXD01000121.1, forward strand.
GCGAGCTTTGAATACAGTCCGTTCATTCCGCGACACCTCCCGAGGACGCCATCACGGTAAGCGCGTCGGAAATCTTGCGGTACATCTGGTCGACCGTGGCGTTTCCTCTGTATATCTGGTGGAACACCGCGCCGTCGCGGATAAACAGCACTCTCGACGCGTGAGCGGCGGCTTTCGTGGAGTGCGTTACCATAAGAATAGTCTGCCCGTTTTGGTTTATCTTCCCGAACAGCTTTAAAAGCTCATCGGAGGACTTGCTGTCAAGAGCTCCGGTAGGTTCGTCGGCGAGTAGTATTTTCGGGTCGGTTATGATAGCCCGCGCGACCGCCGCTCGCTGTTTCTGTCCGCCCGAAACCTCATACGGGAACTTGTTCAGTATATCGGAAATGCCAAGCGCCCCAGCCGTCGGGAGCAGCTTCTGCTCCATTTCGGGATATTTAAGTCCGCGCAGGACCAGCGGCAAAAAGATGTTGTCCTTTATCGAGAACGTGTCCAGCAGGTTGAATTCCTGAAACACGAACCCCAGATTATCGCGCCGAAACGCCGACATCTCGTTTTCCTTTATTTTCCCCAGATCGCGCCCGTCAAGTATAACGCTGCCCGCCGTCGGGCGGTCAAGCGCCGCGAGTATGTTCAGAAGAGTCGTTTTTCCCGAGCCGCTCTCGCCCATAATAGCGATAAACTCGCCCTGCTCTGCGGTGAACGAAACGCTTTTCAGCGCCTCGACCTTGTTCCCGCCGAACCTCCCGACATATACCTTTTTCAGATTGTTTACTTCAAGCAGAGACATTTCGTTTCCCCCTACATTTTGATTTATGTTCTGCTATCATTATATCAAATCAACACGTAAATTTCCATAACTTTTCTATTACATTAGTCTTACATTTTTGTAAGATTGGGTCAGACCGCCGCTATTCTCCGCTCCATTGCTCCTCGGAATTATCCTGCGCGGCTTTTGCGCGTTTTCTTTTGGGCAGCGCGCAAAGAACGATACCCACAAGCACTGCGCCCATAAGGATATACAGCAGCCGTTTTGAGGGATAGTTTTTCGTTGAAAGCAGACGTATATCCTCCGGTATATACTTTATAGTCTTGTCGCCG
>DKXD01000075.1:0-2968 GCA_002492075.1 Ruminococcaceae bacterium UBA7135
CCTCTTTTTCAAGCGTTGCAGCTATCTCGCTTTTTGCCTTAATCTCCCAAGCGAGTGCGATTTTTGTGGTTTTTTTGTAAAAACCCACTAAATGTAGTTGACAAGCGCGGAAGATTTTGCTATAATAAAAAGTGTGAGTATTTTTCGACCAAGAGATTTGAAGGGAATGTTGAGATTGGCAAGCGAACGAATGACGGTCGCGCGCGCGATGACCGAGTGCCTGAAAGCGGAGGGCATAAAGGATATATTCGGATATCCGGGCGCGGCGATCTGTCCGTTTTACGATGAATTATATAAAAGCGATATTCGGCATATTCTTGTGCGGCACGAGGTGAATGCAGGTCACTCCGCAAGCGGCTATGCGCGTATTACGGGAAAACCCGCAGTGTGCGTCGCGACAAGCGGTCCGGGCGCTTTGAACCTTATCACCGCGATAGCGACCGCGTATATGGACTCCGTGCCAATGGTGATAATCACGGGACAGGTGGATTCCGAGCAGATAGGAAGAGACGTTTTTCAGGAGGCTGATATCACAGGTTCGGCGGAGCCGTTTGTAAAGCACAGCTATCTGCTCAAAAAGCCCGAGGACACCGCGGATATATTCAAGAAAGCGTTCTACATCGCGGGAACGGGTCGGCGCGGTCCTGTGCTGATAGACGTGCCTTTTGATGTTCAAAAAGCGGAGATAGATTTCGAGTACCCCGAAACGGTGGATATTCGTTCTTACCGACCAAGCACAAAGGGTAACGGCTACCAGATAAAGCGTGCGATAACGGCGCTTAAAAGCGCGAAAAAGCCGCTTATCTGCGCGGGCGGCGGACTGTTTACGGGAAACGGCGTCGCGCTTATGCGCGAGTTCGCCGAAAAGAACGATATTCCCGTAGTGTCAACTATGATGGGTCTTGGCGCTATGCCGTCCGATAGTCCGCTCTACTACGGAATGATAGGTATGCATGGCATGAAAGCGGCAAACGCGGCGGTTAATTCCTGCGATACGCTGTTTTTGCTGGGCGCGAGAGTTGGTGACAGAGCGATGTCGGCAATGGAGAAGCGCAGCGATTTTACGGTGGTGCATATCGATATAGACCCTGCCGAGATCGGCAAAAACATAGACGCGAACGTTCCGATAGTCGGCGATATAACGTTGGTGCTCGAACAACTGCTTGAACAGGTGGACGGCCTTGAAGAGCCGCTAACTCATGCGGAATGGCGTTCGGAGCTTGACAAAAAGCGCGTTGATACCAAGCCTTTGCCCGAAGCGGACGGATATGTAAACCCCAAGTGGTTCATACAAACGCTCAACAAATATTTGCCCGAGCGTTCGGTGGTAGTTGCGGACGTGGGGCAAAATCAGATATGGACGGCGGCGAACATTTCGCTGAATGACGGGCGCTTTTTAACGTCGGGCGGCATGGGAACCATGGGCTATTCCGTGCCCGCGGCGATAGGCGCGAAAACCGCCGACCCGAGCCTTGAAGTTGTCGCGGTGTGCGGCGACGGCTCGTTCCAGATGGAAATGAACGAGATAGCTACGGCTGTGCAGCACGGAATAAATATCAAAATGATCGTTATTCGCAACCGCTTTTTGGGAATGGTACGCGAGGTTCAGGAAAGAACGTATGGTGATCGGCTAATTGCGGTGTCGCTTGACGGCAGCCCGGATTTTTGCAAGATCGCCGATGCGTACGGCGTAGATCATATGCTCGCGGACAGCGAACAAAGCGCAGTCGAGGGAATTGAGAGACTGATAAAGTCGGACAAGCCGTTCCTGCTTGAAGTCGCAGTGCCCGAGCACGAAAAGACGATACTGTAACGGAGGTTAGTGAATATGAAGCATACGATTTCCGTTCTGGTAGAAAACCACGCGGGCGTTCTGGCACGTGTGGCTGGGCTGTTCGCGCGGCGCGGCTTCAACATAGACAGCCTTGCGGTGGGTATCACGGACGATGTGAACGTTTCGCGTATAACAATAGTTGCGGACGGCAGCAAATACACGCTTGAACAGATCGAAAAGCAGCTTAATAAGCTGATAGACGTTATCAAGGTAAAGACGCTCTCGCCCGAGAGTATGGTAAGCCGCGAGCTTATCCTTATAAAAGTGAGCTGCACGCCGAAGCAGCGCCCGGAAATTATCAGTATCTGCGAGCTTTCGCGCGGAAAGATCTCGGATATATCGGCAAATTCTGTGACGATAGAAATATCGGACAGCGCACAGAACCTCAACAACTTCGAGGAGCTGCTGCGCCCATACGGCATAAAGGAAATAGTCCGCACAGGTACTATCGCCATTCAAAAGGGTGAACAGGCGGTATCTGTCAAAAGCATCTGATTGGTTTATCCTCGCTGAAAAAGCGTCGAATATATTTATTTAAAGGAGATAATTATTATGGCAAAGATGTATCATTCCGAAGACTGCAATCTGTCCGCGTTGGACGGCAAGACCGTTGCGATCATCGGCTACGGCTCACAGGGACACGCTCACGCGCTGAACCTTAAGGACAGCGGCGTAAACGTTGTAGTAGGTCTTTACAACGGCTCTAAAAGCTGGAAAAAAGCAGAGGAGCAGGGTCTTAAGGTTATGACCGCCGCAGACGCTGCAAAGGCTGCCGACATTATTATGATACTCATTAACGATGAGAAGCAGCAGGCTCTTTATCAGGAATCCATTCTTCCGAACCTCACTGCGGGCAAAACTCTGATGTTCGCGCACGGCTTCAACATTCACTTCGGTCTTATCGTTCCTCCCGCAGACGTTGACGTTATTATGATCGCTCCCAAGGGACCGGGTCACACCGTTCGTTCCGAGTATGTTGAGGGCAAGGGCGTTCCTTGCTTGGTTGCCGTACATCAGGACGCTACCGGCAGAGCGCTCGACACGGGACTTGCTTACGCTGCCGGTATCGGCGGTGCGCGCGCAGGCGTTCTTGAAACTACATTTAAGATGGAGACCGAGACCGACCTCTTCGGC
>DKXD01000075.1:3282-3408 GCA_002492075.1 Ruminococcaceae bacterium UBA7135
GACCTCTTCGGCGAGCAGGCTGTTCTTTGCGGCGGCGTTACCGCTTTGATGAAGGCGGGCTTCGAGACCCTCGTTGAGGCGGGCTACGATCCTCAGAACGCGTACTTTGAGTGCATCCACGAGATG
>DKXD01000075.1:3724-17885 GCA_002492075.1 Ruminococcaceae bacterium UBA7135
GAGTGCATCCACGAGATGAAGCTCATAGTTGACCTTATCTACAAGGGCGGCTTCGCTATGATGAGATACTCCATTTCCGATACCGCCGAGTTCGGCGATTATGAGACAGGCAAGCGTCTTATCACCGAAGAGACTAAGAAGGAAATGAAGAAAGTCCTCACCGAGATCCAGGACGGTACGTTTGCCGCTAAGTGGATCAACGAGAACAAGACAGGCAGACTGCACTTCAACGCTTGCCGCCGTATCGAGGCTGAACACCAGCTTGAAAAGGTCGGCGCGGAGATACGCAAGCTTTACGATTGGAACAAGTAATTCGGTATATAAAAATTGCTCTTTTCATTCTCTCCCCGAAACGGGGAGAGATTTTTTTTGTTGTGCAAAGTATTTTCGGCAAATTTCACCAATTTGCGGAAAGGCGATTCTTCCCGCGAACAGAAAGCGGCGCAAATTTGTATATTTTAAGGAAACACTGATTTAATGGCTCACTCCCCGCCACAGACGAGGAGTGAGCCGATGAAACCGCGTTTTGAAAAACAAAAATACGATTTAATCAGCCGTTCCTTGATCGCAATGTGAAAAGACCTGTATTCCGCTCTTGCCGAGAACATAACTGAAAAAAAGCCCCCCGATTTCTCGGGGGAATAAATATGATTAGGAAATATTACAAACACAGATTATTTTTTCTTCTTCGCAACGCTCGCAACTATAACCGCTGCGCCCGCGAGAGCTATGGGAGCTACCGCCAGCGCGATACCGGTGTTCTTGTTGTCCGTGCCGGAAGCCGCCTTGAACGTAGCGGTGACCTTGACCTCGATGTCGGAGCCGTCCTTGGACTTGATGCTCAGGCTCTTGCCGGTGGCGTCGCCCGCCAGCATTGCCGCGATTTCATCCTTGCTGAGCGCCCAAGTGGTGTTGTATGCCTTGTCGGGAAGCGCGTCCTTTTTAAGCTCGGATACGCCCATTATGTAGGTTGTCGCGGTCTCGTCGCCCTCGACAGCGCCCGCCTTAACGTCAAACTGAACCGAGAAAGGCTTATCGGACGTGAATGTCAATCCCTCAACGTTCTTCCATTCGTTATTGGAATCGCCGATGATTGCTTTGGTGAGCGCCTCGCCCTCAAGCTTGCCATCTTTCAGCGTAACGGTGCTTTCAACCTTTGTGGTCGATGCGTCGCTTGAATTGCTGCCTGAGGTCGAGCCGGAGTTCTCGGTGTTGCTTGTGCCGCTGCTGGTCTCATCGGTTGCGCCGGGGTCGTTGGTCGTGTTCGATGTGGTGTCAGAAGTTGCGCTTGAATTGTCTTCGGTCTTGTCCTTAAGCTGTGCGGGTCCCATAAATTGTATGTGAGCCTTAACGGTGATCTTTTTGTTTTCTTTAGGAACGAGCTTCCAATATGTAGGTTGGTTGAGTATGGGTGTTATACCGAACATCCCTTGTGATGTCGCATAAGCCTCTTCAGGGAGATCGCTTACTGTACTTGCCGGCAATTTGATCCTCTCTGTGGGATCTTTAGCTCCTATGTCCATGCAAAGACCGCTAACGCATAATCCAACGTCACTTCCTTCAACGGGAACCCATTTATCAAGTCTGCTCCAGTCTGCGGGGTAGATTAACGCAAACGGATCATCGGATGACATGGTAATAAGCTCAAATGCATTTTGCTTATAATCTCCGAAAATGGCATCCAGAACCGCACTGCCTTCAAGTGTGCCGTCAACTGTGAATGTAACATCAACTTCCTCTTTTTTGACACCCACAGGGGTTGCCGATACAACAGTCGACATTGCGGCAGTCGCGCACAAGGACGCGAGAACAGCCGCCATTATTTTTTTAGTTTTCATGTAATTTTCCTCCTTAAAATTATGGATAGGTGTTAAGAAATTGTTGAAAAAACCGCAAATAACGGCTTTTCCATGCGTACCCAGCCATTTTCATTGACTATAATATCAAAAAAAAAAATGGGTGATATTTTCGCGAAAATTAGGTGAAATTATTGCCGGTTTCCTTTTTGGTACAAAATTGGGCGAAAAAGCAAAAAAACTCCCCCGCGCGGTGCAGGGGAGAGATTGCGGTTGTCGGAAAAGCCGCGATTAAAACAGATTCAGCGCCTTGATGTAGGATGGCAGGGCGCACTCAAACTTAACGCCGTACCAATGCAAGTCGTCACCCTTGGTTTTTTCAATACATTCCAGCGTATAGTCAGCGGCGATCTTTGCCGCCTCAAACGCGGGTAAGTTGTTTTCAAGCGCCCCGACGAATGCCGAAGCGTAAACGTCTCCCGTGCCGTGGAAACCGCCCGCTATTTTTCGGTGTTCGTAGTATTTTCTTTCGCCGTTTTCAATGACAAGCACGCCCGTCGTTTCGGGCTTGTAGCTTATTCCGGTAAACACAATGGTTTTCGCGCCGCTTTTCAGCAGCTTTTCGGTGAGCATATCGGTGTAAGACCTGTCGTAGGTTTCCTTGTATTCGCTGTCCGTGAGCAGCGCCGCCTCGGTGATGTTCGGCAGAATAATATCAGCCGAGAAGCAGAGCTTTTTCATTTCCTCAACGAAGTTCGCGTCAAAACCCGTGTACAGCTTGCCGTTGTCCGCCATTGCGGGGTCGGCAATAAAGCGTCCGCCCGAAACAAGTCTGCTTTTTACGATGTCTTTTACGTAGTCTATCTGCTTTGCGCTGCCGAGATATCCCGTATACACCGCCGCGAACTCTATGTTTTCAAGCTCCCAGCGCTCGCGTATTTTGGGCATATCCTCGGTGAGGTCGGTGAAAGTCCAGCCCGAAAAGCCGCCCGTGTGGTTGGAAAGCACCGCGCTTGGCAGAATAGCCGTTTCAAGCCCCGCCGCGCTCAAAATAGGCAACGCCGCGGTAAGCGAGCATTGTCCGACGCATGAGACATCCTGTATCGTAAGTATTCTTTTGTACAATTAAAAAACCGCCTTTCATAGTGCTGCTGCGCAATAATGTTAAATCGCGGCAAGAAACGCCGCGCTTTTGCAAGCTCATTTCGGTGTCTGACCAAATTGTTGCTTGGCAAAGCCGACAGCATTAAACATTGCTGTCGGCCTTTTTATTATAGCACAACAATATGAAAAAATCAATCGTTTTTTACAAAATTTCGCGGTGAATTTGCATTTAATCCGCTAACCTCTATCTTCTTGTTTTTCTTTAATTCCTGCTTTTTTTGCTGCTCTGTTATTTCGGGAACTATGTATTTTTCCTGAATGTCCTTAAGATCGATATTCAGAGCCGCGCATATTTTAAGACAGATGATCCATGTTGCCGTGTAGCTGCCGCGCTCAAGATCTCGAAGATAAACCTCAGTTATCCCAACTATCTCGGACAATTCCTCCTGTGTCAGCCTTTTCTGCTTCCTTTTGTTCTTGATAGTTCTGCCAAATTCAACTTTGATTGCACGTTCATCGTTTTTTGTACTCATGATAAAGTTACCTCCTTTTTTTTCAGCGAATGTGTTGCTCATTCGCACTTAAAACGATTTATCTCAAAATTCACGTTTGGCGGCGCAATATAGCTATATTATGACATGTTTTTTGATAAATTAGAAGAAAATATGCTTTATCCTTATGTTTTGATAAGATTTTACCACAGTAAAATTAAGAAATCAATATGTGAGATCGTAGAATTTTTATCCGAAATAGACTTTCCGGAATAATGGGCATTTCGGAACTTGTAAAAAAACACAAAAGAATGTTCTCGAAAATCTATATCGAGAATTTGAACGGCTCCCGCAAAATTCTGCGGCAACCGCTTGAATTTTTCTACAATATATGGTATAATGATAAATATAGTTTGCATATGAGCTTTGGGAGGAAATATGGATAATTTTATTCAAATAGATATTTTTACGTCGTCCGCGGCGATAGACGGGATAACGGGCGCGCTGACCGATCGCGGCATCACCGGCTTCATAATACAGGACAGCGCTGATTTTGAGGATTTTCTGGAAAACAAGGACGCGAACTGGGATTATGTGGACGATAGTCTTATGGGGCTTAAAACCGTTGAGCCGCATATTACCGTATATATTCATGACAACGCTCAGGGTGCGGAAATGCTGGCGTCGATACGCAGCTATGTGGAGAGCTGCGCGGCAAATAACGACGACAACTTCTACGGAAACATTCGCATGGAGCTTGCGAACGTAAAAGAAGAGGACTGGGCGAACAACTGGAAGAAGTACTACAAGCCGTTCAGAGTGGGCAAAAGTCTGATAGTAAAGCCCTCGTGGGAGGATGTTTCTCCGAAAGCGGGCGACAAAATACTCGAAATAGACCCCGCTTCAACTTTTGGCACGGGTCAGCACTATACTACCAAGATGGTTATGGAAACTCTGGAGGGCGTGATAAAAGACGGCGACAGAGTGTTGGATCTCGGATGCGGAAGCGGTATTCTGACTATAGCCGCGCTGCTGTTCGGCGCGAGTGATGCGGCGATCTGCGATATTTTTGAGAACGCCGTAAACACTGCTTCGGAAAATATCGAAAAGAACGGCTTTAAATGCTTTAAGGCGTATTGCGGCAATATTATTGAGGATGAAAGACTTCGCGAGAGGATCGGCGGCGGGTATGACGTTATCTGCGCGAATATCGTGGCGGATGTCATCATAGCGATGAGCCCGCTGTTTCAATGTTTTTTGAAAGAGGGTGGAAAGCTGATCGTTTCGGGAATAATCGACGAGCGAGCGGACGAAGTGAAAAGCGCGCTTGCCGAAAACGGTTGGAAAACTATCTCCAAAAAGAACGAGGAAGGCTGGAACTGCATACTGCTTGAGGGAGATTAACGTTTTGGATCTTTACGCATATAATGCCGCAAGAGGTGAGTTGTATGCGATTTCTGTATGTTTTTGTGATGATGTTTTTGTCGATATTCGGGCTGGCTGTTTTGCTGAAAATACTGTTTAATGCTTTGCTTGACAGCGGCTCGCGCAAGTTCGAGGTCTATATAAAGGACCACGGCGATATTGAGGAATTCCTTGAAAATGCCAGAAAATCGACATTTATAGGACGCGTTATCGTAATAACGGATAAAAGCGGCGCGGAATTGCAGGCGCTGTGTGAAAAATACGCCGATGTAGGATTTGTCGGAACGACGAAATTATAAAGGGGTTGTGAGGAATATGGGTGATGTTTTGAAAAAAGAAGGTGAATTGAAGTGTCTGACCGCCGATGTGGAAAACATTATTTTTTATAACGATAGCAACGGATATATCGTATTGGAAATGAGCAAGGATGATAAGCTTTTCACGGCAGTGGGCAATATGGGCGATGTTCGCGAGGGCGAACGGCTTACAATGTACGGCGATTTTGTAAATAACCAGAAGTATGGCTTGCAGTTCGGCGTTGAGATGTTCGAGCGTACTCTTCCGACAGATGTGAACGCTATACGAAGATATCTCGGTTCGGGAGTTATCAAGGGTGTAGGTCCCGCAGCGGCAAAGAAGATTGTAGACGCATTTGGTGAGAAAACTCTTGAGATACTTGAAAACGATCCGATACAGTTGGCGTCCATAAAGGGAATACCCGCCGATAAGGCGAAGCTTATCGGTCAGGAGTTTCACAACATTACAAGCCTAAGAAAGGCGATGACGTTCTTTTCAAAGTACAAGCTCCCCCAGAATGTGATATCGGCGGCTTGGAAATTTTACGGCGGCGATCTTATCTGCGCGGTGCAGAGCAATCCGTATTGTCTTTGCGAAAAGGGTATTGATCTGAACTTCGAGGATGCAGACAGGATAGCGCGCGATCTTGACCTTCCCATGGACAGCGAGGAGCGCGTTTTCGCGGGAATTATCTGGGCACTTTACCAATACGCAAACGATGGCAACAGCTGTGTTCGTGAGAGCGACGTCGCGAATTCTGTGACGCAGAAATTGCTTATTGGCGAAAAGGCGTATTATGACGCGCTGCAATATGCCGAGAGCCGCGGCGCTATTGTTAATACGGACAAGTATGACACGCGGTATATCTATTTATCGGAGTATTACAACGCCGAGTGTTACATATCCGAAAAGCTTGCCGAGATGATAAAGCTTGGCAGCGAAAGCGCCGATTATTCCCCCGAGATCGCCGGCATAGAGCTGGAAAACGGTATGGAGTATGACGATATGCAAAAGGATGCGCTTACATCGTGTATGAATGAGCGCGTTTTTATACTCACGGGCGGACCCGGCACGGGAAAGACGACGACCTTGAAAGCGCTTTTAGCGTTGATGAAGCGGCGGCACATGAAGATAAAGCTCGCCGCGCCTACAGGCAGAGCCGCAAAGCGTATGTCGGATCTTACGGGCGCTTCCGCGCAGACGCTGCACAGACTTCTTGAGGTTGATTTTGCGGCGGGCGGCGGAACATTCAAGCGCAATGAGGAAAATCCGCTGGACTGCGACGCGGTAATCGTTGACGAGATGTCAATGGTGGATGTTATTCTGTTCGCGTCGCTTTTGAAAGCACTTAAGATCGGTACGCGGCTTATTATGGTAGGCGATACCGATCAGCTTCCGTCGGTGGGGGCGGGCAACGTACTGCACGATCTGCTTGCAAGCGGCAAAATCCCGTCTGTCGAGCTTACCGAGATATTCCGACAGGCGGAGCAGAGCCTTATCGTTATGAACGCTCACAGCATAATCCACGGTGAGCTTCCCGAGCTTCATGATACGGCACATGATTTCTTCTTTATGTATTCCGCCGATGAAGCCGCCTCGCTGCGGCTTGCGATATCTCTTTGCAAGACACGTTTGCCGAAAGCCTACGGCTATGATCCGCTGGAGGATATACAGGTGCTGTGCCTTTCAAGAGTGGGCGCGGTAGGTACGGAGATCGTCAACCGCGAACTTCAGGCGGCGCTGAATCCTCCTTCAAAGGACAAGCGTGAAATGCTGATGTTCGATCAGGTGATATTCCGCGACGGCGACAAGATAATGCAGACCAAGAACGATTACGATGTTGAGTGGCGGCGCGGCGCGGAAAAATCTCACGGCATATTTAACGGCGACATCGGTAAGATACTTGCCACGGATAGAGTGAACCGCCGCTGCGAGATGGATTTTGAGGGTCGAAAGGCGCAGTATGACGGAGATATGCTCAAGAAGATAGAGCACGCTTATGCCGTCACCGTTCATAAAAGTCAGGGCAGCGAATATCCCGCGGTGATATTACTGCTGCCCAATTATCTGAACAGGCTTTCATACAGGAATTTGCTTTACACTGCAATAACCCGCGCAAAGAAAACGCTTATCGTTATCGGCACGGATGTGAAGATCGAGCAGATGGTGCGCAACGACCGTCGAGAGGAGCGCTATTCATGCTTGGCGCTCATGCTGGAGGATCAATTTGTAGACTGATGAATAAGCTTTCCGTGTATGAATTTAAGCGCAGAGCGCTTTCGGTTTTCTTTCCGAATATCTGTCCGTTCTGCGGGAGGGTCATTGACGCTCGCGACTATTACTGCGAGCCTTGCGAGGGGCTTTTGCCCTTGATAAACGGCGAGCTTCCTCCGCCCGAAAACGTTTCGCGCTTGTACGCGTGCTGTTGGTACAGCGGCATTGCCAGAGCGGCGGTGCACATGCTGAAATTCAAGTGCCTTATCTATCCCGCAGACGCGTTCGGGCTGATGATGAGCCGCGTTCTTCAAAACGTAAGCGCGGACGCGCTCGTTCCCGTACCGAGCGGCTTTTTAAGCATCGAAAAGCGAGGGTTTTCTCCCGCCGAGGAGATAGCCGAACGCGTTTCGATGCGGCTTAATATTCCGATACTGAACGCTTTGACGGCGGACTTCGATAAGGTCGAGCAGAAAACTTTAACGCGAAAAAGCCGTATATTAAACGCGCGAAAGTGCTTTCATTTGGCGGAAGACGTAGAAGTCACGGGAAAACGGCTGTTGATAATCGACGATGTTACCACAACGGGCAGCACGCTTTCGGCGCTTGCCGAGATTTTGTTGAACGCGGGAGCAGCGGACGTTTCGGCGGCGGTGTTCGCGCAGGTTCCGGGGAGCATTAAAAGACCCGAGGAGCCAAAGCGCTACAAGCCGAAACGAAAATGACCGGGCGGTATTAGACCGCCTTTTGATGTGTGAAAATTTGAAAAAATAACCTTGTTTTTTTTCTGAGAATATGTTATAATAATAAGGTATCGGCAGAGATGCACACAGTTGAAAGTATGTTGCGCGGCAGAGCTGTAATTTGGCAAAACGCGGTTGCTCGGTGCGGATATTGCTTTTAAATTAAGGATAGGAATATGACAACTAAGATAAGCCAAGAAGAAATGGCGCAGCAGCGCGGCTTTATGGAAAAAGTCGCCGAAATAAATTCCAAAGGTTCGCCGCCTGTGGCACACGTTCATACGTTCGGCTGTCAGCAGAACGTTTCGGACGGAGAGAAGATAAAGGGAATGTTGGCGCAGATGGGTTACGGTTTTTCGGATACTCCGGACGGCGCGGATATCGTTATCTTCAACACCTGCGCGGTGCGTGAGAACGCCGAGGACCGCGTTTTCGGAAACCTTGGGGCGCTAAAGCACGAAAAACGCCGCAATCCCGATATGATAATCGGAGTGTGCGGCTGTATGGTGCAGCAGGAGCACATCACAAGGAAGATAAAGCAGAGTTTTCCGCATGTCGATTTGGTGTTCGGCACGAACTCGCTCCACATGCTGCCGCAGTTGCTTTACGAGCAGCTCACGGAGCGCAAACGGAAGTTCTTTATACCCGAGGGCGACGGAGTAATCGCGGAGGGCGTTCCTGTGCGCCGCGAAAGCAGGTTAAAGGTCAGCGTACCGATAATGTACGGCTGCAACAACTTTTGCAGCTACTGTATAGTTCCGTATGTCCGCGGCAGAGAGCGTTCGCGGGAGCTTTTGGATATCGTTTCCGAGGTGAAGCGGGCGATATCGGACGGCGCGCGTGAGATACTTCTGCTGGGTCAGAACGTGAACAGCTACGGTAAGGAACTGGGCACATCTTTTTCGGAACTTTTGCGCGAGATAAACGCAATTGACGGGGAGTTCAGAATATGTTATATGTCGAGCCACCCCAAGGATTTCACGCGGGAGCTTATCGACACGATTGCGGAATGTGAAAAGGTAACGCGGCATTTTCACCTGCCCGTTCAAAGCGGCAGCGACCGCATTCTGAAGCTGATGAACCGCCGTTACGGGCGGGAGGATTATTTCGGGATAATCGACTATATCCGCGAAAAAGTTCCCGACGCGGCTCTGACTTCGGATATAATCGTGGGATTTCCCGGAGAGACTTACGAGGATTTTTGCGAAACTCTTTCGCTTGTGGAACGCGTGAAGTTCGATTCGCTGTACACGTTCATTTACAGTCCGAGGAAAGGCACGAAAGCCGCAGAAATGCCCGACCCCGTATCGGCAGACGAAAAAGGCAAATGGTTCAGAGAGCTGCTGGAGGTTCAGGGAAGAATCGGCGAGAACGCGTATAACCGTTATGTCGGACGGACGTTCAGAGTGCTGTGCGAGGGCGACGGCAGAACGCAAAGCAGCCTGCTTACGGGAAAAACGCCACAGGATGTTATAGTGGATTTTGAGGGCGACAGGTCGCTTATCGGACAGTTTGTTAATGTAAAAATCGAGAAAGCGTTTAATTGGGCGCTTATCGGGAAAATCATAAATTAATTTTTGGAGGATATTATTATGACTGTTATTGAAGCTGCAAGAGTATTGGGAGAGGTAGTTCAGGCTGACGAGCGCTACAAGGAGTATGTTAAGTGCAAGGAGGAAAACGATAAGGACGAGTCTTTGCAGAATCTTATAGGCGAATTCAATCTTGTTCGACAGAATCTGGCTATGGAATCGGACAAGCCCGACGGTGAGAGAAACGACGAAAAGGTAAAGGAGCTTACCGCGAAAATGCATAAGGCATACGAGGAAGTTATGTCAAACGAGAATATGGCGGCGTTCACAATGGCAAAGCAAGGAATGGATAAGCTGATGAGCGAGATAAATACCATACTCACCTACGCGGTAGAGGGCGAAGACCCCAAGACCTGCCCGTCCGAGCCGCCCGCAGCCGATTGCTCGGGTTCGTGCAGCACCTGCGGCGGCTGTGGCTGACGATCGGCGTGAAAGTAATTGACATCAGAAAAGTTGAGGTGTAAGCGGAATGGCGCATGAAGCGCAGGATAAGATCACGGAGAGCGACAAGAAAGTCTCTCCGATGTTACAGCAGTATCTCGATATCAAAAAGCAGTACGGCGGATATGTTTTGTTTTTCCGCTTGGGAGACTTTTACGAGATGTTTTTCGATGACGCTCTTACCGTATCAAAGGAGTTGGAGCTTGCGCTTACCTCTCGCGCGGGTTCGCCGATGTGCGGAGTGCCGTTCCACAGTGCCGAGCTGTATATTAAAAAGCTTATCGACAAGGGCTTTAAGGTCGCGATCTGCGAGCAGCTTACCGATCCGAAGCTGACAAAGGGCTTGGTTGAACGCGGCGTTATCCGTTTGGTAACGGCGGGTACGGTCACCGAGTCCTCAATGCTCGCTGAGGACAGCAATAATTACATTGCTTCCGTATGCGCCGAAAGCAACGGTATAGGTATAGCGTTCGCCGATATTTCCACGGGCGAGGTACACGTTTTTGAAAAAACGGGAAAGAACCGCGAACAGGAAACGATCTCCGAGCTTTCACGCTTTGCGCCCGTAGAGCTGCTGATAAACGAGGACTTTTTAAGTCTTAAAGAGGTTCACACGTTCGTAAAGAATCGGCTTTCGGGCTGTTCGGTCGAAATGTCCGATGAAGATAAATTCGACAATACCGATCTTACTGTGATAACCTCGCAGTTTGATGAAAACAAGTCGGTTGGCGAATTGGGAATATCCGCGCTGCCGCTTGTTCAGAAGGCGCTGTGCGCACTGTTCCGCTATGTCTGCGACGCGCAAAAGGCAACGGTACAGCGTTTTGTTACGCTCTCTGTGCACAGCGGAGCGGAGTATATGGGATTGTCACTTACCGCGCGGAGGAATCTGGAGCTTTGCGAGACTATGCGGACCAAGGAAAAACGCGGCTCTCTGCTGTGGGTGCTGGACAAGACTGTCACGGCAATGGGGCGGCGCAGACTTCGCGCATGGACGGAGCGTCCGCTGACCTCGCATACACAGATACTTGCGCGTCTTGACGCAGTGGATGAGCTTATTCAAAATCCAACGCTTCTTTCCGATATCAGGGAAGCGCTGAAGGGCGTTTACGACCTAGAGCGGCTGATGTCGCGCGTTATGTACCGTTCGGCGAGCCCAAGAGATATTTACGCGCTGGGGCAGACATTTTCAAAACTCCCTGCTTTAAAAGAAACGCTCGGCGATTTAAAGTCGCGACTGACTGTCGAGCTTAACGGTTCCATATATGAGCTTTCGGACGTTTCGAGCCTTATCGCGAACGCGATCGTTGACGATCCGCCGCAGACCTTAAAGGACGGCGGGGTCATTAAGGCGGGCTTTAACGCGGAAATCGACCGTTTGCGCGGAATTGCGGGCGGCGGCAAGGATATTTTGCAGCAGATAGAGCAGCGCGAGCGTGACGCAACCAATATACGCACGCTGAAGGTGGGATACAACCGAGTTTTCGGCTATTATATCGAGGTGTCGAAGAGCTTTATAGACCAAGTTCCCGCACACTATATCCGCAAGCAGACGCTTACGGGCGGTGAACGATACATAACCGAGGAGCTGAAGAAGGTCGAGGGCGAGATACTCGGCGCGAATGACCGAATACTGGGGCTTGAGCAGGCGGTGTTTAACGAGGTAAGAGACTACATTGCGACAAAGCTAAACGAAATACAGGAAACGGCGGTTTCGGTCTCGGCGCTGGACGCCGTATGCTCGTTTGCTCAGGTATCGTTGGAATACGGTTATGTAAAGCCCGAGATAACGCTTGAAAATGTCATCGACATCCGCGACGGCAGACACCCGGTCATCGAAAAGATAATGCAAGACCACGCGTTTACGCCCAACGACGTTCTGCTTGACGATACCGAGAACAAGCTGCTTATCATCACAGGACCGAATATGTCGGGTAAATCGACGTTTATGCGTCAGACCGCGCTTATCGTGCTTATGGCGCAGATGGGCTGCTTTGTTCCCGCGAAGTACGCCAAGATAGGCGTTGTGGATCAGATATTCACGCGCGTCGGCGCGTCCGACGATCTCACGGCGGGGCAGTCCACGTTTATGGTGGAGATGAACGAGGTGGCGGAGATACTGAAAAACGCCACGAAGAACAGTCTTGTTATTCTGGACGAAATAGGGCGCGGCACGTCTACTTTTGACGGCATCTCGATAGCAAAATCGGTGGCGGAGCATATCTGCAAAAAAATCGGTTGCAAAACGCTGTTCGCCACTCATTATCATGAGCTTATCACCATGGAGAGCGAGATGGACGGCGTTCGGAATTTCAGCATTGCGGTGTCTCGGCGCGGCGATGACATAAAATTCCTGCATAAGATCATCAAGGGTGGCACGGACAACAGCTACGGCATCGAAGTCGCGAAGCTGGCGGGTCTGCCGAACGCGGTCATTAAGCGCGCGAAGGAGGAGCTTAAGGATCTGGAGGTAAGCGGCAAGGTTCGCTTGGCGCAGGCGATAGAAAACACTAAGGATCATCAGTTCAGCTTTGCCGCGGTGAACGAGCAGAACGTGCTTGCAAGGCTTCGCGCGCTGGACATCAATCTGCTGAGTCCCATGGACGCTCTTATGCTGATAAAGGAGCTTAAAGAAACACTTGAAGATAATTAAGCGTTTTTCCGTATATTCTCGCCAACGGCGGGGAGATGCGGAATAGAGAGAACGGTGTATATTATTTCGCCGTTTTCCCCACCACAGACGAGGAAAACGGCGCGTGAAGTATTGTAAAATTTAGGCGGTGTGGCTATGCCAAAGATAAATCAACTGGATAAAAGCGTGTACGAGCTTATTGCGGCGGGCGAGGTGATAGAGCGACCATCCTCGGTGATAAAGGAGCTTGCGGAGAACTCGATAGACGCGGGTGCGCATATTATTACCGTGGAAATAAAGCGCGGCGGGATAACCTATATGAGGATAACCGATAACGGCTGCGGCATTTCTTATGAGGACGTGCCGCTTGCTTTTCAACGTCACGCGACAAGCAAGGTGTACACCGCGCAAGACCTTGAAAACATCAACACACTCGGCTTTCGCGGAGAGGCGCTGGCTTCGGTGGCGGCGGTGTCGCGGATAGAAGCCGTATCAAAGCGCGCCGAAGACAAGTTGGGAACTTGCTATAAGATCGAGGGCACATTGCCTATGGAGTATGACCGCACAGGCTGCGCGGACGGCACCACCATTATAATACGTGACTTGTTTTACAACACTCCGGCACGTCTGAAGTTTCTCAAAAAGGACGTAACCGAGGGAAATTACTGCGCGAATGTTATTGAGAAGTTGGCTTTATCTCACCCCGATATTTCGTTTCGCTTCATCCGCGATGGAAAGCAGACGCTGTTCACTCCCGGCGACGCAGAGTATTTCAACGCGATACACGCGGTTTTCGGAAAACAGTTTGCCGCGGGAATGATACCTGTTGACAGCATTTACCGCGATATTGGAGTTACGGGCTTTGTAAGCTCACCGCTGTTCACGCGTTCCAACCGCACCATGCAGAATTTTTTCATAAACGGCAGAAGCGTGAAAAATCCGATATGCTGCGCCGCCTTGGAGGAAGCGTTCAGAAACTCGATAATGACGGGGAAATTCCCGACTTGCGTTCTGAATGTCAATCTCGACCCCGCGCTTTTGGATGCGAATATCTCTCCCGCAAAGACAGAGGTGCGCTTTTCAAATGACAAGGCGGTGTTCGACGCGGTTTATTACGCAGTAAAGAATGCCTTGCTGGGTTACGACGAAAGCCGCGAGATAGTTTTGCCAAAGTCCGCCGAAAGCCCTAGAAGCTCCGAGCCGTCCAAGCCCGAAAAGCCGGAAGAGCCGACCGCGCCTACGATAGCGATACCCACGGGAAAAAGCGTCGGTATCGCAGTCAATGACCGCGCTGTTTCCGATAGCCTTTACCGCAAGCCCGAAAGTTTTCGTTTTCCCGTGCCCGATGAAAAAACGGAACAGACGGTACTGCCCGAGTTCGAGCCTGTTTTGGTAAAGGCGGAGAAGTACGGCTCCAAGAAAGAAT
>DKXD01000075.1:18182-20906 GCA_002492075.1 Ruminococcaceae bacterium UBA7135
CCAAGAAAGAAACGCCTATCGAGGAACTGCCCGGCTTTGCGTATCTTACGCAGAAGTCGTTTGAAAAAAGAGAAGAAGAGCCAAAACAGCAGACGCCCGCTGCCGAGCCGCCCGAAGTGCGGGAAAATACGGAGAATATTCGCGTTATCGGCGAGCTGTTTAAAACCTACATACTCTGCGAGAGCGGCGAGAGCCTTATTCTTATAGACAAACACGCGGCGCATGAGCGCATAAACTTTGAACGCTTTAAAAAAGATCGCGACACCGATGTTCAGCTGCTGTTAGAACCGAAAGCGGTGTTCTTGCCCGCCGATGAATACGAGGCGGTGAGCAATTATCGCTCGCAGCTTGAAAGCGTTGGCATATCGCTGCGATTTGAGGAGGGCGGCAAGGTAATGGTGGACGGCTTGCCCGAACCGCTTGCCGAGTGCGATCCCGAGGACTTGCTTCAAAGCGTTGCGGAAACCCTTGCGCAGAACAACACGAACGCGGAGGGAATGTTGTTCGATGACGTTCTGCATACAATGGCGTGCAAGGCGAGCATACGTGCCAACGAAGATCAGGATATCACGGAGCTTGCGTATCTCGCGAACATAGTTTTAAAGGATAACAATATTCGTTACTGTCCGCATGGAAGACCCGTATTGACGCAGATATCCAAGCGGCAGATCGAAAAATATTTCGGGAGGATAGTATGAACGCTATAGAAAATTACTACGCCGGGAGAGAAAAACTGGATAATGCGTACTATGCGGAGGCGATAGAGCTTTTTAAGACCTCCGTTGAATTGGAACGGCATTTCAAGCCGTATGAGTGTTTGTATCGCTGCTATGCCGCGCTGAACGAACCCGAAAAGGCATTCGAGAGCATTTCTGAGTCATACAAGCTCAACAGTCGTAATGATAAGGTAGCACTGGAGTATGCAAAGGCTCTTGCTTACTGTAAAAACGACCTTGCCGCCGCGCGTAATATCCTGTCGGAGATACTGGAAAGGAACAAGACCTACAAGCCTGCGGAGAGATTGCTGAAAGAGTTGTTAAAAAAGTAGAAAAAATGAATTATTGATGTTCCGATTAAATATTTCCAAAATTTTATTGTTTCCTCCGTCGTAGGCTAGGAAAGCAACAAAGAAGGAAACATTTAATTGGCGGAACAACGATAACAACTATTTGTTTGAAAATTATGCCGATAAATACCAGTGATCACATGAAAGGAACAGTATATGGTCGCTCTTGCTCAAAAATACAAGCCAGTTCTCTCCACTCCGTTCGGCAGAGAGGGTTACCGTGAGACCGCCCCGTGCAGAGCCTTAAAGCCGTTTGTCCGTTGCTTCTGGACGGAGCGGCAGACGGCTGATGATATACTTGTTATCCCCGATACCTGTATGGATATCATTTTCAGAACAGGTGGAGAAGCGTTTTTCTGTGCGCTGGACGAACGCTCTTTTTATTCGGAGCGAAGCGGCGAGGAACTGTTCGGAGTGCGTTTTCACGCGTGGACGGCGCAGCTGTTTTCACGCAGAGATTTTTCAAAGAGCGGCGGACGGGCGTTTCCCGCAGAGGAATTTTTTGACGATTTTTTGTCGCTTGAGTGTGCGATACAACGCGCTTTGAGCTTTGAGGAGCGCGTGCTTGCCGCTGAGTGTTGGCTTTTAAAGCACCTTGACAGCCGGAATGTTGACAACGACCTCTTGAACGCCGTGGACTTCATCATCGACAGCCGCGGCGCTCTTGAAATATCCGAGCTTCGCGCATATACGGCGGTCTCTGCGCGTAAATTAGAGCGTCTTTTTTCCGGGACGATGGGCATTTCGCCGAAAGCGTTTTCGTCGCTGGTGCGGTATCAGTTCTTGTGGCGTGAAATGGCGTTTTGCGAGGACTTCAACTCGTTGGACGCCGTGGAAAAGTTCGGTTACGCCGACCAGTCACACCTTATCAATGATTTTCGCAAACATCATCTGATGAATCCCGGGCAGGCAATCGAATATGCAAAAAAGCCGCGGTGATGTCGTTTTTTTACAAGAGAATTTCCGAAAATCGTGTTATACTAAGGGTGGCTGTGAAAACAGTACTGTATTTATTATTAGGAGTATAATATGAAACTGGACGGATTTGGAATATTTGTAAAGGACTTAGGAGCACAGATAGCTTTTTACCGTGATGTGCTGGGCTTTGAGATCAAGGAAACGGCGGCTGACAAGAACGTGTTTCTTGAAAAAGACGGAACATTGTTTTTGATGTACGGCAGAGCCGATTTTGAGGAAATGACAAGCGCGGAATTCGGCTATGTAAACGGCGTAAACGGACACTTTGAGATAGCGCTTGACGTGGAAGATTACGCCGCCGTAGACCGCGAGTTTGAAAAAGCCGTATCAAAGGGCGCAAAGTCCGTTATGATCCCCAAAACCATGCCTTGGGGACAGCGCACCTGCTATATTTCGGATCCCGAGGGTAATCTTATCGAGATAGGCTCGTTCAATAAAGGAGTATGAAAATGAGCAGTTTTGAAGAATTTCTTGAAACAGTCGGGGAAAGCGAGCAAGGCTTTGTTTCGGAACTGAACGCTTTTCTCGCCGAAAACGGGTGCGAAATTAAAATAAAGTCGGCAAAAAGCGGGTTTGTCGTTTCTTATCTTCGCGGAGATAATAAGAAAACGCTTTTGAATTTTGTGACACGCAAAAGCGGCATACAGGCGCGTATTTATGCGGCTCACGCTGGAGAATAC
>DKXD01000075.1:21190-34050 GCA_002492075.1 Ruminococcaceae bacterium UBA7135
TCGGCTCACGCTGGAGAATACGGCGATTTTCTAAATACGCTTCCCGAAAAGGTGAAAAGCAAGACGATAAAGTCTCCCGATTGCCGAAAGCTCACCGGAACGGGCGACGACCCGAAATGCTCGGGGGGATATGAGTTTGCAATGGACGGTAAGGTCTATCAAAAATGCCGCAATAACGCGTTTTTGATACCGCTGTCGGAGGAGAACGGTCCGTTTATACGGGAATTTTTGGAAAAGGAGCTGGGCGTATGAACAATGTTGTCGAATCAAGATGCGGTATCTTGTGCACCGAGTGTGAGTTCAAAGAATCTATGGGCTGCAAGGGCTGCGTGAATATTGACGATCCGTTTTGGGGAGAGTGCCCCGTAAAAGCAAGCTGCGAGGGAAAGAGCCTCGAACATTGCGGACAGTGCGTCGAGTTTCCGTGCGAACTTCTGAACAGCTTCGCGTATGACGAAAAGCAGGGAGACGGCGGTCGCCGCATAAAGCAGTGCGAAAAGTGGGGGAGATAAGATGTCGTCGAAGAAAGAATTTGTGGAATACATAGCGGATCAATGCCGCGGCGCGGGTGAGATCACCTATAAGAAGATGTTCGGAGAGTACGGGTTGTACTGCGGCGGCAAGATTTTCGCGCTGGTGTGCGATGATATGCTGTTTGTAAAGCCAACGGAGCAGGTAAAGGAAAAATTCCCCAATCTTCCCGAAAAGCCGCCCTATGACGGTGCGAAAAATTACTTGTTTATCGAGGACGTGGATAACTCCGAGTTTCTCACCGAGATTGTGACAGTAACATACAACGCGCTCCCCGAGCCAAAACCGAAAAAGCCGAAAAAGAAAGCGAACGACCAATAATGAAGATCGATAGACTTGTCGGGATTTTATCCGTTCTGCTGCAAAAGGACAAGACAACCTCCGCCGAGCTGTCGGAAAAATTCGAGGTATCCCGAAGAACGATAGCCCGCGACATCGAGGCACTTTGCGCCGCGGGCATACCTATCGTGACCGAGCAGGGCAAGGGCGGCGGTATTTCGATAATGGAGGGCTATAAAATCGACAGTACCTTGCTATCAAGCGAAGATATTAAAGCGATCTTTGCGGGGCTGAAAGGTCTTGAAAGTGTAAGCGACAGTTCACGCTACCGTCTGCTTATGGATAAGCTCTCCGTGGAAAACTCCGAGGCGGCGATCGTTGACGACCACATTATCATAGACCTTGCCGCTTGGGATAAATCGGCGGTTTCCGGCAAGATAGATCTGATAAGAACAGCGATAGAGAACCGCGAAAAAATATCATTCAGATATTACGCGCCGAGCGGCGAGAGTTTTCGTGTTATAGAGCCGTATCACGTTATTTTTCAATGGTCGGGCTGGTATGTTTGGGGATTTTGCGAGACACGTCAAGATTACCGTTTGTTTAAGCTGTCTCGGCTTTTCGAGCTGAAAAATACGGGAGAAAAACACGGGGAGCGTGACGTTCCTCCGTACAAATGCGAGAGGCTGTGGCATCTTGGCGGACAGATCACGGCGACAGTGCGGTTTGACGCGTCGGTGAAGTGGCGCGTTCTCGACGAATACAATATTGAAATTCCAAAATTCAACGAGGATGGCGGCAGCGAGTTTTCCCATACATGGTCTGATAAACAGTCTTTTTTCAGCTTTATACTCAGCTTTGGAGACAAAGCGGAGATAATCTCGCCGCCTGAGCTTAGGAGCGAGTTTTCCGAGCTTGTCAAAAAAATCTCAAAAAAATATTAAAATATGACATACAGGTGTCATATTATGTGTGCTATAATAACCTCGACAAAACCAAAAATTGTGGAGGATATTTTTATGAACTACAAAATCGTGGAGCTGCAAGAGAAAACCGTTGTTGGTATCTCGGCGAGAACAAGTAATTCTTCACCCGAAATGCCTTTCGATTTCAAAAAAGAGTTCAAGTCACTTTATCAGCCGAAAACAGCTCCCGAATTGATAATCGTACCGCCGATAACCTACGCGGCGGTGCGCGGCGAAGGCGATCCCAACGAGGAGGGCGGAGCGTATAAAAGCGCAATAGGCGTTCTTTATGGGATTTTATACACTATAAAAATGAGCAAGCGTGGCGAACACTCCATTGACGGGTATTTCGATTTTGTAGTTCCGCCGCTGGAGGGCTTTTGGGATAACATCGATTATTCGCACAAGGAACGCTTTAAGTGGATATCCGTGTTGCGTCTGCCCGATTTTGTTACCGAAGAGGTTTTCGAGTGGGCGAAAGAGGAGGCGGCTCGCAAAAAGAAGATCGACTGTTCCTCAGCCGAAATGCTGACGATAGACGAGGGCTTGTGCGTGCAGGGCATGCATATCGGAAACTACGACAGCGAGCCGCAGACCGTTGCCGCAATGGACGCATTCCTCGTGGAAAACGGTTACGCGAACGATTTTACGGATAAGCGTCTTCATCACGAAATATACATAAGCGATCCGAACAAATGCTCCGAAGAAAAAAGAAAGACGATCATCAGACACCCAATCGTTACAATATAGGGAAACGTTGTATTGACAAAAAATATATTTAATGATATAATGGCATTATGAACCAACCGATCATAATGCCGTTTTTGCATAAATTTTAGGAGAACGCTATGAAAAAAGTATTTACATTCATCTTAGTTTCGGTTTGCGCGTTTTTTGCAATGGGGCTCACCGCGTTTGCGGATATAGGACCCAAGCCCTCTCTTACGATAGACGTGACGGGAGATGTGAAAGGGAAGGAATATTATATCGCGCTGCTTTCGCCGCATGAAACGCATTATACCGATGAATATGTTGACAAACAGCCGAGCGTGTGGCGGGAGTTGTACGGTTTCTCGCTTACGGACGAGTATTACATTTACAATTCCCCCGCCGTCGACCGCGTATATTATGGAATGACGGGCAGTGACAGCGCAACGTGGGGTTATCATCCGCCGCAGGAGTTCAAGATACTGCTGTATTTTCCCGAAAGCGGAAGCTTTATTGTAAGCGAAAAGCTTGAAAAATACGCGTTCAGCTCGTACTTTACCGTTAAAGTGAATGGCGACGCTATGACCGTTGACAAAAACGGCGGAGTGCGCGGCGTTTGGGTGGAGATAGGCGGGCTTATTATAAGAATAGCGCTCACGGTACTTATAGAAATAGGTGTGGCTTTTGGGTTCGGTTATCGCGGCAAGCGGGAGCTTAGGCTTATTCTTATAATGAATATAATAACGCAGATATTTCTGAACGCGCTTATCGCCTTTGGCGATTATCGGATCGGGGCATTTGGCGCATTTCTCGCAAATATTGTTGGAGAGATCGCGGTGCTTATTGCTGAGGCGTTAGTGTATTCCGCAAAATTGCCAAAGATCACAGAACAGGAAACGAACAGCAGAAGGGCGCTGGGATACGCCTTTATCGCAAACCTCGCTTCGTTTTTAGGCGGAGTAGTTCTGATGTTTTTGACAGGTTTGATTTTTAGACTGGTCGTGAGAAGCTGACCAAAAGCGGGTGAGAATTGTGAACAAAATAATCGTGATAAGCGGTCCGACAGCCTCGGGCAAGACCGCGCTTTCGGTGGAGCTTGCAAAGCGTTATAACGGCGAGGTGATCTCCGCCGACAGTATGCAGATCTACACCGATATGAATATAGCGAGCGCGAAGCCCACTCCTGAAGAGCAGCAAGGCATACCTCATCATCTGGTGGGCTTTCTCGACCCCTCCGAGAGCTTTTCCGTCGCCGATTACGTCAAGCTCTGCGACGAGTGCGTCCGCGATATTCTGGGGCGCGGAAAAACTCCGATAATCTGCGGCGGTACGGGTTTGTATATCAACTCGTTTGTGGATAATCTCACCTTTGACGACAGCGAACAGGACTTTGAATATCGAGAGAAAATGCGCAAATTCGCCGAGGAATTCGGCAATTATGCGCTTTTGGAAAAGCTGCATGAGGTTGACCCGAAAACAGCCGAAACGCTTCACGAGAACAATGTGGGGCGCATTATTCGTGCGCTGGAGGTTTATCATACAACGGGGCATACTATCTTTCAAGCCAAGGAGATGTCGCGGCAAACGCCATCGCCGTATGAATTTGTGATGATAACTCTTGATTTTGAAAATCGGGAGATACTTCATAGTCGCATAAACAGACGCGTTGACGATATGGTGAAGCGGGGATTGGTCGATGAGGCGCGGCGATGCTTTGAACAGTCAAGCCGCCCCACCGCGGCTCAGGCTATCGGCTGCAAGGAGCTGTATCCATACTTCCGCGGCGAACGTTCACTTGATGAGTGCATTGAGGAACTAAAGCTGCGGACGCGTCAGTACGCAAAAAGGCAGTTGACATGGTTTCGTCGTGATGAACGAAATATGCGCTTAATAATTGGTGAAAATAACGAATTTGATGATATAGTTAAAAAAGCGGTTTGCTTAATAGATGGCAGTAATTGATGATTTTACTTACAATTATAACCAATTCTGTAAATATAAGGAAACAAATAGCATTTTTTTGCAAAAATTAAAAAATTTTTTGAAAAATTTTCAAAAAACAGTAGCATTTTTCGGAAAAGTGTGTTATACTATAAATATATAGTTGGGGATATCCGTGCCCAAGCGCATTTGGCGTTTGGTTTCGGATATGACACATAGAGAGAAAAGGTGATAAAAATGGCAAAAGAAATTAAGTTGCAGGATGTTTTCCTTAATCAGGCTAGAAAAGATAAGATACCCGTTACTATCTACATTACCAACGGATTTCAGTTTAAAGGTATCGTAAAGGGATTTGATAACTATACGGTTATTTTGGATACCGACGGAAAACAGAACCTTATTTATAAACACGCGATCTCCACTATAACACCGTTCAAGCCGGTTTCTATTCTTGACGCCTACGAAAAGGGCGAGGAGGAGTAAATGAAATCACCGTGGATGACCGTTGTCGTCGCGATCGTTTCGCTGTTTGTCCTTCTTGTGGCTATGGGGCAGTTGTTCTTTTCGCGCGGCGCTCAAATTTCCACAGAGGTTGCGTATACTTATGATCACGAGGTAAACGTTCCGTTCGACGGCGTCTATATGCGTGACGAAACGCTGATCTATAACAGCGGCACGGGCATTTTGACTTTCGAGAACGCGGATGGTACAAAAGTGGGAAAAAGCTCGGTGATCGCGCGGCGCTATAAAAGCGAGGGCGACTCCGCGTATCTTAGAGAGATCGAGGCGCTGAACAAGCAGATCGAAGTACTAAACAGCGCGGAAAAGCTGATAGGTACCGACAGCTCCCAATTAGAGGCTATTTCCATTCAGATAAACGAGAGCCACTCGGACATCGTTTCTGCGGTAATCGCGGGTGATTATGCGAGCGCGGGCGCAAAACAAAATTCACTCCTTGAGGCAATGTGCAAGCGTGAGATAACATTGGAGCAGCCGGAAGGGTCGGGGCAGTCGCAGGGATACGCCGCAAAAAAGGAAGCGCTCAATCAAGAGGTGAGCAGGCTTCAGTCGCTGATATCTGGTTCCGTGCAGGAAGTCGCGGCGGGAAGTGCCGGGTATTTCGTGAGTAATGTTGATGGTTATGAGGGAGAAATAGGTTACGACGATATTTCCAAAATGACCGAGGAGAAGATAAACGAGATAATCGCAAATCCGAAGAAAAGCACCGGTGCAAACAGCGTGATAGGCAAGCTTATAGCGGACTATCATTGGAGAATAGCGGCGGTGATAAACAACGAAAACTTGGTTGGGATAAGCGAGGGCGATACGGTCAATATTCGTGTAGGTTCCGATGGACGGCAGCTGGAGGCGGAGGTCGTTTCTTTGGAGCAGAGCGGCGAAAACGAAGCAATCTGCATTTTTGAGTGCGATGAGCTGAATTCCACCGTTGTAATGGGAAGAACAGCCCGATTTAAGCTGATAATAAACAGCTATGGGGGATTAAGAGTTCCCAGAAAAGCGTTGAGATACGATGAAAACGGCGAGCGAGGAGTGTTCGTTGAACGCGGACAAACCATTGTCTTTAAAAAGGTAGATGTTATTTATTGGGCGGACGACTATGTTATCTGCCGCCAGAACGTTTATCAAAAAAGCGATGACGAAAGCGGCTCTGGCGATGACGAAGAACAGGTGATCGACGAGGATTATCTCAAGCTTTACGATATCATTGTTACAGAGGGCAAAGATTTGTACGATGGAAAATTTATCGGATAATACGCAGACCTCGTTTGAAGATATTCGTGAGAATTATCTGAGGATATGCGATAATATATCAAATGCCGCACAGAAGGCGGGACGAAAGGATCTGCCGAGATTTATGGCGGTCACAAAAACAGTGTCCCCCGAACGCGTCAATTACGCGGTAGGGCTGGGCGTTGATTTGCTGGGCGAGAACCGAGTTCAGGAGTTTATGGATAAGCGCGAGAGTTATTCTCCCGCTGAAGTCCACTTCATAGGTTCGCTGCAGTCCAACAAGGTGAAGTACATTATTGATAAGGTATCAATGATCCATTCCGTGGATAACATGCATTTGGCGGAGGAAATAAACCGCCGCGCGGAGCAGCACGGATTGGTGATGGATATACTCACCGAGATAAATATAGGTGAGGAGGAGACAAAAAGCGGTGTTTTTGCCGAGGATGCCAAGGCGTTTTGCGGCGAGATAGCGCAGCTTAAAAACATTAGACTAAGGGGTTTGATGTGCATCCCTCCGCCGGGATGTTCGGAGAGTGTTTTTGCTTTAATGCAGGAGCTTTTCGAGAGCTTGAAGTCGGAGCTTGGCGAGAAAGATAACGTTAAGTTCGACACTCTTTCAATGGGAATGTCGGGAGATTATGAGACGGCGGTAAAATATGGGGCCACAATTATCCGGATAGGTTCTGCACTATTCGGATACAGAAAATATCAAATAAAATAATTGGGAGGAAATAGAAATGGCAAAGAATTTTTTGAAAAACCTTTTTGGCACAAACGATGAGAACGAGGGATTCCGCGATTACGGCGAGCAGGGCTATGATGATTCTTCCTCTGCTGTAACAAATGAGGAAGCAGGATATTCTGACTACGATGACGGCTCGAGATACTCCTACAAGGATTCTTCAAAGATAATCAGTCTCCACAACGGAGTTGATTCTCCGAAGCTGTATGTTATGAAGCCTTCGGGATACGACGAGGTTATGAACGGTGCTGTTGATATGCTGCGCGAGGGGACGATCATATTCTTGAATCTTAACGGCATCGACAAAGAGGTTGGAACACGTATCGTTGACTTTATGACGGGTGTTGCGGCTGCGTTTGAGGGAAGAATAAAGAAAGTAGACACTTGCTGCTATGCGGTAGCACCCAAGAACGTTGAGTGGATAAACACCATAGACGACTGATCTTGCGGTGAATTTTGAACTGAATGACGACGAGCGTTATCTGTTCGCTCACATAACCGATCTTGCGGCGTTAAGCCGTAAAACCGGTGTGCCGCGGTTTTCCCGTTTTTTGAACGAGAGGGAGGCTGTAATTGCTAAAAACGCGGCGCGAACAGAGAACGCAAACCCGATTTTTTACGGTGGATATGACGGCGCGGCTAGAACGGTCTGCGGCTTTTTCGATGGCACTTATGCCGAGGATCTGCCACTCTCCGACAAGTTTAACTTGTTTTCTGTGCCTGCCGTCACATTTTCTTTTAGGGGAAGTGACAAGCTGACACATCGTGATTTCTTGGGAGCTATCCTCAGCGCAGGCGCAGAACGTTCGATGCTGGGGGATATCTTAGTGGCGGAGGATCACGCGGTGGTGTTTTGTCTGGAGACGGCTGTCGGCATAGTCGATGGTCTGCTGAAAATAGGTAATGTTGGCGTAAGGTCCGAAAAGGGCATTATAGGAGAACTTCCCAAGCCAAAGTTTGAAACGCTGGACAGAACTGTTTCATCGTTGAGGCTGGATCGCTTGGTGGGAGCTTGTGTAAACATATCCGGGGAAAGATCCGCGTCGCTCATTAAATCGGGGCAGGTAAGTGCGGATTTTTCGGTGTGTCTGAATGTAAGCGGCGTAATAAAGGAAAATACCGTTATCTCGATACGCGGCTACGGTCGTTTTCGTTTGGCGAAAATTTCCGGCGAAACAAAAAAAGGGAAGATACGCGTTATAATCGAAAAATATGCGTGATGCTAAAATATCGTAATGATAACTATTGGCAAACGGTCGATAAGCTCCTTAATTTCCTATAAAATCGATAATAGCATGTTTCACGGTTCGCTATCATAAAGTTTCGGATCGTGCTGTTAAAGCGCGGTGCGTGATAATAAGGCAGTAAGCTGCCTATAAATCTTGAAAGGGTCAAAAAGATGAATGCTAAGGAAATCTTGAACAAGCAGTTTGATAAGGCAAAGCTCGGCGGATATAAGCTGGAGGATGTCGATGACTATCTGAAGGAAGTTTCCGATGAATTTGCGGCGCTGCAAAAAAGCAACAGTGAGCTTGAGCGTAAGCTTGAGGTATTAGCGGATAAGATACGCGAATACCGCGAGGACGAGGAAGCGCTGAAGGACGCGTTGCTGATAGCTCAGAAGCAGGGCAACGCTATAGTTGCGGAATCGAAGGCTTCTGCCGAAAAGATCACCAAGGAGACTAAGGAGAAGGTCGAAAAGCTGCTTGCCGAATCCAAGGCTAAGTCCGAGAAAATGATAAGTGACGCTAACGATTATTCCACAAAAACAAGAGCTGACGCCGACGCCGCAGCAGAAAAGACTATAGGTGACGCCAACAATAAGGCGGCTGAGATAAAGGCTGCAATGGATAAGCAGCAGACGATACAAGAGAGTATCATACAGCAAACCAGAAAAGAAGCTCACGAGTTTATGGATAAACTGCTTGCTGAGTATAACGCACAGATCGAACTTATCGAAGCAATGCCTCAAAAGTGCGAGAACGATTTCGTAAAGCGTACTGCCGAAGAAGCGGAAAAGCGTGAGGCGGAGCGCAAAAAAGCCGAGGAGCAGAGGCTTGCAAAGGTCAAGGCGGAGGAGCAGCAGAGAGCCGCAAAAGCAAAAGCGGAGGCTGCAAGGAACGCCGCTGCGCAGCAAAAGGTAAAGGAAGCTGCAGCAAAGGCTAAGGCGGAGGCGCTTCAAGCAGAGGTGTCTGTTACCGAAGCAACAGCAGAGCAGCAGGAGGTAAAGCCCGCACCCAAATCCGCTGCGGGAAAACAAAGCGCGCAGAAGCCCCAGAAGTCGGCGGAGCCTAAGGTGTCTGAAAGAACAGCGGAAAATAATTTGCCGTTCTTTAATACCGATACCCAGACCGTTACCAAACACGAAAATCTTCAGTTTGGCAAAAACAAGGACGGAAAGAAATAATTATACAGAAAAATCAGAGGAGATAACTTTTATGTCAGTCGATCTTAACAGCACCGTAAATCTTCCGCAGACCGATTTCCCGATGCGCGGCAATCTGCCGAAGAGAGAGCCGGATATGTTGGCAAAGTGGGAGAAAGAGCGTCTTTATTACGCGCTTGCCGAGAAGAACAAGGGCAAACCGACATACACACTTCACGACGGCCCTCCGTACGCGAATGGCAATATCCATCTCGGTACGGCTTTGAACAAGGTGTTGAAGGATATTATCGTAAAATACAAGGCAATGACCGGATACAACGCGAATTATGTACCCGGCTGGGATTGTCACGGTCTGCCTATCGAGCTTAAGGCGATAAAGCAGCTCGGCGTAGATAGCGGCGCGGTCGATCCCGTGGAACTGCGTAAATCGTGCAGACAGTTTGCGCTCTCCTGCCTTGACGACCAGAAAGCGCAGTTTAAGCGTCTTGGCGTTTGGGGCGATTTTGACGACCCCTACCTCACAATAAAGCCCGAGTTTGAGGCAAAGCAGGTCGAAGTATTCGGCGAGATGTATAAGAAAGGCTATATCTACAAGGGATTGAAGCCCGTTTATTGGTGCGCCGACTGCAACACCGCTCTTGCGGAAGCCGAGATAGAGTATCAGGACGATCCGTGCTATTCTATATATGTAAAATTCCCGTTTGTTGATGATAAGGGAAAGTTCAAAGATCTCGGAATAGATTTAAAAAAGGCATACGCTGTTATCTGGACGACCACAACATGGACGCTTCCCGGAAATCTGGCTATCTGCTTAGGTCCGAATTACGATTATACGTTCGTTAAGGTGGAGGACGAGAAGAGCAAATCTAATGGAGAGTATCTTCTTATGGCGACGGAGCTTGTTGATACGGTAATGAGCGCTGTCGGAATAAAGAAATACAGTACCGTGGGCAGCTTCAAGGGTCAGGAGCTGGAGCTTACCGAGACTGCTCACCCGTTTATGGGCAGAAAGTCTCCTCTTATCGTGGGAAATCATGTAACGCTCGACAGCGGCACGGGCTGTGTTCATACCGCGCCCGGCTTCGGCGTGGAGGACTTTGAGGTCTGTATGAAGCCCGAATACAAGGGAATGTTCAAGATCATTGTGCCCGTTGATGAAAAGGGAGTGCTTACGGATGAAGCGGGCGAATTTAAGGGATTAAAGACCGCCGACGCGAACAAGGTAATCGCGCAGCGTCTTGAAGACGACAACACGCTGCTTGCAATGCAGAAGATAGTTCACCCGTACCCGCACTGCTGGCGCTGCCACGAGCCTATTATCTATCGTGCAACGGACCAGTGGTTCTGCAATGTGGATATGTTCAAGCCCGAAACCATCAAGGCTATCGAGAGTGTAAAGTGGATCCCCGAATGGGGCGAAGAGCGTATTAAGAATATGGTGAATATGCGTTCAGATTGGTGCATTTCCCGTCAGAGACGCTGGGGTGTACCCATTCCGATCCTGTATTGCGCGGACTGCGGCAAGACCGTGGTAAACGACACAACCATTAAGGTCATTTCCGATTTGTTCCGCAAGGAAAGCTCCGACGCGTGGTATGCGAAAGATCCGAGCGATTTTATCCCTTCCGATGTTAAATGCGAGTGCGGCTGCGGAAAGTTCCGCAAGGAGATGGATATTTTCGATGTTTGGTTTGATTCGGGCTGCACGCACGCGGCTGTTCTCAAGGAGCGCCCCGAGCTTTCGTGGCCTGCGGATATGTACTTAGAGGGCTGCGATCAGTACAGAGGATGGTTCCAATCCAGTTTGCTTACGTCTGTTGCCACTACAGGTCAAGCGCCGTATAAGGCGGTTTGCACTCATGGCTGGGTGGTTGACGGAAACGGTCAGCAGATGCACAAATCAAAGGGCAATCAGATATTCCCCGAAGAGGTCATCAAGGATTTTGGCGCGGACGTTCTGCGTCTTTGGGTCGCGTCACTCGATTACCACGCGGATATTCGTGTATCAAAGGACATGCTGAAACAGCTCTCCGAAAGTTATCGCAAGATACGCAATACCGCGCGTTATATCCTCGGCAATCTGGGCGACAATAAAGGCTTTGACCCCAACACCGAAATGGTAGACTTTGACAAGCTTCGCGAGGTTGACAAATGGGCGCTTGCAAAGCTTGATAACGTTATCGAAAAGGTGAGAGCGGCTTATGAAGCATTCGACTACTATCTTGCTTACCACGCGCTGATAAGCTTCTGCGTAGTCGATATGTCGAATTTCTACCTTGATATAGTCAAGGACGTGCTTTACTGCGAGGCGAAGGATTCTCCCGCGAGAAAGTCGGTTCAGACGGCAATGTATGTTATCTTGGATTCGCTTGTACGCCTGATAGCGCCTATTCTGTGCTACACGGCTGACGAGATATGGAGCTTTATGCCGCATAAAAAGGACGACGATCTCCGCTCCGTCGTATTCAACCAAATGCCCGAAAAGACGGGCGTTAAGGCGGATGACGCAAAGTGGGATAAGATCCACGCGATACGCGACGATGTTCTGGCGGCTTTGGAGCTTAAGCGTTCCGATAAGGTGATAGGCAAGTCTCTTGAAGCTATGGTGGAGATATTCACCGATGATGAGGGCGTAAAGCAGCTTGAAAGTGAGCTTGCGGATGCTTGTATCGTTTCGGGAGTGAAGGTAAACATTGGCAGCGATGGCGAGTACAAGGGCTCGGCTTGCTCGGTAACGGTAACGAAGAAAGGCGGTTGTGCGTGTGAACGCTGCTGGAAGTTCGATGACACCGTGGGCAGCGACAGCAAATATCCGAATTTGTGCAAACGTTGTGCCGACGTTGTTAAACTCAACTTTGAATAACCATGTTAGGAGGGGAATTTGCTTCCCTCCTACATTTGTTGTATAAATCGGTATCGGAGTTCTCACAAAGCCAAAGAAGATACGAAAAACATCACAAAACATCAATCTTACTATAGAAAAAGGGGATATATTTGCATTATATATGGTTATTGGTATCAGCCGTTCTGGTGGGGGTAGACAGGATCACAAAGTGGCTGATAGTATCGAATATGGAACTTAGCGACACGATTCATCTTATAAAGATCGGCGATAAAGAGGTGCTGAATTTTTATTACTGCTTAAACAGCGGGGCGGCGTTCAGCAAGCTTTCCGGAAAAACGGTTTTCCTTATCGTTATAACCTCGGCGGTGATACTTTGGCTGGTGTTTCTTATGGTAACAAAAAGGGTCCACCGCACGGTCTATCTTGTTTCGATATCGCTGATACTTGCGGGTGGCGTGGGAAATCTTATCGACCGCATTTTCAATGACGGCAAGGTCATAGATTTCATAGACGTTCGGATAATCAATTTCCCGATATTCAATTTTGCGGATATCTGCGCGGTATGCGGCGCGGGGCTGCTGATGCTTACGGTCATTATCGACGAGGTAAAGGAGCATAAGCGCAAAAAAGCCGAAGAGATTTCCGAAGAGGATGCGGAAGAAAAGGCGTTCGATACTGCTGAAGAAGTTGACGACGATGACGAATAGG